>CALXFT010000004.1 GCA_944387635.1 uncultured Oscillospiraceae bacterium | reverse complement strand
CCCCTGGCCGCGTTCTTTGCTGGCATTTCTGTGCGGGACAAGAAAGGAAGGCCCCCGGCAGGGGTCGGGGAGCACTTACCGCTGTCTCAGCACTTCACTTAAAACGCAATGCCCAAACCTCTCAGTCAAAAATCGAAGATTTTTGCCAAGAAAGCTGCGGTGACTGCGCTTCACTTTTGGAAAAACCAGGAAACCATGCCTCCTTTTGATCTTTCATAAAAAACTTTCATTCCGAAGAATGGAAGTTTATCATGGAAGATCCGTATGACATAGCCACGCGCCCCAAAGGTACTGCCTTCGGGGCGCGGATGGATGTTTATTCCGGCTTGGAGAAGACGATCTTCTCCGCGGTGATGGGAAGCTCCCGGTGCCAGACGCCGGTGGCCCGGTAGATGGCGTGGGCGATGGCAGGCGCCGGGGTGTTGATGACAATCTCGCCGATGGATTTGGCGCCGAAGGGGCCGGTGGGTTCGTAGCTGTGCTCAAACTCCACCCGCAGCCTGCCCATGTCCAGCCGGGTGGGCAGCTTGTACTGCATGAGGGAGGACTCCATGGGCTTGCCCCGGTCATCGTAGGTCACGTTCTCCATGAGGGTGTGTCCGATGCCCTGGACGATGCCGCCCTCGGTCTGGATTCGGGCCAGCGCCGGGTTGATGGGAGTGCCGCAGTCCACCACGGCCATATAATCCAGAACCGTGAGCTGGCCGGTTTCCTTGTCCAGCTCGATCTCCACCATGCCCACCATAAAGGGCGGGGGCGAGATGGGAGAGGTGTGGGTGGCGGTGGTCTGCACGGGCTGGTCGTTGAACAGCTGGGCTTTGTAGGAGATGTCCTTGAGGCTGACGGTCTGGTTGGAGCCGATCCGCCGGACATGAGAGCCTTCGAAGACCACCTCTTCCGGGGCGCAGCCCATCATCCCGGCGGCCACGGCGCGGATCTGGGCTTTGAGCTGGTTACAGGCCTTTTCCACGGCCATGCCGGTGATGTAGGTGGTGGAGGAGGCGTAGGAGCCGGAGTCGTAGGGGGACACGTCGGTGTCCGCGCCGAAGACCGCCACGTCGTCATAGCCGCAGTCCATGTTCTCGGCCACCATCTGGGCCAGAATGGTATCGCAGCCCGTGCCCATATCCGCCGCGCCGATGACCAGGTTGTAGGTGCCGTCGTCGCTGAGCGTCAGGGCGGCGGAGCCTACGTCCAGACCGGAGATGCAGGAGCCCTGCATGGCCATGGCCACACCGGCGGCGCGGACTTTGCCGTTGCCCATGTCCCGGACGGGGTACTTTTCGTCCCAGTGGAAGATCCGGCGGCAGTGCTCCATGCAGCGGTCCAGGGCGCAGGCGTTGGCGGGCTCGCTGTAGTAGGCGGGCATAATCATGCCCTCTTTGACCATGTTCCTGTCCCGCAGGACCGTGGGGTCCATGCCCAGCCGCTCGGCCAGCTCGTTGACCGTGGTCTCCAGGGCGAAAATACCCTGGGTCGCGCCGTAGCCGCGGTAGGCCCCGGCGGACTGGTGGTTGGTATAGACCACGTCGTAGCTGAAGCGGAAGGCCTCCAGACTGCCGGTGTACAGGGGGATGGACTTGTGGCCCGACAGGCCCACGGTGGTGGGGCCGTGCTCGCCGTAGGCGCCGGTGTTGGACAGGGTGTAAAGATCCAATGCACGGATCTTACCGTTTTTATCCGCGCCCAGGCGGACCCGGATCTGCATCTCATGCCGGGGAGAGCCGGCGATCAGGGATTCCTCCCGGGTGTAGATCAGCTGGGCGGCGCGGCCGGTCTTCCAGGTGACGAAGGCGGGATAGACCTCGCACACCGCGGTCTGCTTGGCGCCGAAGCCGCCGCCGATCCGGGGTTTTTCCACCCGAATCCGGCTCTTGGGAATGCCCAGGGCACGGGACAGAATCCGGCGGCAGTGGAAGACGATCTGGGTGGAGGAAATCACATGGAGCCGCCCGTACCGGTCCAGCTCCGTATAGGTCCGGAAGGTCTCCATGGTGGCCTGGTTGAAGGCCTTGGTGTGGTAGGTTCGGTCCAGGACGATGTCGCAGGAGGCCATGACCGCGTCCACGCCGCCCTGTTCCGTGGAGTCGCTGGCCACCAGGTTGCGCTTATTGTCGCCGCCTACGGGGCAGGGAGGCTCCCAGTCCGGCTCCGGATGGACGAGAATGGGGTTATCCTTGGCGGTGCGGAAGTCCAGCACCGGTTCCAGCACGTCGTAGGTCACTTTGATGAGCTTCATGGCCTTCTCGGCGGCCTTCTCGGTCTCGGCGGCAATGATGGCAACCACATCCCCGGCAAAGCGGACATGGCGGTCGATGATCAGCCGGTCGTAGGGAGACGGCTCCGGGAAGGTCTGGCCCGCAATGGCGAACCGGGTCTGTGGTACGTCCTCCCAGGTGTAGATGGCGACCACATCCGGCACCTTTTTGGCGGCGTCGGTGCGGATTTCCTTGACGATGGCGTTGGGATAGGGGCTGCGCAGGAGCTTGACCACCAGGTGATTCCTGGGGACCAGGTCGTCGGTGTACACGCTCTTGCCCAGCAGAAGCTGCATGGAGTCTTTCTTCCGGTAGGGCTTGCCCACCACTTTATAGGTTCTGTTTTCCATGGGGCCTCCTTATTTCTTCCGGCTGTCCAGGAAGCCGCGGATGCCCCGCAGCTGTCCGTCATAGCCGGAGCAGCGGCACAGATTTCCGGCAAGATACGCCCGGATCTCATCGTCGGTGGGGTCGGGATTCTCCCGGAGCAGGGCGATGGTGTTCATAACGAAGCCGGGATTGCAGAAGCCGCACTGGTCCGCTCCCTGGTCGGCGATGAAGCCCACAAACTCCGCCGCCTCCTCCTGGAGGCCCTCCAGAGTCTGTATGCTGTGGCCCGCCGCCCGGGCGGCCAGCACGGAGCAGGAGAGGATGGGGGTCCCGTCCATCAGGACCGTGCACAGGCCGCAGTTGGCGGTTTCGCAGCCCCGTTTGACGCTGTGGCAGCCCTGGTCCCGGAGAAAGTCGATGAGCAGGGTGGACGCTTCGACATAGCCGGTGATGGCCCGGCCGTTGAGCTTGAGCTTAATTTCCATGGTCAGTGCCTCCCAATTCCAGAATGCCCCGGCGGGTCAGGACCCGGACCAGGTGGGTGCGGTAGTCGGCGCCGGCGCGCAGGTTGCTGCCGGTGGCCACGGTCCGGGCCGCGTAGTCGGCAAAGGCCCGGGCGCTGGAATCCGAAATGCCGCCGGACAGGAGCCCTTCTTCATCCCGGACGATGACCGCCCGGTGGGGCCGGGCGCCGATGACGGCCCGGTATTGCCCGTCCAGCCGGGAGACCGCGCAGGTCAGCACGGGAAAGTCCGTGCGCTGGTTGCGCATGGACTGGTAGCGGAAGACGCCTGGGGTCTTCTTCACAATCAGACGGACCAGAATGTCGCTGTCCGGCTTTTGCCTGGCAAACTGCTCCAGGGGGAGGACCCCGCCCTTGTACAGCTCCACCCAGGTGTCCATGGCAAGGAACTGGGTCAGCACGTCGGAGAAGCCGAAGCGGCCCCAGATGCTGCCGCCTGCGGTGGCAAGGTTGCGGAACTGGACGCCCACAATGTCCTTTACGGACTGGGCCAGAGCGCCCTGGGTATAGGCGTTCAGGTCCGGGTGGAGCTCCAGCTGCCGCAGGGTGACCATGGCGCCGATGGAGAATTCGTCCTCGCTCTGTTCAATGGTGTTCAGGCCCAGGTCACACAGGTCAATGGCGGTGCTCACGGTACCCCTGCCCATTTTCAGCCACAGCATGCCGCCGATGATCCGGCTGCGCCGGTTCTGGTTCAGGGCGTAGGCCTCCTCCAGACTCCTGGGCCGAACATAGGACTGTATGTTCATCATGGTAAATTCTCCTTTTATTTTGCTTTTACACCATTATATCATATTTCTTGCATTTGAAAAGTCAAAATGCTATAATCTGGTTGTTATTTTACACGAATCGGTCCGGAAAAGGGGGAATTGGGCGGTGGAAGCGGGAAACGGCCTCTGGTACCGGCCCGGCGCGGACAGCGTTGCCAGGGCTTTTCGCGGCAGCGGGAAGACGGGGCTGGTCCTGACGGGAAGCGATGGGGAAGCGGTATCCGCTCTGCTGGAGACCCTGGCCGGGGAGGGCCTGCCCTGCGGGGACAGCCGGGAGGACGGGTTCCGGGTGGATCTGGACCGGCCCTATGGGAATCTTGGCTGCGTGATCCTGGCTTCGGGTCTGGGACGGCGGTTCGGGGGCAATAAGCTGATGGCGCCCTTCCGGGGCCGGCCCATGATCGCCTGGGCTCTGGAGGCCACGGCGGGGATCTTCCGGCAGCGGGTGGTGGTCACCAGGCATCCGGAGGTGGCCCGGCTGTGCCGTCGGATGGAGATATCCGCGGTCCTGCACGACCTGCCCCTGCGCAGCGACACCGTGCGTCTGGGCTTGGAGGCCCTGGGGCAGGTGGAGGGCTGCCTGTTCTGCCCCGGGGACCAGCCTCTGCTGGGCCGGGAGACCGTGGCGGCCTTGGCCCTGGGGGCGGTCAACGAACCGCAGCGCATTCTCCGGCCCGCTTTTGAGGGAAAACCCGGCGCGCCGGTGCTGTTTCCGGCCTGGACCTTTGCGCAGCTGCGGCAGCTGCCTCCGGGAGCAGGCGGCGGAGCGGTGATCCGGCGGTATCCGGACCGGGTGGGCCTGATCCCGGCGGGGGAGAAGGAGCTGATGGACGCGGACACGCCGGAAATGCTGGCCCGGCTGGCGGCCTGGGAAGTATAAGGCCCGCTTCGGACAGCGGTGCCTTTCGAAAATGTTACAGGGACCGTCTCAAGAGGTTGAGGCGGTCCCTGTGTGCTTTGGTCCGGGATCACTGGGTGATCATCCGGTATTCGATGCTGGCGACGGTGCCGTTCTGGGCAATGACGCACAGCAGCTGGCCTTCGCCCCGGTAGGTGCAGCCGGTACCCTCCTGGGTGTAGTCCGTGCCGCAGAGCTCGGTCATCTTCTCCAGACTGTCGCCCAGAGCCAGCCCCTCCGGGGAGAAAACCGTTTTTTCATTTAACGCGGATTTTTATCCCCCCGGGGGGCTTGTACCCTGGGGGAAGGACGCATATAATGATGGGGAAATTACGAAAATCAGCCGCTTTGGCGGGTAAAAAAAGGAGATGGAATCGAAATGATTGGAAAAAAAGCGCTTGGATTTCTGCTGGCCATGGTCATTTGCGCGGGCCTTGGGGCCTGCGGCGCGGAGGAATCACCTGCTGTGACCACGCAGGCACAGACTGGGCAGAGCGAAGCTTCCTCCGGGGAAGCCCGGCAGCCCCGGACCAGAACCATTGCGGACGGCATGGGACGGGAGGTGGAGGTCCCCGCCGCCGTGGAGCGGGCCGTCTGTGTGGGCGTGGGCGCTCTGCGCTACAGCTGCTACGTAGGCGCGGCGGATCGGATGGTTGGCGTGGAGGACTATGAGACCAAGGCCGGCATGAGCCGCCTGTATAATTATGTAAACTTCCATACATGAAATGGGGCTTCACCCAGGCCGACCACGACATGGTCCACCGGGCCATGAACCGGCTGGGCCTGGAGCCTATGCGTGGCCGGTTCCTGGACCAGCTCTCCGGCGGCGAGCGGCAGAAGGTGATGATCGCCCGGGCTCTGGCGCAGCAGCCGAAGATATTGCTTTTGGACGAGCCCACCAGCTCCCTGGATATCCGCAACCAGCATCAGGTCCTGCGGATCGTGGGGGAGCTGTGCCGTCAGGACGGCCTCAGCGCCGTTATGGTGATTCACGACTTGTCCCTGGCCCTGAAGTTCTGCGACAAATTTCTGCTTTTGCGTCAGGGCGAGGTGTACCGGGAGGGCGGCCATGAGATCCTGGACGAACAGGCGTTTTGGGATGTCTACGGGGTCCGAGCCCGGGTGGCGCGGGTGGGGGACCATCATGTGGTCCTGGTGGAGGATTGAACTATGGAACTGAGAGAATTCTGGAAATCGGACTTCCGGGCCGACGTGCATCGGAAAATGTGGGACGACGCGGCGGAGGACTACGTCCAAAGGCCCCTTCCCGATCCGCAGCGGGACGAATTCTTACAGCGGATGCTGCGGCGCGGGTGCCTTAACAAGGATGCCCGGGTGCTGGACATTGGCTGCGGCGCGGGTGCCTATACCCTGGCCCTGGCGCCGTACATCGGGCAGGGCCTTGGATGCGACCTGTCGGAAAAGATGATCCGCGGGGCGTCGGAGCGGGCGGCCTCCATGGGATTGGACAATGTGTCCTTCACCTGCCTGGACTGGCACAGGGCCGATCCGGCCCGGCTGGGCTGGGAGGGGGCCTTTGACGTGGTCTTTGCCCACCACACCCCAGCGGTCAGCGACTACGATACCTTTGACAAAATGGTCCGCTGCGCGGGAAAGACCTGCTTTTTCCAGGTCAACACCCGCCGGTGGGACGCGGTGCTGAACGCCGCGCTGGAGCGGATCGGCATTTATCCCGCGCCCCAGGAGCGGGACAACACCGTGGCCTGGGCCTTTGCCTACCTGTGGCAGCATGGACTGGAACCCAACATCGCTTACCACAAGGAGACATGGATCGCGGAAAAGCCTCTGGAAAAGCAATTCCGGTGGGTGCTCCAGCGGGCAAAGCTGCGCCGGGAGATCACGCCGGAGGAGGCGGATATCCTGATGCGTTATCTGGCCGGTCTGGCAGAAAATGGGACGGTCCGGGAGACCATCACCACCACCGTTGTGACCATGGACTGGGACAGTCAATAAGGGAGGAAAGAAACATGGATGAGAACAAGGCATTGTGGGAAAAATGCGTGGCCTTCCACGGCCACGTCTGCGGCGGCCTGACCATCGGATATAAGGCGGTCCTGTACGCCGTGGAGCTGCTGGAGCTGTCCTTCTCCCAGGATGAGCAGGTGGTCTGCGTCAGTGAAAACGACGCCTGCGGGGTGGACGCCATTCAGGTGATCCTGGGCTGCACCGTGGGAAAGGGGAATCTGCTGTTTCACATGCGGGGCAAGCAGGCCTTCTCCTTCTACAACCGGAAGACCGGCAAGTCCGTGCGGCTGGTGCTGAAGCCCAATCCCGGCCCCATGACCCGGCAGGAGTCCTTTGCTTACTATCAGAGCTGCGAGCCGGCACAGATGTTTGACGTGAAGCCCACGGTCATCTCCCTGCCGGAGACGGCCAGACTCTTTGACTCCTACGTCTGCGACTGCTGCGGCGAGACCACGGGAGCCAACTGGATTCGCCTGGCCGGCGGAAAGAAGCTGTGTCTGGACTGCTGCGCCGACTACGACCGCTTCCGGGTATAGCCGCGCTCAGGCGAGAAAGCAGGCGGCCCCGGAGTCCATACAGAAAGGGTTCAAAAAATCCCAACTTGGTTATCCAAGCTGGGATTTTTGTATCTGCTGCTGAGCACAGGGCCGCTGCAACTTCTGTCACGGATTTTTCCGCCTGTCTGCAATGAAACTGTCACCATTATAAAATGCAGCGGATCGAAAGTCAATCTTCCCCTGCCGGAAATGTGATCTGATCACAGAAAGACAGGCCGCCGTTGGGTATACTAAGGACAAACAAAGGAAAGGAGCTGGCAGTATGGCAGCGTTGAACATGAATAAAGAACAGTTTGAACAGATGGTGGGCGGCGGAAAGACCGTTTTGGTGGACTTCTGGGCTCCATGGTGCGGCTACTGCCGCCGGATCGGACCGGCCTACGAGCAGATCGCCCAGAGCTGGTCGGATACCGTGACCGTGGCCAAGGTCAACATCGACGAAGAACCCGCTTTAGCCGAAGGCCAGCGGATCGACGTGATCCCCACCCTGGTGCTCTACCGGGATGGGAAGGTCCTGGGCTCTGTAGTGGCGCCGGGCTCCAAGGCGGCCATTGAGCAGTTTCTTCGCCGGAACCTGGAAGGATAAGGAGGGAAGATCATGGCAGAGGACCGTATCTATGACCTGGTCATCATCGGCGGCGGCCCTGGGGGATACACCGCCGCCTTGTACGCCGCCAGAGCGGGCCTGAAGACCATGGTTCTGGAAAAGCTGTCCGCCGGCGGGCAGATGGCCCTGACGGAGCAGGTGGAGAACTATCCGGGCTTTGAAGCGGGGATCGACGGCTTTGCGCTGGGGCAGAAGATGCAGCGGCAGGCGGAACGGTTTGGCGCCGGGACCGCCTATGCCGAGGTAACAAGCCTGGATCTGAACGCCTGGCCCAGAGTGGTGGAGACCAGCGAAGGGACCTTTTTCGCCAGGACCGTGATTCTGGCCACAGGCGCGAATCCCCGGCCGCTGGGTCTGGAGGGAGAGGAAGGCCTTGTGGGCCGCGGGGTGGCCTACTGCGCCGCCTGCGACGGCATGGCCTACCGGGGAAAGACCGTGGCGGTGGTGGGCGGCGGCAACTCCGCGGCAGCGGACGCCCTGGTTCTGAGCCGTATAGCGAAGAAGGTGATCCTCATCCACCGCCGGGACACCCTGCGGGCCACGAAGATCTACCACGGGGCTCTGGCCCAGGCGCCGAATGTGGAGCCGCGCTGGAACAGTGTAGTCACGGAACTGCTCCAGGACGGCAGACTTACCGGAATCCGTGTGAAAGACGTTCATACGGGAGCGGAAGCTGTGGAGCCCTGCGACGGCCTGTTCATCAGCGTGGGCAGGCAGCCCGCCACGGAGCTGGTCCGGGGGCGGCTGGAGCTGGACGAACAGGGATATATCCTGGCCGGGGAGACCACCCAGACCAGCGTTCCCGGAGTCTACGCCGTGGGAGATGTGCGGACCAAGCCCCTTCGCCAGGTGATCACCGCCGCGTCCGACGGCGCCGTGGCGGCACACATGGCAGAGCGGTTCCTGGCAGAACGGGAGCCGTGACCCCGCTGCTTTTTCTCTTAATAATACGAAACCGCCCGGGTCTTCCTGAAAAGACGCGGGCGGTTTGCTCAGAAAAGCAAGGCGTAAAATGGCGCTCAGTTTTCCATTAGCGGCTGGATGTATTGGGCGCGGCGGCGGTCCTTCTCCGCCAGGTAAGCGTCGTCTTCACTGGCGTGGATCTGCCGCAGGTAGTCGTGGTGGTTCTGCAGAATGGCCTCGTTGTCCCGGGCCATCATCATCAGGGCGATGGAGGAGCACTGGTCGGCGGCGCGCTCCAGGTAGGTCAGAGCCTCAATGAACACAAGTCCCGTGCCGATGGAGCACACGCCGCTCTTGAGCCGCTTGGTGTGGCGGTTGCGGAGCAGCAGCACCATGTCGTCGATGGTCTCCTCCAGGGGCTCAATGGCCTTGGCGGCTTCGCTGTCGTTGCGGGAGAAGGCATCCACCGTCAGATCCAGGATCTCCTTGACCGCAGAGCAGATGAGCTGCAGCTCTTTGCGGGCTTCCTCGGAGAAGGCGCAGCCCTCTTCCTTCAGCCGCTGGCCCAGCTCCACCAGGTTGGTGGCATAGTCGCCGATGCGCTCGAAGTTGGGTACGGACTGCATCAGCAGATCCACCTGACGGTCTTCATCGGGCTGCTCCGTGACCTTGCTCAGGCCGATGAGGAAGTGGTCCGAAGCGTCGGCGAACTGGTCCAGAGCGTCCTCGTCCTCCTGAATCCGGGGGACTTCGGACTCCTTGTAGTCCAGCAGCTGCTTGCAGCCCCGGGAGAAGTTCTCCTTGGCAATGGCGCCCATGGCGGACACGGCCCGGGTGGCTTCGCTGACGGCCATGACGGGGGAGATGTACAGCTTCTTATCCAGGGTGTGGAGTTCGGGGTGGCGGGAGGGCTCCTCCTCGTCGTCCTTGATGACCCACATGGACAGCTTTACCAGCTGATCGGTAAAGGGGATCAGAACCACGGCGGAGAGCAGGTTGAAGGCGGTCTGAAAATTGGCGATGATGCCGCTGTCGGCGCTGCGCTGCCAGAATTCCTCGCCCCAGACGTTGTTGGCCTGCATGATGCCCATGACCACCATGAACAGCACCGCGCCGATGGCGTTGCAGGCAATGTCCGTCACGCCCACCCGGCGGGAGTCCTTGTTCTCATTGCCGATGGAGCAGACCATGGCGGTGGTCACGCAGGTACCCAGGTTGATGCCCATAATCACAGGGTAGGCCATGGCGAAGGTGATGGTGGAGCCCACCCCTGCCGTGGCTGTGGACTGGGCCACGGTCTGCAGCATGCCCACGGTGGCGGAGGAGCTCTGCACGATCATGGTCAGACCAAGGCCGAACAGAATGCCGAAGATGGGATTGGTAAGCCAGCCCAGGAAGGCCTCGAAGACGCTGGTGCCGATCAGAGGCTCTACGCCGCTGGTCATCAGGTTCAGACCGATGAACAGGATGCCGAAGCCGATGAAGATATCGCCCACGGACTTGGCGGAGCGGGTCTTGACGAACATGACCAGGATGATGCCGATTACCAGGGCCACAGGGGCCAGAGTGTCGGTGTCAAAGAGCCACAGCAGCCAGTTGCTGCCGGCGTCAATGGCGCCCAGGCGGATGATCTGGGCGGTTACGGTGGTGCCGATGTTGGCGCCCATGGCGATGGATACCGCCTGCTTCAGGGTCAGGACCCCGGCGCTGACCAGGGCCACGGTCAGCACGATGGTGGCCGAGGAGCTCTGGATGATGGCCGTGACCAGGGTGCCGGTGAGCACACCCATGACCACATTTCCCGTGACCTTCTCCAGGACCCGTTTCAGAGTGGCGGCGGAGCTGTTTTTCAAGCCGTCGCCCATAAGATCAATACCATACAGGAACATCGCAAGGCCGCCGAAGAGCGTCACCAGGGCGGTGGCAATATCCATCGGTAAAAGGTTCATCGCAAAATACCTCCATTATGATTTGTGTGATCGCGATGTTCTTTATTATACACGATTGGTCTATGGAAGCACAAGCCTGGATGCGACATTCTTCGCCGCGCAGAGGCGCAAAAACCGCAACCTTTTCCGATTCTTAAGCGGATTGGGAAGGAAAAGGGCGGCGCGGCGATGGTCTTGTTCACTCCGTTTGGGGTATTTCGGCTTTTGCGTCATGAAAAAGCCCGGGCTGCGGCGGACTGTCATTTCCCGGACCGGTGAGCAGGAACGCGCTTCGGTATTGGGACGGGGTCTGACCGTATTGGGACCGGAACGCCCGAGTGAAGTAGGAGAGGTTGTGAAAACCGGTCTGCTCGGCAGCCTCGGTGACCCGGCAGCCGCCCCGCAGAAGCGCCTGCGCCCGTTCCAGACGAAAGCGTTTTACATATTGGACAAAACTGACGCCGGTGAGTTCCCGAAACAGCTTCATAAAATAGCTTTCGGAATAGCCGCAGAGGGCGGCGGCCCGGCCGACGGTGATCTCTCGGCTGTAGTGATCCTGCAGGTATGTCAGAACGGGCTTCAGGCTGTCGTAACGGATCTTAGGGGCCTGGATTGTCTCCGCGTCTACGGAGGACAGCAGATGGTAGAGAATGGCCAGCAGATGGGAACGGATCATCAGGGTGTTCAGGCCCTCTTTCTGCTTGCGGCTTTCGATCAGGGAGGAGATGTGGCCGGACAATAGCCGGTTCAGCTCTGTTCCCCGCCGAAGAACCGCAGGCACCGGGAAGCCGGGATCATAGAGGGGCCGCAGGGTTTCCTCTCCCTCCCGTTCCAGCATGGTCAGCCGGAAGAGAATATTATAGTATTCCATTTCCATCTCCTGCTGTTGGGCGAAGCCGTGGAGCATTTGCGGCGGGATTACAAAAATATCCCCTTGCCGGGCCTCGTAACACTCCGCCTGGACCATCACGTACCCTTGCCCCTGCATGACTGCGACCAGTTCCATTTCCTCATGCCAGTGCAGGGGATAGGAGCGGATGTATTCCGGGAGCTTCCCCCGGTAGACCATGTAAGGGAAGGTGGCCTGTCCGTGGAGCTTGTTTTCGTGAATGCCGCCCATGGGATTTCCTCCTATCATCGGTTTGTGTTAATATAAGCCGGTTTTCTTTCTGGAATTATATCACAGAAAATCGTATAATGCAAAAGAAGGAGGCGATGATATGGAATTGAGCGCCATCGCGCACCGTTGTGGCTATACCGGCTGCTACGCGCTGGATGAAAATGAGATTGTTGTCAATCTGCGGACGGGAAAAGACGTTACGGCGGTCTTCCTGATCCATGAAGATCCCTACGCCGGGGGCTGCATGGGGTATCGGCCCTGGGAGGGCCGTCCGGAGGCCATGACGCTCCGGTGGGAGCTGGCCCACAATTTCCTCTGGTCCATCCGCCTGCGCCCGAAATTCAAGCGGGAGCAGTATTACTTCTGCATCCAGGCCCGTGAGGAGACCATGCTGCTGTTTGAGGATGGGTTCTACACCAGGGAACAGGCGGACAAACCCGGCCGTCTGCGGCAGTACTTCAAATTCCCCTGGCTGAATCCGGCAGACGTGATCCGGCCGCCGGCGTGGGCAGGGGATACGGTATGGTATCAGATCATGCCCGACCGGTTCCGCAAAGGGGACGAAGGGCCACGGCGGTTCCCGCTGAAACCATGGAACGCGTGGGAGGATATGACCCACGGGGACTTTTACGGCGGCGATTTGCGGGGCATTCAGGAGAAACTGCCCTATCTTCGGGATCTGGGGATCAATGGCATTTATCTGACCCCTGTTTTTTTGTCGGATTCCAATCACAAATACGATACCATCTCTTACGACCGGATCGACCCGGATCTGGGTACCGAGGAAGAGCTGGTGCAGTTGGTGCGGACGGCCCACAGCCTGGGAATCCGGGTCATGCTGGACGCCGTGTTCAACCACTGCGGCGTCCGGTTCGGCCCATGGCTGGATGTGCTGGAAAAGGGGCCGGATTCGCCCTTCTGGGACTGGTTTTTCGTAAAGCAGTGGCCTCTGCCGGAGACCAAGAGCAATACGGAGGACGGCCGGTTTTACAGCTTCGCCTTTGTTCCGCAGATGCCGAAGCTGAACACCAACAACCGGGAGGTGGCGGAGTACTTTTTCCGGCGATGCGCCCACTGGGTGCGGGACTGGCAAATTGACGGCATCCGCTTTGACGTGGGAAACGAGGTCTCCCACCAATTCTTAAAGCGGCTCCATGGCGGACTGAAAGCCATCAATCCGGAGATCTTTCTTCTGGGGGAGATCTGGCATGACAGCGCCCAGTGGCTTCAGGGCGACGAATACGATTCGGTTATGAATTACCCATTCCTGGAAAGCCTGCACAACTTCTACCTGGACGGTCAGTCCTCCCGGGAACTGATGTATGCCATGAACCGGATTTATACCATGTATCCGAGACAGGTTGGGGATGTGCTGTTCCACTTTTTGGATACCCACGATACAATGCGGGCCTTGACCCGCTGCGGGAGCAAAGACATTTTCTATCAGCAGCTGGTGTTTCTGCTGACAATGCCTGGCTCGGCGTGCCTGTATTACGGCACGGAGATTGCGCTGGCCGGCGGCGACGACCCCCGCAACCGGCGGCCCATGCCGTGGGACCAGGTGGAAACGGAGGAAGGCAGAGCCCAGCGGCAGGCGGTTTCCCGGCTGATCGGCCTGCGCAGGCAATATCCCCAGCTTCGCCGGGGGTGCATGGCGTGGAAACACGTTCCTCAGCGGCCCCGGTATGTCCGCGTCGACCGGTATGTGGAGGGGGAGGACACCCGGATCGCCGTGTGCCTGAACGCGGGGGATTCCCCGGTATCGCTGCCGGAGGGAAAGCGCCTCTTTTCACGCCAGGAGGCCCAGGGCCTTCTCCTGCCCGGCGGCAGCGCGGTGATCTTATTGGAGGCGGCGTCATGGAAGTGATAACCGTAAACGGGAAAGCCTACGAAGCGCTGAGGCTCCTGGGCAAAGGCAAGGGGGGCTGCTCCTGGCTGGTCAGCGACGGGGAAAACCGATATGTTCTCAAGCAGATCCACCACGAGCCCTGCGAATACTACACCTTTGGGGACAAGCTGGGCTCAGAGCTGCGGGACTATGCGCGGCTTTCCCGGCTGGGGATCCCCATGCCGGAGCTGCTGGCGGTGGACCGGGAGCATGAGCGTCTGCTGAAGGCCTATATCGACGGGGACACGGTGGATGTGCTGGTCATGGAGGACCGGCTGAGCGCGGACTGTCTGGAACAGATCAAAGCCATGTGCCGGACCCTCTACGCGGCGGGCTTGAATATCGACTACTACCCGACGAACTTCATTCCCCATGACGGCATTCTCTACTACATCGACTATGAGTGCAATGCCTACATGGACCAGTGGAACTTTGAAAACTGGGGCAGCAAATACTGGTCGAAGACCGGGGAGTTCCTGAATGCCTTCGGGAAGAAGGAAAACCCCGCGCAAACGCCGGGTTCTCCATGAAGGCGCGCTGAAATTACAAAACATGCTTATCGACTTGACTCAGCCTGCGGCCCTGCGGACCGCCTTGGCTCGCCTCTTGGAGTAAGCGAAGTACAGTCGCGGCTTTCTTGGCAACAATTTATGATTTTTGACTGAGAGGCTTGGGTAGTACGTTTTTGTAGAGTGCTGAGATAGCGGTAGTGCTCCCTGACCCCTTCCGGGGGACCTTCTTTCTTGTTTCGGCAAGAAAGAAGGCAAAGAAGCCGACCGGGGAGGCGCTGAGTTGATAGCTCCCGCTCTCAAAGCCGCCCTCCCCGGACCCCTCCTGGCGCGCATTTCGTTTGGTACAGGTATTGCTCTAAGTGCCAAATTGGTGCGGTGCTCTTGTGAAGCGCAAGCATCCTGGCAGGTGCTCAAACGGAAGTCTGCATAGAAGGAACGGATATTGGCTTTGAAAACCGACCTGGATATCATCTTGCTGCGTCAAGCGATGTGAATGAAAAAACCAGCCCCGGCTCTTCTTCGGAACCGGGGCTGGCTGTGCGGCAGGATTTCAGAAAAAGAGGCGCCGCCTCACAGGTTTCCTTGCGAATCCTGATAAGGCGGCGCGGTCAGCCATTTATGAAACTTACAGGTACTTGGCGGTGGAGACCTTCACGCCGGGGCCCATGGTGGAGGCCACGGTGCAGGAGCGGATATACTGACCCTTGGCGGCGGCGGGCTTGGCCTTGACAACGGCACGGACCAGGGTGTCCATGTTCTCAGCCAGCTTTTCGGTGCCGAAGGACACCTTGCCGATGGGGCAGTGGATGATGTTGGTCTTGTCCAGACGGTACTCGACCTTACCGGCCTTGATCTCCTTGACGGCGGCGCCCACATTGGGGGTCACGGTGCCGGCCTTGGGGGAGGGCATCAGGCCCTTGGGACCCAGAACCTTACCCAGACGGCCGACAATGCCCATCATGTCGGGGGAAGCCACGACCACGTCGAACTCGAACCAGTTCTCCTTGGTGATCTTCTCTACCAGGTCCATGCCGCCGACATAGTCGGCGCCGGCAGCCTTGGCCTCGTCCACCTTGGCGTCCTTGGCGAACACCAGGACCCGGCGGGTCTTGCCGGTGCCGTTGGGCAGGACCACGGCGCCGCGGACCTGCTGGTCAGCGTGACGGGAGTCAACGCCCAGCTTGATGTGCAGCTCGACGGTCTCGTCGAACTTGGCGGAAGCGCCCTTGACCACCAGATCCAGGGCTTCAGTGGGGTCATACTGAACAGAGCGGTCGATCATCTTGGCGCTCTGCTGATACTTTTTGCCTCTAAACAATTTAAATTTCCTCCTTATCGTGGTAATGCGGAATGATCCTCCCACATATCCGGGCCTATTGCGCCCGGTTCAGCAAATATCAATCGGCGATGGTAACGCCCATGGAACGGCAGGTACCGGCCACCTGACGCTCAGCAGCCTCCAGAGTGGGGCAGTTCAGGTCAGGCATCTTGGTCTTGGCGATTTCGGAGATCTGGGCCTTGGTGATGGTTCCGACCTTGGTCTTGTTGGGAACGCCGGAGCCCTTCTCCAGACCGATGGCCTTCATGATCAGCATGGGGGTCGGAGGAGTTTTGGTGATAAAGGTGAAGCTGCGGTCCGCATAGACGGTGATGACTACAGGGATCTTGTAGCCTTCCATGTCCTTGGTGCGGGCGTTGAACTCCTTAATAAAGGCCGCGATGTTCACGCCGTGCTGACCCAGAGCAGGGCCAACAGGGGGAGAGGCGGTTGCCTTCGCGGCGTTGATCTGCAGTTTGATAATGCCAGTGACTTTCTGTGCCATAATAAGCACCTCCTGAATAAAATGTGGTGAGTATGCGGCTTGACGCATGTTTTGCGGGGCATACGCCCCTCCCACGTTCCGGTCGAACAAAACGACCCGGTGCGTTTACGGGGATACGACCTCCACCTGATCGAGCTCGAACTCGACGGAGGTCTCGCGGCCGAACATGGACACGATCACGCTGACCATGTTCTGATCCACGTCGACACTTTCTACAGTGCCGGTGAAGGAGCTCAGAGGGCCGTCCAGAATGCGGACGGTGTCGCCTACGGTATAATTGACGATGATCTCCTTCTTCTCCACACCCATGGCGTAAACTTCTTCGTCCGTCAGGGGCGTGGGATCGTTGCTGGAAGTACCAACAAAGCCGGTGACTCCCCGGATATTCCGGATCACATGCCAGGTGTCATCGCTGTAGACCATCTTCACCAGGACGTAACCGGGGTATACCTTCCGGTCATAGGTCTTGCTGGCGCCGGACTCGGTAATCTCCGTAACGGTCTCCAGGGGAATGGAGACGGCCAGGATCTGATCGTGGAGCTGGCGGGATTCCACAGTCTTTTCAATGGTGGCCTTGACGGTGTTTTCATACCCGGAATAGGTATGCACAACATACCATTTCGCAGTTTCAGCCATGCCGGTGTACCTTAGTGGAAGACGCTGATGAGAGCGTCGATGCCGAACTGGGCGACGAAGTCGAACAGCCAGATGAACACGCCCAGCACCAGAACACAGCCGACAACGATGGCGGTGTTCTTCAGAACCTGTTGGGAAGTGGGCCAGACGACCTTCTTCAGCTCGCTCCGCAGATCGCGAAAGTACTTCTTGACGCGGCCCCAGGTTCTTTTGAACCAGTTTTCCTTCTTGACTTCAGCCATGATTCGAGAAAGCCTCCTTACTTGGTCTCGTTGTGAACGGTGTGCTTCTTGCAGAATCTGCAGTACTTCTTCATTTCGAGACGGTCGGGGTCGTTCTTCTTGTTCTTCATGGTGTTGTAGTTTCTCTGCTTGCACTCAGAGCATCTCAAAGTGACTTTGACGCGCATTAACGGCACCTCCTTAAAATAATTGCCTCCCTGTATCACCCCGGCTAGAAAAATTTAGGCAGCGGACAACTACAATTTCCGCTCCGGAGCTGAAAAAAGCGCAGAAAAAAAGCCCTTTTTCACAGGTAGAAACATTCTACCACAGGCGGGCTTTAAAGTCAATCATTTTTTTCTTTCTTTTTGGGGCAATTTGGTGTATGATAGAGGGGAAAATCCAACGTTCCTCTGCCGGAAGGCCGGGGAATGGATCGAAGGAGTGTACGAGATGCGTATTATGGGAATCGACTGCGGCGACGCCAGGACCGGCGTTGCCATATCCGATCTGACCTGCACCCTGGCAGGCTCGGCGGTGGTGGTCCCCAGCCGGAACCGGGAGAAGGCCCTTCAGGATATTTTGCGCCTGATCCGGGAGAACGAAGTGGGACAGATTGTGGTGGGACTTCCGAAGAATATGGACGGCACCGAAGGACCCAAGGCCCAGCAGTGCCGGGAATTTGCCCGGCAGCTGGAGGAAGCCTCGGGGCTGCCTGTGGAGATGTGGGATGAGCGCCGGACCACCGTGGAGGCCCACAACATCCTCTCCCAGCACAATTACCACGGAAAGAAGCGCAAAAACACCGTAGACGCCGTGGCGGCCACACTGATCCTGGAGGGATACCTGGCTTATCGCGGCCGCAAAGTCTGAGGGACCTCAAGCGTCAGCCTTATGTGTAGTGGTTCGATCACAGCCAGGCCCTTGGCTCTCCCTTTGGGGTAAGCGAAGCGCAGTCGCGGGAGTGAATGACAGCGTAAGCGGGCAGTCAGAGCCGCGACCGGATTCGCCGCAGCTTTCTTGGCAAAAATCTTTGATTTTTGACTGAGCGGTTTAGGCAGTGCGTTCTAAGTGAAGTGCTGAGACAGCGGCAAGTGCTCCCCGACCCCTGCCGGGGGCCTTCCTTTCTTGTTCCGCACAGAAATGCCAGCAAAGAACGCGGTCAGGGGAGGCGCTGACGCCCTCCCCTGGACCCCTCCCGGCGCGCTTCTCGTTTCGTGCCGGTATTGCCTTAAGCGCCAAATCGGCGGGGTGAGCGTGTGAAGCGCAAGCATCCTGGCAGATGCCCAGACGGAAGTCTGCATAGAAGCAACGGATATCTGCAATTTCTTCTGTTGAAAGTCGATGAGCATAAAATCTTTAAGGCCGCTTCTTCCCGGCGAAAAACAGCTCCCGCAGGCCGGTGATCAGCAGCAGTCCCCCAAAGAGCCGCCGCAGCAGATCCGTTTCCATGCCCTGACAGACCTGGGAGAAGAAGGCGGCGGCAATGCACCCGGCGGCAATGCCCGGCGCCGCGGAACCCAGGCGCGCCTTCCCCCGGCCCTGATGGAACAGGCAGGCGGCGCCGGCGGCGGGGAGGAAGAAGAGCAGGTTGATCCCCCGGGCAGCGGCCGTGTCCATGCCCAAAACCAGAGTCAGCCACAGGATCAGCAGGCTTCCGCCGCCGATTCCCAGACCGGAGAGAAAGCCCAGGACCAGCCCCACCCCCGCGGCCGCGGGGAAGCTGTCTAGCATAGATACCGGACGCCGCCCCACAGGATCAGAAGGCCCAGGGTCCGGTGCAGCCATTTGACCGGGATTCGGCTGCCCCATTTTCCGGCCAGGGCGCCGCCCGCGCCGCTGCCCAGCATGTAGGGAAGGGCTTCCCTCCAAGCCAGGCCCCCGGTCAGGGCGGTGCAGACCGCCGTGGTCAGGCAGATGGGGCCGATCATGGAGACGGAGGTGGGGAACAGGGCGTCCTCCTCCGTGCCGGTCAGCAGGGTCAGGAGCGGGACCAGCACCATGCCGCCCCCCGCGCCGAAGATCCCGGTGACAGCCCCGGCGCAGCCGCCGGCCAGGGCAAAGCCGGTCCAACTATTTTTTAGCAAGAAAACACCTCCCATGGAAGTTTGTCCATGGGAGGTGAATTTATTCGGATCAGCCGTTGCTCAGGACCAGATCCATGGTGATGTAGCGCAGGTCGCCCTCCGTCACGGTCATGGCGTCCACGGTCTCGTTGTACCAGGCTTCGGCGTCGGCATTGCGCAGGTCGTTCTCGATCTGGTAGTCCCGGTAGGTGTAGTCGCTGTCGCCCACGTAGTACATCACGTGGTAGCCGTACTCGGTCTCCACCACGCCGGTGTCGCCCGGGGCGCGGCTGGCGTCGAAGCACCAGTCGTTGAAGTTGGTCACCATCTGTCCGGGGTAGACGTTCTCGTACAGGCCGCCGGTGGTGCCGTCGCCGTCGTCGGAGTGCTCATTGGCCAGGGCGGCGAAGCTGTCCTCGGTGGCGTCGCCGGACTTCCACTGCTCCAGCAGGTCCTCAGCGGCGGTCTTGGCGGCGGCCTTCTCCTCATCGGAGTAGGTGGTGTTGCCGTTTTCGTCGGTGGTGCCGCCCTCATAGGACACCAGAATGTGGCGCACGTTGGCCAGGGGGAACTGGTTGTCGTCGGAACCGATGTAGTAGACCACATAGTAGCCGCTGACGGTGGTGGTTTCGGTGCCGTCCTCGTTGGTGGAGGTGGTGGAATTCTCGAAGCAGGCGATGTCGCCTTCCTTCCGGCTGCTGTCGGTGAGCCACTCCTGATAGACGCTGCTGACGGAGCCGTAGGCGGTGTCTGTGTAGACGGTGCTGGAGGCGGAGCTGTCGGCGTTGACGGCCAAAGCGGCGATGGCGGCGTCAAAGTCTTCCGCGGAGGCGTATTCGCCCTCGGCCAGGGAATTGGCGGCCTCCTCGGCGGCGGTCACGGAAGCGGCGGTCTCCTCGTCGGAGTAGGTGGTGTTGCCCTCGCTGTCGGTGGTGCCGCCCTCCAGGAACCGGGACGCGGCCAGGTAGTAGGTGTTATAGGTGTAGGAAGAGTAGGCGTCAAAGTTTTCCGCCTCCTTGGCCCGCAGATCCTCGTCGGTGTAGGTCAGGGATTCGGTGTACTCGGTGTAGTAGGCGTCGGCCAGGGAGGTCAGGCGGCAGTACTCCAGGTAGCTCTCCTCAGAGGCGCCGTTGCCGTAGATGGCCTTCAGGTAGCTGTTGGTGCTGGAATAGCCGTAGCTGGTGGCGTAGATCTCCAGCATGGACACGTTGGATTCGATGTTCTGAAGCTGCTCCTCTGTCAGGGAGAAGCCCGCGGCCTCGGCGGCGTCGGCCATGGCGTAGACGGCCTTGACGCTTTCCTTGGCGGAATCCAGGAAGTCGTCGGCCCAGGTCTTGCCGGTGGTCTCGTCCACCACCTGCTCGTTCAGGGGCTTGGTGGTGTCCAGGCCGAACATGGAGGCATAGCTGCCGTAGCTGGAGTAGAAGTTGTTGACAGCGTCCATGTAGAAGTAATTCAGCTCGGCGTTGCTGATCTCATGATCTCCAACGGTCAGAGCGACGGTGTTCTTCTCGCGGATGCCGCTGTTGGTGATGGTGTGGAAAACGCCCACGACGATGGCCACTGCCAGAATCGCCACCATGACGATGACGAAAGCGGCGGTGTAGAGCTTGGTCTTTTTGGCTTCCTTCTGGGCAGACAGCTGCTTCTCGGTGAGCTTGGCAGACTCCTGCTCCTTGCGAAGCTTTTTCTTGTTGGATGCACTCATGCGATCATATCCTCTCAATTAGTCCTTGTGGTGTCCGGCGGCTCCGGGGCGCGCATGGACCAAAGTATTATAAACGATTCTTTTCTTACATGCAAGGGGAAAAACGTCAAAATGATAGAAAAAGAGAAAAATTTAACATTTTGCGCTCCATTTGGGGGCGGAAAATAAAAAACATGGGGAGCCGAAGCTCCCCATGCACCCGCTTTAGCCGTGACGCATCCAATTATGACCTGCACGAAAAGGCAGGTGGGATGCCGCTCTGAACCATCACTGCTCCCAACGTCCACCCACGGTCTCAAGCCAGGGCGGGAGGTCTGCAAACAGGAACAGAAGTCTAACGTCCCAATTAAAAAATGTGGGTCCAAAAGGACACGCCCACGCACCAAGCAGGAAACGGATCCGCTGCCCGGTCTTACTCTCCGGCCTCTTCATAGAGCGATTCCATCATGCGCCCATAGACATCCTGAAGCTCCTGAGGGTCGTCAATGGCCAGAAGGACAGACTCGCCGCCGGCCTCTTCCACGGACTTTAGGATGCTCACATCCCACTGCTCTGCCTCCGGATCTTCCGCTGCCGGAATCACCGCCAGATAGACGCTGCCGTTATATTCCAGTGTATTCAGAACCTCCAGCTCGTATTCCACACCGTTCTCGTCGGATATGGTCAAGTAATCCGAACCGTATTGATCCATAAGCGCCGGCCCCCGATCTATCAGCTCATGGCTCTATTCTACAGCCTGAAGCGTGCAAAATCAAGAGGGAATATTGTACAGAATCCGATGGAATAATTCTATGACAGGTAATCTTCCAGAAGCTGCCGCAGATCCCGGTCGTTCCGGACCCGGATTCCCTGGGCCAGGGCCTGCTGATCCTCCGGGGGCAGAGAGGCCACAAGGCAGGGGAAGATCTGCCTTGGCTGGGCGGACCTGCCTTCAAAGATTGCCACATACCCCTTCCAGGAGCCCAGAACCACATACAGGGCCGCGATCACGGGAAAAATCCGTGGAATTTTCATGGGAAACCGCCTCCTTTGTCCCTAGTTTTTCCCGGAATTCAGGAATTATTAAAAAATTGGGGGTTTCGTTTTGCGAATGGGTATGCTATAATGATATCCGTGTTGCTATGCGTTTCGGGGCTCGGGCGCGCTTTCAATCGGACGCGCAAAGGCCCGGGTCCGCCCTATCCCTGGACTTGACCGGCCTCCGGTACGCGGCGGAACGCCCCTTCTTTTATGGAATCCCCCGCGCGGCTTCAGACCAAAGGCCCCACGGAGCGGCTGATCACTTTGGAGGTACCCTATGGCAGACGAAGAAAAGAAAAAGAGAAGGAGAAACAGGAAAACCCGGCAGGAGTGGAACCCCCACTGGCTGCTGAAGATCGCCTATGCGGAGGTTTCCCTGGTTTTTTCCGTTTTGAAGATCGCCGTCGGCGCGGCGGCTACAGCTCTGCTGATTATTTTGATCTGCGGAACGGTGTTCATCGGCGCCCTGGGCGACTATTTACAAAACGACATTCTGTCGGAAGCGGAGTCCTGGTCCCTGGCCGATCAGGTGCTGGAGGAGACTTCCTTTATTTATTATGTGGATGAAAACGGAAACATCCAGCAGCTTCAGCAGATCTACACCACCACCGACCGGCAGTGGGCCACCCTGGATGAGATCCCCCAGGCCATGATCAACGCTGTGGTGGCCATTGAGGACAAGCGGTTTTACGAGCATCAGGGCGTGGACTGGATCACCACGGTGAAGGCCTGTCTGAACATGTTCTTCGGCGGAGACGACCAGTTTGGCGGCTCCACCATCACCCAGCAGCTGGTGAAAAACGCCACCGGTGAGAAGAGCGTCACCGTTCAGCGGAAGGTCATGGAGATCTTCCGGGCACAGGCCTGCGAGCGGGAGTACGACAAGGACGTCATTATGGAGCAGTATCTGAACCGGATCTACCTGGGCAGAGGCTGCTACGGCGTCAAGAGCGCGGCGGCGGAGTACTTCGGCAAGGAGCTCCAGAGCCTGACCGTGGCCGAGTGCGCCAGTCTGATCAGCATTACCAACAACCCCTCTCTGTTCAATCCCTACTCCGACAACGTCTTTACCTATAAAGGAGAGGAGCGCGACGGCGCGGGCCGGAACCGGTACCGCCAGCTCAACGTGCTCAGCGAGATGCTGGACCAGGGCTATCTGACCCAGGAGGAGTATGAGGAAGCTGTGAGCCAGGAGATGGTCTTCAAGGAGGGCATCGAGGACGAAGACCGCTGGACCGTCTGTGAGAACGAAGCCTGCGGCTATGAGGGGACCCGGAGCAATTTCCAGGGCGAAGGGAATACCTTTTACTGCCCCATCTGCGGCAGCGTTACCTCCGTGGCCACCAGCGCCTCTCAGCACATCTACTCCTGGTATGTGGACGCTGTGATTATGGACTTTGCCGCCTACCTGGCCGAACAGGACGGAAAGGTCTGGGATCAGCTGGACGAGGCGGACAGGTCGCTGTATCTGGAGCGAATCCAGAAGGGCGGCTATCACATCTACACGCCTCTGGACATGAGCGTTCAGAGACAGGTGGACGAGGTCTATGAGAACCTGGACAACATCCCCAAGACCAACAGCGCCCAGCAGCTCCAGTCCGCCATTGTGGTCATCGACAACCGGACCGGCGACGTGGTGGCCCTGTCCGGCGGCGTGGGCGAGAAGACCACCTTCTTGGGCTACAGCCGGGCTACCCAGGCCACTTTGCAGACCGGCTCCTCTCAGAAGCCCATTTCCGTCTACGCGCCGGCCTTCGAATCCGGCAATGTGACTCCGGCCACGGTGTTCAAGGACCTGCCGGTGACCTATGACGGGGGCAACTGGCCCAAGAACGACAACCGGACGTATCAGTACGCCCGGACAGTCTACCAGGGCATCGTCTCCTCGGTCAACACCATCTCCGTGCGGACCCTGGACGCCATCGGCTACGACTATGCCTACGGCTTTGCCAAGTACAACTTCGGCCTGAGCCACCTGGTGGAGAACTACCCCACGGAATCCGGCAGAACGCTGACCGACGTGGGCCAGGCGCCTTTGGCCCTGGGCGCGCTGACCGTGGGCGCCACGGTGCGGGAGATGTCCGCTGCCTATGCCACCTTTGCCAACGACGGCGTCTACCGGGAACCCCGGCTGTACACCAAGGTCTACAACAGCAACGGTGAGCTGGTGGTGGACAACACCCAGGATTCCCAGCAGATCCTGGGAGAGAAGGCCGTCAACTATATCAACTACTGCCTGTACAACGCGGCCAACAACGGCACCGGCGGCGCCGCGATCTTCAACGGGCAGTATATCGCCGGCAAGACCGGCACCACGTCCGACAACCGGGACCGGTGGTTCTGCGGATATACCAGCCATTACACCGCGGCGGTCTGGGTGGGATATGACCAGCCGGAGAGAATCAGCCTGGGTACCAACCCGGCGGCCCAGCTGTGGCGCAAGGTTATGCAGCCCATCCACGAGGACCTGCCGGCTGAGGGCCTGTACGACGGCGGGGCCTTCCACAGCGTAGCCGTGTGCCTGGACTCCGGCATGAACGCCACGGCGGCGTGCAGCAACGATATCCGGGGCAATAACCGGGTGGTCTATGTCAATGTGTACAACGGCGACGAGCCCAGCGGCACCTGCGACAAGCATGTCCAGGTGGAGTACTGCGTCACCGGCGGCGGCGTGGCCACGGACTACTGCCACATGGACCCCGACGCCCAGATTGAGACCCGGTCTCTGGTGAGGCTGACGGCGGAAGAGGTGGAGGAGATCCGCGCCGCCGCCAATGTGGGCCTGAGCGAGACCTACCTTCTGGACAACTACGTCTACTATCTGGACGGCAACTGGTACGGCTTCAGCGGGAACGCCAACCACGGCATGGATGCGCCCTATGTGGTCTGCACCTACCACGACGAATTCACCATTCCCGAGGAAGAGCCGGAGCCCATATTCCCTGAGGACGGCGAGTTCGACGATTTCATCGAGATTCTGCCTGATGATGGCGAGGGCTGGGGCTGAGGAGACGGAATGCCCCGCGTCGATGGATTTATAGAAAGAGGAGAGAGCCAATGCGTTGGATTTCCGATGGATGGAAAGAGTATGAGGTTCTGGACGCCACGGACGGAGAACGGCTGGAGCGATGGGGGAAGTACACCCTGGTGCGGCCGGACCCCCAGGTGATCTGGAACACCCCCCGCACGGCCCCGGAGTGGAAGCGGTGGGACGCCCGGTATCTGCGCTCCAGCACCGGCGGCGGCCGGTGGACGGAGAACCAGCTCCCCGAGCGCTGGCAGATCCGCTACAAGGACTACCTGACCTTTCATGTAAAACCCATGAATTTCAAGCACACCGGCGTGTTCCCGGAGCAGGCGGTGAACTGGGATTTCATCCGCCAGAAGGTGTCCGGCGCGGGCCGGCCTGTGCGGGTGCTGAATCTGTTCGCCTACTCCGGCGGCGCCACCCTGGCAGCCGCCGCCGGCGGCGCGGAGGTGTTCCATGTGGACGCCTCCAAGGGCATGGTGGCCTGGGCCAAGGAAAACGCCCAGGCCTCCGGCCTGGGCCAGGCGCCCATCCACTGGATGGTGGACGACTGCGCCAAGTTTATCCAGCGGGAGATCCGCCGGGGCCGCCGTTATGACGGCATCATCATGGACCCGCCCAGCTACGGCCGGGGGCCTGGCGGCGAGATCTGGAAGATGGAGACCAGCTTCTATCCCTTCCTGGAGGAAGTGGTGAAGGTCCTGTCTGACGACCCGCTGTTCGTCATTATCAATTCGTATACCACCGGTCTCGCGCCCTCCGCCGTGGCCTATGCCTCCGACGCGGTGTTTGCCCGGAAGTTCGGCGGCGGCACTGAGGCGGCGGAGCTGGGGCTGAAGGTCAGATCCACGGGGCTCATGCTGCCCTGCGGCGCCACAGGCCGGTGGACGCCCTGATGGAGGGATCGGATTTGGAGGAACTGATTCGCGCGGAACATCTGGCATACACGTACCCGGGACTGGAGGACGGCCCCGGTGTAACGGTGTTTGAGGATATGAACCTGACGATCCGGGAGGGCAGCTTTGTGGCCGTCCTGGGTACCAACGGCTGCGGGAAATCCACCCTGGCCAAGCATTTCAACGCCATTCTGCTGCCCAGCGGCGGCAAAATCTGGGTCTGCGGCATCGACACGGCCAACGAGGAGCGGGTCATGAACGTCCGGCGGAATGTGGGCATGGTTTTCCAGAACCCGGACAACCAGATCGTTGCCAATGTGGTGGAGGAGGACGTGGCCTTCGGACCGGAAAACCTGGGCGTCTCCAGTCCGGAGATCCGCCGCCGGGTGGACCAGGCCCTGAAGCAGGTGGGCATGTATGAATACCGGGAGCACGCGCCCCACCTTCTGTCCGGCGGACAGAAGCAGCGCATTGCCATTGCCGGGGTGTTGGCCATGGAGCCCAAGTGCGTGGTCCTGGACGAGCCTACGGCCATGCTGGACCCCAAAGGCCGCCGGGAGGTCCTGGAGACCGTCGGACGGCTGAACCGGGAGAAGGGGATCACCGTGGTGCTCATCACCCACCATATGGACGAGGCCGCCAAGGCTCAGCGGGTGGTGGTCCTGGACAAGGGCAGGGTGGCCGCCGACGGCACGCCCAAGGAGGTCTTCGCCCAGGTGGAGCTGCTGCACCGGATCGGACTGGCAGCCCCGGAACCGGTGGAGCTGTGCTGGGAGCTGAACAAGCTGGGCTTTTCTCTGCCCCTGGACACACTGGACCCCCAAGAATGCGCGCAGGCACTTTACGAGGCGGTAAAGGCCTGACCCGCCAGGAGGAATTTGATTGAAACCGATTCTTGAAGTAAAGGATTTAAGCTATATCTACAGCGCGGGGACCCCCTTTGAGCACAGGGCTCTGGACAAGGTCTCCTTCCAGGTGCGCAGCGGGGAGTTCATCGGCATTATCGGACATACGGGCTCGGGAAAATCCACCCTGATGCAGCAGCTCAACGGCCTGCTGAAGCCCACCTCCGGTACGGTGCTCCTGGACGGTCAGGACATCTGGTCGGACAAGAAGCTGACCCGGCAGGCCCGGTTCCGGGTGGGACTGGTGTTCCAGTACCCGGAGTACCAGCTCTTTGAAGAGACGGTCTACCAGGACATCGCCTTCGGCCCGAAGAACATGGGGCTGTGCAAGGAGGATGTGGACCGCCGGGTCCGGGAGGCCGCCAGCTTTGTGGGCCTGACGGAAGAGCAGCTGGAGGCGTCTCCCTTCGACCTGTCCGGCGGACAGAAGCGGCGGGTGGCAATTGCCGGCGTCATCGCCATGGAGCCGGAGGTGCTGATTCTGGACGAGCCCACGGCGGGACTGGACCCGGTGGGCCGGGCCGGAATTCTGGGCAATATCCAGGACTACCGGAAGGCCAAGAACGCCACCATTATGATGGTATCCCACTCCATGGACGACGTGGCCCGGCTGACCGACCGGCTGCTGGTGCTCAACGGCTCCCGGCTGGTCATGGACGACACGCCCCAGCGGGTTTTCGCCCGGGCCCAGGAACTGGTGGACATGGGCCTGAGCATCCCCCAGGTGACCCAGGTGTTCCTGCATCTGCGCAAGCTGGGCCTGGATGTGCCTAACGTCTACACGGTAGAGCAGGCCGCCCAGGTCCTGACCGCAAGGAAGGGAGGGGCAGGCCATGCTTAAAGACATTACCCTGGGCCAGTATTTCCCGGGAAATTCCTTTATTCACCGGCTGGACCCCCGGACCAAGATCCTTATGGTCATCGTGTACATCGTGACGCTGTTTATGGCCGGCGGATGGGTGTCCTACGGCCTCATGCTTGCGTTCCTGGCCTGTGCCATTCGGATCTCCACCATTGCCCCCAAGGCGTTTATCAAGGGCATGAAGCCCCTGGTGATGATCCTGGCCTTCACGGCCATTCTGAATCTGTTCTTTACGCAGGAGGGGACGGTGCTGCTGGATGTGTGGATCGTCACCATTACCACCGGCGGCATCAACCGGGCCTTGATGATGATGGCCCGGATTCTGATGCTGATCAGCTGCAGCTTCCTGCTGACCTACACCACCTCTCCCATCTCCCTGACCGACGGGCTGGAATCCCTGCTGGGTCCTTTGAAGAAGATCGGGGTGCCGGTCCATGAACTGACCATGATGATGTGCATCGCCCTGCGGTTCATTCCCACCCTGATCGAGGAGACGGATAAGATCATGTCCGCCCAGAAGGCCAGAGGCGCCGATTTTGAAACCGGCTCTCTGATGGAGCGGGCCAAGGCCCTGATCCCCATTCTGGTGCCTCTGTTTATCAGCGCCTTCCGCCGGGCCGACGAGCTGGCCACGGCTATGGAGTGCCGCTGCTACCAAGGCGGCGGAGGCAGAACGAAGATGAAGCAGCTGCACTACCGCCGGGGGGACATGGTTGCCTTCGGCAGCGGCGCGGTCCTGGCAGCGGCAGTCCTGCTCCTGGGGCAGTTCGGCCTGTGAGGGCAAAGGAGGAGTATGCGCAATATTGCTTTGCAGCTGACCTATCTCGGTACGGCTTATCACGGTTGGCAGGTTCAGAAGAACCTGCCAACCGTTGCCGAAACCATGGAAAAGGCCGCCGCCATGGTGGTGGGCCACCCGGTGCATATGACCGGCTGCGGCCGGACTGACGCCGGCGTCCACGCCCGGTGCTATGTGGCCAATTTCCGAACCAGCTCCACCATTCCCGTGGAGCGGCTTCCCTATGCCTTGAACACCCATCTGCCCTGCGACATCGTGGTGACCAAGGCCTTTGAGGTCCACGACGATTTCAACGCCATCGGTTCCTGCCGGAAAAAGGAGTACACCTACCAGATCTACAATTCCCGGCTGAAGAATCCGTTTTATGTCAACCGAGCCTGGTTCTATCCCAGGCATCTGGACGAAACCGTCATGCAGCGGGCCGCCGACCAGTTCGTGGGGACCCACGACTTTGCCGCTGTGCGAAGTGTGGGTACCGATGTCAAATCCACCGTCCGGACCGTATACTATTATCAGGTGGAACGGCACGCGGAGGTGATCCGGCTGAAGGTCTGCGCCAACGGCTTCCTGTACAACATGGCCCGGGCCATGGCCGGCACCGTGGTCTACGCCGCCGAGGGCAAGATCGCTCCGGAGGACATCGTCGCCATTTTGGACGCCGGCAACCGCACGGCGGCAGGACCCACGGTGCCGGCAGGCGGGCTGTACATGACCCACCTGTGGTACGACGATGGGCTGGCCCGGTTTGAATGCGGAAGCGACTGGTCGGAGTAATGTTCAAAATTTGTTTTCCCTTTTTTCTTTGCCATGTGTTATACTCCACATCAAAGGAACCTATCCTTGTAAGAAGGAGTCGAATGTATGCAGCCTAAAATGTGCGTAAAATGCAAGAAGAACATCGCGGTGGTCTTCATCACCAAGGTGGAAAACGGGATCGCTCTGAATGAGGGCTACTGCCTCAAATGCGCCCGTGGTCTGGGCGTACCCCAGATCGACCAGGTGGTGAACCAGATGGGCATTTCCGAAGAGGACCTGGACCTGCTCAGCGATGAGATGAGCAGCATGTTCGGTCAGAGAGACGACAGCGAGAAGCACGATGACGACGAGATCGACAGCCAGACCGCAACCTTCCCTCTGCTGAACCAACTGCTGGGAAGCTCCGGCAATCTGCCCGACCAGCAGCCCCGGCAGCCCCGGAAAGAGGAGCAGCCGGAAAATGAAAAGACCAAAAAGAAGAATAAAAAGCATAAGTTTCTGGATACCTACTGCCTGGACCTGACCGGCCGCGCCAGGGAAGGCAAGCTGGACCGGGTCATCGGTCGGGATATGGAGACCGAGCGGGTGATCCAGATCCTGAACCGCCGGCAGAAGAACAACCCCTGCCTCATCGGTGAGCCCGGCGTGGGCAAGACTGCCATCGCCGAGGGCTTGGCCCAGCGGATCGTGGCCCGACAGGTTCCCTATAAGCTGTGGGATAAGGAGGTCTTCCTGCTGGACCTGACCGCTCTGGTGGCGGGAACCCAGTTCCGGGGCCAGTTTGAGAGCCGGATGAAGAGCCTCATTGCCGAGGTCAAGGAGTGCGGCAATATCATCCTGGTCATCGACGAGGTCCACAACCTGGTGGGGGCCGGCGACGCGGAAGGCTCCATGAACGCCGCCAACATCCTCAAGCCCGCCCTGTCCCGGGGCGAGATCCAGGTCATCGGCGCCACCACCTTTACCGAATACCGTAAGTACATCGAGAAGGACGCGGCTCTGGAGCGGCGGTTCCAGCCGGTGTCCGTGGCGGAGCCCACCATTGCCGAGGCCAGTCAGATCATGCAGGGCATCGCCAAGACCTATGAGAGCTTCCACGGCGTGGAGATCTCCCCGGAGATTGCCCATCAGTGCGTGGTCCTGTCCGAGCGGTACATTACCGACCGGTATCTGCCGGATAAGGCCATTGACCTGCTGGACGAAGCCTGCTCCGATGTCAACCTCCAGTCCAAGGAGATGGCCGAGCTGGCCCAGCTGAAAAAGGAGCGGGACGACTACGAGCTGGAGCTGCGGATGCTGACCGAGGACACAGAGAATCAGGACTATGAGCGGCTGGCCAAGATCCGCAGCAAGCTCATGCAGCTGGCCTCCCGGATCGAGGCGCTGGAGCAGCTGCCCAAGCCCCGGGTGACCATGGAGAACCTGGCCCGGATCATTGAGCTGTGGACCAAGATCCCCGCTTCCAAGATCAAGGCCCAGGAATACGAGCAGATCAAGGGCCTGTCCCAGCGGCTGAAGGAACACATCGTGGGCCAGGACGAAGCGGTGGACGCCGTGTCCCGGGCCATTCGCCGCAGCCGGGTGGGCATCAGCCCCAAGAAGCGTCCGGTGTCCTTCATTTTTGTGGGTCCCACCGGCGTGGGCAAGACCGAGCTGGTCAAGCAGCTTTCTTCCGATCTGTTTGACAGCGTGGACAGCCTGATCCGGCTGGACATGTCGGAATATATGGAAAAGCACACGGTTTCCAAGCTCATTGGCTCCCCTCCGGGCTATGTGGGCTATGACGAGGCCGGACAGCTGACGGAAAAGGTCCGCCGCCGCCCCTACAGCGTCATCCTCTTCGACGAGATTGAGAAGGCCCATCCCGACGTGCTGAACGTGCTGCTTCAGGTGCTCGACGACGGCCGGATCACCGACGCCCAGGGCCGGGTGGTGAACTTTGAAAACACGGTCATCGTCATGACCTCCAACGCCGGTTCCGAGGGCCGGGTGGGGGGCCTGGGCTTCGGACGGACCCAGAACGACATGACCAGGGAGAAGTCTATGCAGGCCCTGCGGGAATTCCTGCGGCCGGAGTTCCTCAACCGGGTGGATGAGATCATCGTCTTCAACCATCTGAGCGAGGAGAACTTCAAGGGCATTGCGGACATCATGCTGGGCGAGCTCAAGAGCAGTCTGGCGGAGCGGGGCCTGACCCTGACCTGGGACGAGGACCTGCGGGAGCTGCTGGTGAAGAAGGCCTACTCCCTGGCCTACGGCGCCCGGAACCTGCGCAGGACCATCCAGCGGGAGCTGGAGGACCCGATCTCCGAGGCCATCATCGACAGCTTTGAAAATCCCATCTCCGCCATCCGAATCCGGGTGGAGGAGGACAATGTGAAGCTGGACATCACATGAATGATTAGGGGCTGTCTCAAAATCGCTTTTTCAAGAAAACGCATATAAAATAAGTTCGGCTGGATTACCAAAACCAAGGTAGTCCAGCCGGTTTTTATTGCGATTTGTTGGGCTGTTTTTCAAAATTTGCATTTTGAGACAGCCCTTTCTGTTACATGTCCAGATTGTCGATCTTGTCGGAGACGGCGTCCGAGACTTTCCAGGCCACGTCCTCCATCTTGTTGGCGGCCTTGGCGGCCAGACGGCGGGTTGGGTTGTTTCGGGGCATCATCAATACGGCCACGGCCCCCGCGGCCATGCCGATTCCGGCGGTGACGGCCCATCCTTTGACACTCATGGATCTCCCTCCTTTTGTCACATCCCGGAACCGGCTACCGCAAAGGCCCGGTTCCGGTGCTTGGGATTAGTATGCCCCGGAAAAATCGTCAAATCCCGCAAAATTCCACTTTTCAGAAGGAAAAGCTGTGATATACTGTAAATAAGCAACTTTACGGACCGGAATATACGGCGGCATGTTTGCTGACAACTTACGGAAAAATCGAAAAATCCCTCCGTGCCGGAGCCTGCTCCGGGAGGCGGGGCCGATCCTTGCCGGGAAGGCCGGCAGCCTGGCGCCGGACCGGAGGGTATGTACGTCCGGGGATCCCGGACGGTTATCGGGCGCTGGTGGTTTCGGTGGGCGTGGTGGTATGGGTGGTGTCCTCCAGAGGGCCGTTCCCGTTGTCCACGGTCTCCCGGGTGTCGGCGGTGGTGCTGTGGGTTGTGGGGGCGGTGGTCATATGGGTGGTGGCTTCCGTGGTCTCCCAGGTCGAATGGGTGGTGGGTGCCAGGGTGGTTTCGTACATGTCCTGATTGGTGCAGCCGCAGCCGGTGAGCAGCGCCGCGGTAAGGACCAGAACCAGGGCGAGAGTGCCATACGTTTTCATTTTGATTACCTCCAAAAGCTTCTTGCTTCAAAAGTATTATTTCCGGGAAAGCGGGGTTTATTCCGAATTTTCCGGTCCCCTGCGGACTATGCGGACCGGTTCCTCTTTTCGCGGCAAATTCTGTTCCGCGCCGGTTTCTTCTGTTGCTTTTTTTGCTGAAAGCATGTATAATAACGGCGAATAAAACAAAATAAAAGGAGTGTTCTCATATGAAGAAGCTCGCCGTTAAGAAAAACGTGGAATGCATGGCCTGCCTGCAATGCGTAGCCGCCTGCTCCGAAGCCTTCTACAAGGAGTTTGACGAGGACCTGTCCTGCATCAAGATCCTTCCCAAGGGCACCGGCGCCAAGCCTCAGGTCTGCATCCAGTGCGGCAAGTGCATGCGCAGCTGCGAACACGAGGCCATCACCCAGAACCCCAAGACCGGTGTGTACATGATCAACAAGAAGAAGTGCGTCGGCTGCGGCAAGTGCGTGGAGGCCTGCCCCATGAAGGCCATGGTCCTCAAGCCCGAAAACCCCGCTTCCAAGTGCATCGCCTGCGGCATCTGCGTCAAGGCCTGCCCCATGGAGCTGCTGGAGATCGTCGAGAAGTAACCCGGAACGGGGGACAGCCTTCACGGCGGCTTCTTCCGGGACAAGGGACTTTCCGGCTGTGTGCGAGGGTCCGTAATGGAAATGGTAAAATGCTTATCGATTTAACACAGCAAAACATTTCGGAAAGCGTCAGCCTTATGCATAGTGCTTTGTCTACAGCCAGGCCCTTGGCTCTCCTTCCAGGAGAGCTGGCAAAAATCTTTGATTTTTGACTGAGAGGTATGGGCATTGCGTTCTGGTGAAGTGCTGAGACAGGGGCAAGTGCTCCCCGACCCCTGCCGGGGGCCTTCCTTTCTTGTCCCGCACAGAAATGCCAGCAAAGAACGCGGCCAGGGGAGGCGCTGAGTTGATATCTCAAAGCCGCCCTCCCCTGGACCCCTCCCGGCGCGCCCTTCGTTTCGTGCCGGTATTGCCTTAAGCGCCAAATGGGTGCGGTGACCGCGTGAAGCGTAAGCATCCTGACAGCTGCCCAGACGGAAGTCTGCATGGAGGCAACGGATATCTGCAATTTCTGCTGTTTAAGTCGATAAGCATTAATGATAATTCCCCAAGGAGCAAGGAGGTAAGCAATGGCCAAAGGCGGACGTTATCTGAAGAAGAAGGAAAAAAAGGGGAGGGGCGTGAAGATCGCCCTGTCGGTGTTTCTGGTGCTGGCCCTGATCGTTGGCGGATTGGCCTATTTTGTCAATCACATGCTCAACAAGACCACCCGGGCCGAATACGAGGACAAGGGCTCTTCCGTGGAGGATATCATGGACGCGGCGACCTTCAATCCCGACGCCCTTGACCAGGAGCAGACCGAAGCCCCGCAGACTCAGGCGCCTGCCGAATCCCAGGAAACCGGCGCTCAGGAATAAATGGTTACAAAAATCAGCAGCGGTTGTCACAACTGCTGCTGATTTTTTAAGAAAGTTGTAAATAACTGAAAAACCTCTTGTATTTTTGATAACAAAATGATACAATGCTTGTGTTTGACTACTGTATATCAGGAGGTATTCCATGAGTAAGGGCGGACGTTACGCGAAAAATAATCATAACAACCATTCCGAACACGGCGGCAGGCAGCCCCGGAGCGGCAAGATGACCGTGCTGGTTGTCATCCTGGCGGTGCTGGTTCTGGTGGTGGGCGCGCTGGTGGGCGGCATGCTGTACAAGCCCCAGGACCCCCAGTTGAATCAGGGCGGCACCTCGGAGCCCACCACGGTTCCGGCCACGGAGCAGACGGAACCCACGACCATAGAGACCACCGCGGAGACCACGGAGGCCACCACGGTCCCCACGACCCTGCCCTACGAGCCTTCCGGCAAGGACATACTGAATATCCTGGTGGTGGGCCAGTCCGCCCGGGCCGGTGAGAGCTCCGAGAATTCCCGGCTGGCGGACACTATGATCCTGGCTACCATCAACAAGAACACCAAGACCCTGACCCTGACCTCCTTCCTGCGCGATACTTATCTGAAGCTGCCGGACTATGTGGATCCCTCCGGAACGAAGCACACCTGCGGCAAAAACCGGATCAACGTGGCCTATCACCTGGGCTACACCTGGGCAGGCGCGGCCGGTTCCATGGAGATGATGAACCAGTGCCTGCTGGAGAACTTCGGCATTGAGGTGGACCACAACATCGAAGTGGACTTCGACGGCTTTATCAAGCTCATCGACCTGATGGGCGGCGTGGAGATCGAGCTGACCGAGGCGGAAGCCGAATACCTGAACAACGACGACTTCTGGGTCTACTACGACGTGGAGCCGGGCCTGGAGAAGCTGGACGGCATGGGCGCCCTGTCCTACGCCCGTATGCGCAAGGCCGCGGGCGACAGCGACAGCGACATCAAGCGCACGGAACGTCAGCGGAAACTGATCAGCGCCATTTTGGACAAGCTGTCCCAGCAGAGCCTCACGGACCTGATGGAACTGGCGGACGAGGCCCTGCCCCTGATTACCCACAACATGACCAACGGCGAGATCCTCACCTGCCTGTGGGAGGTCCTGCCCCTGCTGCCGGAGCTGACCATCGAGACCGGCACCTGCCCCAAGGAGGGCTCCTACTGGGGCGAGCTGATCGACCTGTTCGGCACCCAGTCCAGCGTCCTTCTGTTTGATGAGGGCAACAACCGCCGCTACTTCACCGCCCTGACCGAGGGTACTTTGGAATAACGCCATACCCACGCCCCGCTGCTGCGCAGCGGGGCGTTTTCCGTAAGCGCAAATTTCCGGACGGGAATAATTGCATAATCCATGGGAATATGCTATACTATTCTGAAGTATACACCCGGAGGCGTTTATGACTGAATTGACTGAATTCCAGCGGAAAATTTCCGCACTTTTACCGGACCTGGAGCTGCGGTTCCGGGAGAGCATGGCATCTCACACCTCCCTGCGCGTGGGCGGGGGAGCGGAGGTTATGGCCTTTCCCAAAACCAGAGAGGAATTGGGAAGGCTTTTAAATGTATCCGTTTTATTGGACTGTAAATGTGCTATTCTGGGAGCGGGAACCAATGTGCTGGCTCCCGATGAGGGGATGCCGGGTCTGGTGATCTGCCTGAAGGACTGCCTGGACGGCATGGAGGAACTGGGCGGGAACCGGATTCGGCTCATGGCCGGCGTGACCATGAGCCGGGGGGCGGTGTTCGCAGCCAACCTGGGCCTCAGCGGTCTGGAGTTTGCCCATGGCATTCCGGGCACCGTCGGCGGCGGCGTGTACATGAACGCGGGCGCCTACGGCGGGGAGATCGGCACGGTGGTGGAGCAGGTGGAGGTCATGGACATGGCCGGAACCCTCCGCCGCCTGTCCCGGGAGGAGATGGGATTCTCCTACCGGCACAGCCGCCTGGAAGAGGAGGGAGGCATTGTGATCAGCGCCGACTTCCGGCTGACCCCGGCGCCCACGGAGCAAATCAAGGCCAGGATGCGCGAGCTCATTGCCAAACGCTCCGCCTCCCAGCCCCTGGACCTGCCCTCCGCCGGCTCGGCCTTCAAGCGGCCCGCGGGCGGCTATGCCTCCGCCTTGATCGAGGACGCCGGGCTGCGGGGATTCCGGATCGGGAACGCGGCCATTTCCGAAAAGCACACAGGCTTTGCCGTGAATCTGGGCGGGGCCACGGCCGCCGATTTCCGGCAGCTGCTGACGGCGGTGTCGGACCAGGTCATGGCGCGCACGGGCATTCGCCTGGAGCCGGAGATCCGCATATGGTAAAGCAGAAAGAGACGGCCCGGGCCGGAACACCCTCCTTCTCCGCCTCGGCAAAGGCCGAGATCTGCCGGGAGATCCCCCAGAAGTCCGGCTGCGCCCTGGCCGAGTGCTTCGGAATTTTGCTCTACTGCAACAGCTTCCACAACGAGGGCATTAAAATCATTACGGAAAGCCGGGAGTTTTCCGCTATCCTGCCCAAGCTCTTCCGACGGGCCTTTGACCTGAGCTTTGACGCCGTCCCGGAGCCTGCGGCGGCGGGGAAGCAGGTCTTCCAGATCCGGGAACGGGAAAAGCTGCGCAGAATCCTGGAGGCCTTCGGCTTCGACGCCCGGGGGACCCTGGCCCTCCATGTGAATCTGCCGGTGGTGGAGGAGGAGCGATGCCGGGAGGCATTCTTCCGTGGGGCTTTCCTGGCCGGAGGCAGCGTCACCGACCCGGCCAAGGGCTACCACATGGAGCTGACTACCACCCATCGGAGCGTGGCCCGGGAGACCGACGCCCTTCTGCGGGAGGCCATGGGCTTCGCGCCCAAGACCGCGGGCCGGGGCGGCAGCCAGGTGCTGTACCTGAAGCAGAGCGACCAGATTTCGGACTTTCTGACCTACCTGGGAGCCCCTGTGGCCGCCATGGGGATCATGGAGGCCCGGCTGGAAAAGGAGCTGAACAACAAGGTCAACCGCCGCTGCAACTGCGACGACGCCAACATCTCCAAGGTGGTGGAGGCGGCCCAGGAGCAGCTGGGGGCTATCCGCTGCCTGCGGGAAGCGGGGGTCCTGGAGAGCCTGCCTGGAAAACTGCGGGAGGCGGCCAAGGCCAGAGAGGAGAATCCCGCCGCGTCATTGTCGGAGCTGGCCGGGATGATGGACCCGCCCATTACCAAGCCTGCCATGAACAACCGGATGAAAAAGCTGACCCAGCTGGCAAAGGAGTGTGAAAAATGAGTTTTGTCCACTTACATGTTCACAGCGAATACAGCCTCCTGGACGGCGCCTGCCGCATTGACGCCATGATGGACCGGGTGAAGGAGCTGGGCCAGGATGCCATTGCCATTACCGACCACGGCGTCATGTACGGATGCATTGATTTTTATAAAGCCGCCAAGGCCGCCGGGGTCAAGCCCATCATCGGATGCGAAGTGTACGTGGCCCGCCGGGGCATGGCCGACCGGATCCACGGCATTGACAACGAGGCCTATCACCTGGTACTGCTGTGCGAGAATCGGACCGGCTATGAAAATCTCTGTCTGCTGGTCTCCGAGGCCCACATCCACGGCTTCTACGGAAAACCCAGGGTGGACCTGGCTCTCCTGGAGCGGCACCACCAGGGCCTGATCGCCCTGTCCGCCTGCCTGGCCGGCGGCGTCAGCCAGTATCTGCTGAGCGAGGACTACAGCGGGGCCAAGGACTACGCCCTGAATCTGGCCCGGATCTTTGGACCGGACCACTTCTATCTGGAATTGCAGGACCACGGCATCGCGGAGCAGCGGCCGGTGAACCAGGGCCTTCTGCGCCTGGCCCGGGAGACGGGGCTACCCCTGGTGGTCACCAACGACGCCCACTATCTGCGCCGGGAGGACGCGGACATCCAGGATGTGCTGCTGTGCGTCCAGACCGGCAAGACCGTGGATGACGAAAACCGGATGAAATTCCAGACCCAGGAGTTCTACCTCAAGAGCGAGGAGGAGCTGCGCCGGCTGTTCCCCAACTGTCCGGAGGCCTTTGCCAATACGGCGGACATTGCCCGCCGGTGCAATCTGGAGTTTACCTTTCACGAATACCATCTGCCCGTCTTCCCGGTACCCGAGGGGTACACCAGCGAAGCCTACTTCCGCCGGCTTTGCATGGAAGGATTCCGGGAACGGTACGCCGACCCGCCCCAGAGCTATCTGGAGCGGCTGGAATACGAGATCGGCGTCATCAGCCGGATGGGTTATGTCAACTACTACTTGATCGTCTGGGATTTTATCCGCTATGCCAAGGAGCAGGGGATTCCCGTGGGACCGGGGCGCGGCTCCGGCGCGGCCTCCATTGCCGCCTACTGCCTGCACATCACGGAAGTGGACCCCATGAAATACAGCCTGATCTTCGAGCGGTTCCTGAATCCGGAGCGGGTCAGCATGCCCGACTTTGATACGGACTTCTGTCAGGAGCGCCGGGGCGAGGTGATCGCCTACGTCATGGACAAGTACGGCGCCGACCATGTGGCCCAGATCGCCACCTTCGGCACCATGGCCGCCCGGGGCGCCATCCGGGATGTGGGCCGGGCCTTGAACTTCACCTACGCCGAGACCGACGTGGTGGCCAAGCAGGTCCCCTCCACGCCCCACATCACCCTGGAGGAGGCCCTGCGGGTCAGTCCCAGGCTCAAGGAGATGTATGACGGGGACCCCAAGGTGAAGAAGCTCATCGACACGGCCCGGAGCCTGGAGGGCATGCCCCGGAACGCCTCCACCCACGCCGCCGGCGTGGTCATCACCGCCAAGCCGGTCTACACCTATGTACCCCTGTCCCGCAACGACGACACCATTGTCACCCAGTACACCATGACCACCATCGAGGAGCTGGGTTTGCTGAAGATGGACTTCCTGGGCCTGCGGAACCTGACGGTGATCGCCGACGCGGAGCGCCAGATCCGGCTGCTGGAGCCGGAGTTTTCCATTGACCGGATTCCGGACGATGACAAGGACACCTTTGACATGCTGACCCAGGGCAAGACCCAGGGCGTGTTTCAGCTGGAGTCCAGCGGCATGACCGGCGTGTGCGTCAGCATGAAGGCCGGCTCCATTGAGGACATCACGGCCATTGTAGCCCTGTACCGGCCCGGCCCCATGGACTCCATCCCCACCTTCATCGCCAACAAGCTGGACCCCAAAAAGGTCACTTATAAAACGCCCATGCTGGAGCCGATTCTGAAGGTCACCTACGGCTGCATCGTATATCAGGAGCAGGTCATTGAGATTTTCCGCTCCCTGGGTGGCTACACCATGGGTCAGGCGGACAACATTCGCCGGGCAATTTCCAAGAAGAAAATGAAGGTCATCGAGGCGGAGCGGAAGGTCTTCGTATACGGCGACCCGGAGCAGAATATCTGCGGCTGTGTGGGCCACGGGATTCCGGAGCAGGTGGCCCAGTCCATTTACGACGAAATTGTGGACTTCGCCAACTACGCCTTCAACAAGGCCCACGCCGTGTGCTATGCCGTGGTGGCCTATCAGACGGCTTACCTGAAATGCCACCATCCCCGGCAGTACATGGCCGCCCTCATGACCTCGGTGCTGGATTCCGCGGAGAAGATTTCCGGCTACATTGCCGAGTGCAAGGAGATGGGCATCGCCGTGCTGCCGCCGGATCTGAACCACTCCGAGGACAACTTCACCGTGGAGGGCGACGCCATCCGCTTCGGCCTGGGGGCGGTGAAAAATGTGGGCCGGGGCCTGATCCGCGCCATGGTGCGCAAGCGTAAGGAGGGCGGCCCCTTCTGTTCCCTGGAGGACTTCATCCAGCGCATGGACGAGGGAGAACTGAACAAGCGGGCTGTGGAGAACTTCATCAAATGCGGCGCGGCAGACTGCTTCGGCAATACCCGCAGCGCCCTGCTGTCGGTGTATGACAAGATGATGGACAGCGTGGCCCAGTCCCGAAAGAAGAATCTGGAGGGCCAGATGGGGCTGTTTGCCATGCTTGACGGTGACGGCGACGGGGCGGGCTCCATTCCCATCCCCGCGAAGAAGGAGCTGGACAAGGCCGCTCTGCTCTCCATGGAGAAGGAGACCACGGGCATCTACCTGTCCGGCCACCCCATGGACGACTACCGTCCCTTCCTGAAGGGAACCCAAGTGGTCCACATTGCCCAGCTCATGGACGAGGAGGGGGGCTTCCGGGACGAGCAGACCGTCTGCGTGGCCGGCATCGTGCAGAGTGTGAAAATGAAGACAACCCGCAGCAATTCCATGATGGCCTATGTCACCGTGGAGGACGATACGGCGTCCATTGAGATGCTGGCGTTTTCCAACGTGCTCAGCCAGTACGGCGGATACCTGCGGGAGAACAGCCCTGTGGTGGTCACCGGGCGGCTTTCCCGGCGGGAGGACAAGGACCCTCAGATCGTGGTCAACCGGGCCAGGCCCATTTCCGACTACGCCGCGGGAGATCCGGACAATCGGGCTCCGGCCCGGTCCGCCGCTCCCGTGAAGGGAACGCTGTATCTGCGCCTGCCAAGCGAGGAGGGGAAGCTGTTCCCCAAGGTCCGGGCGATCCTGAACATGTTCCCCGGAGAGGGCAGCGTGGTGCTCTATTTCGCCGATACCAAGCGCCGCCGGGGTACCCGCTGCGTCCTGATGGACAGCATGCTCCGGGAGCTGAAAAATGTCCTGGGCGAGGCAAATGTTGTTGTAAAATAGCTTTCCTTTTTTGGGGCATTATGATATAATATCCGTTGGTATCCTATTCGATTGAAAGGAGTTGATGCCGTGAAAGGAAGAAATATCCTCCTGGCATTGCCGGCAGCGGCGGCATTGCTCTTAAGCGGCTGCGCCATGCTGTCGGTGGAGGAGTTGTACGCCGTACCACGACGGTCGGAGGAATACAGCCAGCTGGAATCTGCCATTGATTCGGCTATGATCGGCCTGGACTACAGCGCGCCCATTTCCGGCGACAACCAGCAGCCGGTGCAGATGGCGGACTTGGACGGGGACGGGGTGGACGAGTACCTGGTGTTTGCGGCTGGGGACCTGGAGAAGCCCTTGCAGATCCTGATCTTCTCCCAAGGCTCCGACGGCGCCTGCACCCTGACGGATGTGATTGAGAGCAACGGCTCGGCCTTTGAGCAGGTGGAGTATATCAACTTTGACGAGAAACCCGGCTGTGAGCTGGTGGTGGGCAGGCAGGTCAGCGACCAGGTCCTGCGCAGCGTATCCGTGTACACCTTCTCCGGCGGCAGCGCCGAGCAGCTGCTGGTGGTGGGCTACTCCAAATTCTTAACCAGCGATCTGGACAGTGACGGCCGCAGCGAGGTCATGGTGTTCCGGCCCGGCGAGGCGGAGTCCGGCCGGGGAACGGCGGTGCTCTACAGTGTCAGCGGCGGACAGATCACCCGCTCCGTGGAGACGGAACTGTCCGTCAGCCCCTCCCGGATCCGGCGGATCATGCCCGGAAAGCTGCAAGGCGGCGCGCCGGCGGTGTATGTGGCCAGCACAACGGAGGAGGACTCCATCGTCACGGACATCTTCGCCATTGCGGAGGGCCGGTTTACCAATATTGCCTTTTTCTGCGGCTCCGAGACCACCATTGAGACCTTGGGCAACTTCTATGTGTACGCCGAAGACATTGACGAGGACGGCATCATGGAGCTTCCCGCCATGATCCCCATGAAGCAGGTGTCCGGCGGCCAGGAGGAGGAGCCCAGCTACCTGCTGCGGTGGTTCTCCGTAGACGCTTTGGGAAATAAAACGGAAAAGCTTCACACCTTCCACAATTACCTGGGCGGCTGGTACGTCCAGCTTCGCCAGACCTGGTCCAACCGGGTCTCCGTGGCCCAGGGCGGGAATACATACACCTTTTACGTGTGGGACCATGAATACCTGGAGGCGGAACCCCTCTTTACCATTTACGTCTTCACCGGCAGCAGCCGGGATGAGGACGCGGTGCAGCAGGGCCGTTTCGCCCTGTACCGGGCCGAGGGCGTCGCCTACGCGGCCAAACTGGAGCCTGACGCGGCAGCGTATGGGCTGACTGAGGAAGAATTGACGGACAGCTTCCGCCTGATCCGGCAGGATTGGCGGACCGGAGAGAGTTGAGGGAAACGTTATGAAAAAAGTTCTGATTATGGAAGACGAATTGAACATCCGCAGCTTTGTGGTCATCAACCTGCAGCGGGCCGGATACGACGCCATTGAGGCCGGAGACGGTCAGGAGGCTCTGGACGCCATTGCCGCCAATCCGGACATCGGCGTGGCCATTCTGGACATCATGGTCCCGGGGGACATGGACGGCTTTGAGGTATGCCGCCGCATCCGGGCCACCAACAAGCAGATGGGCATCATTATGCTCACGGCCCGGACCCAGGAGATGGACAAGGTCACCGGCCTGATGACCGGCGCCGACGACTATGTGACCAAGCCCTTCTCTCCGGCGGAGCTGACCGCCCGGATCGACGCCCTGTACCGCCGCATCGGCGGCGACAGCAACACCGTTTCCGAGCTGTTGACCCAGGGTCCCTTCGTTATGAACACCCGCAACCACACCCTGGAGAAAAACGGGAACCGAATCCGCCTTACCCAGGTGGAGTACGCCATTCTGAAGCTGTTCATGCAGAACCCCGGCCGTGCCCTGTCCCGGGAGGACATTCTCTCCGCCGTCTGGGGCCGGGACTACGAGGGGGAGCTGAAGGTGGTGGATGTGAACATCCGGCGCCTTCGCATCAAGATCGAGGACGACACGGCAAATCCCACCTATATCACCACGGTATGGGGTCTGGGGTATAAGTGGGGCGCATAAGACCCATGAAGATCCAATCCAGGTTCAACATGGGCGGACTGCGGAAGCGGTGGCTGCTGAACACCGTCAGCGTGGTCTTCGCCCTGGGACTGGTCTTCGTCATGGCGGTGACGGCGGCCTTTGCCGCGTATTATTACTCCGCAATGGAATCGGACCTGAAAAACCGGGCCAGGACCACCACGGACTTCTTTGCCAACTACGTGGACCAGACCTACAATGAGTTCTACCAGTCCTGCATCACCTATGCCCAGACCTTTGTGGACAAGGACGCTCTGGAGCTTCAGTTCATCAACAGCCAGGGAGACCTGGTTGCCTCCTCCTTCGGTCAGTGGGCGGGGCAGTCCCCCGACACCCCGGAGATCCAGGAGGCCGTCAGCACCCGGGACAGCCGGACCTATGTGGGCCGGGATCCCAACACCGGCGAGCGGATCATGGCGGTATCCAGCCCCATGATCTACAGCAACGGCGAGGTCATCGGCGTGCTTCGCTACGTGACCTCCACCCGGCTGGTGGACGGGCAGATCCTGCTTGTGGCCATGATCAGCGCCCTGGTCCTGCTCATGGTCCTGGTGGCGGTGATGTTTACCAGCAGCTACTACCTGCGGAGCATCATGAACCCCGTGGCCCAGATTACGGAGACGGCCAAGCGCATTGCCAACGGCAGCTACGGCGTACAGATCCAGACGCCCTACCGGGATGAGATCGGAGAATTGGCGGACACCATCAACGAGATGTCCAACAAGATCGCCCAGAACGAGAAGATGCAGTCGGAGTTTATTTCCCAGCTGTCCCACGAGCTGCGCACCCCCCTGACGGTGATCAACGGCTGGAGCGAGACCCTGCTGGCCGGCGAGGATCTGGACGCCGGGACCCGGCAGGGCCTGAAGATCATCTCCAGCGAGGCCAAACGGCTGACGGAGATGGTCATGGAGCTGCTGGACTTCACCCGGATTCAGGACGGCCGAATGACCCTGTCCGTAGAACCCACGGATATCCGCTCGGAATTTGAGGACACGGTGTATATGTACGGCAGCAGGCTGGCCCAGGATGGTATCCGGCTGAACTATGAGGACAACGACGAGGATATCCCGGAGATTCCCTGCGACGCCAAGCGTCTGCGCCAGGTGTTTTTGAACATTCTGGACAACGCCGCCAAGCACGGCGGGGAGGGGAAGCGGATCGATGCTTCCATGCACTATGAGGACGGCACCGTGGTGGTCCGAATCCGGGACTACGGCCCCGGCATCCCGGAGGACGAGATCCCCCTGGTCAAAAAGAAATTCTATAAGGGCAGCTCCAAGGCCAGAGGGTCCGGTATCGGCCTGGCAGTCTGTGACGAGATCGTACAGATGCACGGCGGGACCCTGACCCTGGAGAATGCTCCGGGAGGCGGCACCCTGGTGACGGTTTGCCTGCCTGCCGCCAATTAAGGAGAGACCCGATACCTATGAACAACAAGCAAACCCAAACCGGTGAGAAATTCAAGACCATGATCGGCGGTCAGGCGCTGATCGAGGGCATTATGATGCGAGGCCCGGAGACCGACGCTGTGGTGGTCCGGACCAAGGAGGGCCTGAGCGTTGAGACCCATCCGAGAAAGATCAATCCCCCCGGATCTGTGAAGACCTGGCCCTTTATCCGGGGGATCTTCAACTTCTTTGATTCCAATGTGGTGGGCGTCAAGGCCCTGCTCCATTCGGCGGACCTGGCTCCGGAGGAGATGCAGGAGGAACCTTCCAAGCTTGACCTGTGGCTGGAGGAGAAGCTGGGCAACGAGAAGTTTCAGCAGGCCATACTGGGCATTGCCGTGGCCATGGGCCTGGGCCTGTCCGTGGTGCTGTTCTTCCTGCTGCCCATGGTCATCAGCGGATTCTTTGACCGGTGGATCACCAACAACTTCCTGCTGAACCTGATCGAAGGCGTCATCCGGATGGTCATTTTTTTCGTCTATATGATCCTGGTCTCCCGTATGAAGGAGATGCGGCGGGTGTTTTCCTACCACGGGGCAGAGCACAAGACCATCCGCTGCTATGAAGCGGGCCTGGAGCTGACCGTGGAAAACGTCCGCAGCCAGACCCGCCTCCATCCCCGCTGCGGCACCAGCTTCCTGCTGGTGGTCATGGTGATCTCCATCCTGGTGTTCTCCGTGGCCTCTTCGGCCCTGCTGGAGCTGTTCCCGGGCCTGGCGGCCATGCGGGGCAGCTTTGGATACCGGGTGATCATGATCGTGTTCAAGCTGCTGCTCCTGCCTCTGGTGGTGGGCATTACCTATGAGATCAACCGCTGGGCCGGCCGCCATGACAACGGCTTTACCCGGATTCTCACGGCCCCCGGCATGTGGATGCAGAACTTCACCACCAATGAGCCCGACGACTCCATGATCGAGGTCGGCATTGCCGCCGTCAAGGCCGTGCTCCCCAGCCAGGAGGGCGCGGACAGATGGTAAAACAGTACGGTGAGCTTTATCTGGACACCCGCCGGGCTCTGCTGGCGGTGGAGGACGTCCAGTCCGCGGGACAGATCGCCCGGCAGCTGGTCTGCCACTTCACCGGCAAGACCCAGGAGGCCATTCTGGCCCGCCGGGAGCTGTACGCCTCGGAGGAGGCGGTGGAGGCGGTGGAGGCCGCCCTGGCCCGGCTGCTGAAGGGAGAGCCCCTGGCCTATGTGCTGGGCCGGTGGGAATTCTACGGCCTGCCCCTGCGCGTCACCCCCGACGTGCTGATCCCCAGGGACGACACCTGCGCCGTGGCGGAACTTGCCATCCGCCAGGGCCTGTTTCTTCAGCAGGACCCCAGAATTCTGGACCTGTGCTGCGGCTGCGGCTGCATCGGTCTGGCCGTGGCCAGCCGGGTCAAGGACGCCAGGGTGACCCTGGCGGATCTGAGCAAAGCCGCTCTGACCGTGGCCAAGGAAAATACATCTCTGAATAAGCTGGGAGGACGGGTGCGCTGCGTCCAGGTCAACGCCTTGGAGCCGCCTGCGCCGTTCCTGGGCCAGTTTGATATGATCGTCTCCAATCCGCCCTATGTGACGGCAGAGGAGATGATGCAGCTGCCCGACAGCGTAAAGAACTTTGAACCCCACATGGCCCTGTACGGCGGGGAAGACGGCCTGGACTTCTACCGGGCCATTGCCCGCGGCTACCGCGCGGCTCTGAAACCGGGAGGATATTTGTGCTTCGAGTTCGGCATGGGCCAGGGGGACCGGGTCTGCCAGATCCTGGAGGAGAACGGGTATACCGTTCTGGAACGGAGCCGGGACTTTAACGAAAGAGAACGCGCCGTGCTTGCCAGGTACGGCAGGAAGGATGATTGATATGGCGACGAAAAAAACCGTTTACGAGGCCCCCGCACCGGCTTCCGACAAGAAGAAGGCGCTGCAGACCGCCTTGAATCAGATCGATAAGAACTTCGGCAAGGGCACGGTCATGCGCCTGGGTGACCGGCCGGAGATGAACGTGGAGGCCATTCCCACAGGCTCCCTGGCTCTGGACGCCGCCCTGGGCATTGGTGGTGTGCCTAGAGGCCGGATCGTTGAGATCTACGGCCCGGAATCCTCCGGTAAGACCACCCTGGCTCTGCACATTCTGGCGGAGGCCCAGAAGCGGGGCGGCGAAGTGGCCTTTGTGGACGCCGAGCATGCCCTGGACCCGGTTTACGCCGCGGCTCTGGGGGTGGATACGGACAATCTGCTGGTCTCCCAGCCGGACACCGGCGAGCAGGCTCTGGAAATCACCGACGCCCTGGTCCGCTCCGGCGCCATTGACGCGGTGGTGGTGGACTCCGTGGCGGCCCTGGTACCCAAGCAGGAGATCGAGGGAGAAATGGGCGATACCTTTGTGGGCCTCCAGGCCCGGCTCATGTCCCAGGCCCTGCGAAAGCTGGCGGGAACCATTTCCAAGACCAACTGCGTGGTCATCTTCATCAACCAGCTGCGTATGAAGATCGGCGTCATGTACGGCAACCCCGAGACCACCACCGGCGGCAACGCCCTGAAGTTCTACGCCTCTGTGCGCCTGGACGTGCGCAGGGTGGAGGCCATCAAGGAGGGCGGCAACGTCGTGGGCAACAAGACCCGGGTCAAGGTGGTCAAGAACAAGGTGGCCCCGCCCTTCCGGGAAGCGGTCTTTGAGATCCTCTACGGCCAGGGCATTTCCAAGTGGGGCGAGCTGGTGGATCTGGCGGTGCAGATGGACATCGTCCAGAAGAGCGGCAGCTGGTTCTCCATGGGCGATGAGCGCATCGGCCAGGGCGCCAACTCCGTCAAGGAGTACCTGATGGCCAACCCGGAGATTGCCGAAAAGGTGGAGACCCAGGTTCGGGAGAATCTATGGAAGCTCAACAGCGCCGGTCCCAAGGCCGGGGCCAAGGCAGCGGAGAAACCCGTATCCGTAAGCGCCGACGACTTCAGCGATGAGGATTGAAGCCCTGAAAACCGCCCCGGACCGGGCCGGCCGGTACTGGGTCAGCTTTGACGACGGCAGCCGCCTGGGCCTGTACCGGCAGACCCTGGAGGACTTCGGCCTCTACGCCGGGAAGGAGCTGTCCGAGGAAGAATACGGCAGGCTGCTGACCGCGGCGGGCAGCATGTCCGCGAAAATGCGGGCGGTGCGGATTGTCTCGGCCTCCAATGTGTCCCGGCGGGACCTGGAGGACCGGCTGATCCGAAAGGGAGAGGACCCGGACCAGGCCAAAGAGGCCGTGCGCTGGATGGAGGAACTGAACCTGGTGGACGACCGGAATACGGCCCGTCAGGTGGTCAGCGCCTGCGTCGCCAAGGGCTACGGCCCGGCAAGAGCCAGGCAGGCCCTCTATGAAAAGCGGATCCCCAAGGAACTCTGGGAGGAGGCCCTGGCGGACTATCCGGACCAGGAGGAGCGGATCGCGGATTTTCTGCGCGCCCGGCTGGACGCCGACGCCGACGAGAAGCAGATGCGGCGGGCGGTGGACGCCTTGATCCGCCGGGGGCACAGCTACGGCCAGATCCGCCGGGTGCTGAACGCCCTCTCCTTTGACACAGAAGACTATTTTGAGGAATAAGAATTATGGCAAATATTGGTTTTATTTCCCTGGGATGCGCAAAGAACCAGGTGGACTGTGAGCGGATGATGCACCGGGTCCAGGAGGCCGGTCACACGGTCCGTGGGGACGTCGTGGGCAGCGACGTGGTGGTCATCAACACCTGCGGATTCATCGACTCGGCAAAGTCCGAGGCCATCGACGCCATCTTGCAGACCGCCGCCCTGAAGGCTCAGGGCCTGGTGGGCAAGATCCTGGTCACCGGATGCCTGTCCCAGCGTTACCAGGGGGAGATCCTGAAGGAGATGCCGGAGGTGGACGGGATTCTGGGTACGGGAAGCTTCCCTCAGGTGGTCCCCGCCATTGAGGCCCTGCTGCGGGACCGGCCGGTTTCCGACTTCGGCTCCATTGACGCGCCGGAGGAGGAAACAGGGCGGATTCTGACGACGCCGGAGCACTACGCCTTCCTGAAGATTGCCGAGGGCTGCGACAACCGCTGCGCCTACTGCGTCATCCCCTACCTGCGGGGCAGGTACCGCAGCCGTCAGATGGACGATGTGCTCTACGAGGCCCGGCTTCTGGCAGCCAACGGCGTCCGGGAGCTGATCGTGGTGGCCCAGGACACCAGCCGCTACGGTACGGACCTGCCCGGTCATAAACGGCTGCTGCCGGAGCTGCTGCGCCGGCTGTGCCAGATCGAAGGGCTCCGCTGGATTCGGGTCCACTACGTTTATCCCGACGAGATTGACGACGAGCTCATCCAGGTCATGGCCGACGAGCCCAAGATCGTCAAGTACCTGGACATCCCCATTCAGCACTGCAACAGCAAGATCCTGGCCCTGATGAACCGCCGGGGCGACGGAGACTTCCTTCGGTCGCTGCTGGACAAGCTCAGAAGCCGGATTCCCGGCCTGGTGATCCGCACCAGCCTGATCACCGGACTGCCCGGGGAAGGGGAGGAGGAGTTCCAGGAGCTGTGCGATTTCCTGCGGCAGCAGCGGATGGAGCGGGTAGGCGCCTTCCCCTTCTCTCCCGAGGAAGGGACCCCCGCTGCGGAAATGGAATTCGTGGACAACGAGACGGCCCAGAGACGGGCCCAGATCATCGAGACCATCCAGTCGGACATCATGGATGCATACAACGCCTCCATGATCGGAAGGGAAGTGGAGGTCCTGGTAGACGGCTACGATGAGGAGCAGGGGCAGTTCTTCGGCAGAACCTATGCCGACTCCCCCGACATTGACGGCCGAGTGTGGCTGGCTTCCGAGGAGCCGCCCAGAGAGGGAGATTTTGTCATGGTCCGGATCGACGGCGCCCTGGACGGGGACCTGACCGGCTATATTCTGGAGGGAGCGCAATGACAACCGCAACAAAAATCACCTTGGTCCGGGTGGCTATGATCCCGGCGTTTCTGATCACCATGTATCTGTCCGGAGGCCGAAGCGGCCTGTGGATGTACATATCCCTGGGGATCTTTATCGCGGCCAGCTTGACGGACTTTGTGGACGGCTACATCGCCCGGCACTACAACCAGACCACGGATTTCGGCAAGTTCCTGGACCCCCTGGCGGACAAGCTGCTGACCATTGCCGCCATGTGCATGTTCTGCGAGTGGGGGGTATTTCCTGCATGGGCCCTGATGATTATCCTGACCCGGGAGTTCGCCGTCACCGGCCTGCGGCTGACGGCGGTGCAGAAGGGCGTAGTCATTGCCGCGGGCTGGAGCGGAAAGGTCAAGACCGCCAGCACCATGGTGGGACTGTGCGTTATGATGGCGGTACCCGGCATTGAAATCCTGAACTGGATCGTGATTTTTGTCATCGTGGCCACCACCATCTATTCCGGAATCGAATACTTTGCTCAGAACTGGAAGTGCTTCCTGAACTGAGCGCCTATGCGAAATCCGGCGGACCTGCGTCCGCCGGATCTTTTTTAATGTTATGGAAAAGGCCAGCCATTTCGGCTGGCCTTTACGCGTTTGTCAGGCTTGGAACTTGCCGCGCTTCTGAGGGAACCGGGCCATGACTCTGCCGGCCAGGGCGTTGCCCAGAAAGCCGAAGAGAGTGCCGGCGAAGACGGAGAAGATCACGTCGGTGGGGTAGTGCACGTACAGGTACAGACGGGAGAATGCGATGAGCACGGCCAGAATCATGGCGGGGATGCCCATGCGCTTGTCGTTCTTCAGCAGCACCGTGGCCGCCTCGAAGGAGGCAATGGTGTGGCCCGAGGGGAAGGAGAGAGAGGACTCCGCGTCGATGAGCAGATGGATGACCACACCGAACTGTTCCAACTGAAAATCATAGGGCCGTGTCCGCTGGACCAGGGGCTTCAGGGTGATGTTGCACACCAGCAGGCCCATGAGCAGGGCGAAGCCCATGCCCAGGCCCGTTTTCCGGGTCTTGGGGAAGCACAGCAGCAGCACGGCGACCGCGATCCAGAACACGCCGCCGTCACCGAAGAGGGTGATAATGGGCATGATGGTATCGAGCAGATCGTTTGCCAGATGGGCCTGAATCCAGTCCAGGATGGGAAGGTCAAAGGAAACTGCCAGTTGATCAAAAAATGCCTGCATTTAAGCGCCTCCTTCCGTAGTCAGGGGTGTGGTCTCGCCGGTGGTTTCGGCGGCTTCGGTGGTGGCTTCAGTGGTGGCCTCGCCGGAGGCCGCGTCCTCGAACAGGGCGTACAGGGTCATGGGCTCCAGGGTGGTGCCTTCCGGGATCTTTACGGTGCCGGTCTCGTCGGGCTGGAACACCAGCTGCAGGACCGTCTGGCCGTTCTCATCGGTGGTCCGCTGGACCCAGCCGCTGAAGACCTTGCCTTCGGGGACGGGAGAGATCACAGGCGTCACGATCTCTTCGGCGTCGGTGTAGAAGAAGTTGCTGTACAGCTGGGTATCGCCCTGCATGAAGGTCAGGCGGACCTTGCCCACAGGCTGGGTCACGTCGGCGTTGGTGGCCTTAAAGCACAGCCAGCTGCCGCTGTCGGTCTTGTGGAAGAACAGGGACTGTGCATAGGGGTAATCCTTCACCGTGCCGTTGGTCCGGGTGACGCTGAGTGTCATGGAGATTCGGGCGGAGAAGATGTCGTCGGTGTAGCGGGTGTAGTCCGTGACGCTGACGTCGTTGAAGACATAGCCGCCGTGACTCTGCATCCACAGCTCTGTGGTCTTGACGATATTGGAGTAGGCGTCGCTGGAGGGGTCAAAGTACTTGGCGATCTGGCCCCGGTCGGTGACTTCTTTAATCATCCACAGGCAGTAGGTCTTGGCGGCGTTGACGATGACGTCGTTTTCCTCGGCGGTGATGGTGTTGCTTTCGGTCTTTTCCGTAAAGGTGTGGGTGGCCTCGTCATAGGTGACTTCCATCTGCTTGCCGTCGGCGTCAAAAATGGTGACCTCCGGCGTGGTGAACAGGCCGGTGATCTCCTGGGTACACATACTTACGCCGGTGGTACCCTCGGGCAGGTACTCTTCAGCCTTGGTGGTGGCGATCTGGATGATATGAGAATCGTCCAGAGCCACGCCGTTGACCATGGCGGTGTGGCCGTCCAGGTTGACGATCCGGTAGCTGTTCTCACGCTCGAAGAAGACCTCCACGGCGCCCAGCTGCCAGTCGGGAATCTCGCCCAGATCTTCCAGAGAGCTGGTGTCCACCTTGTTCTGGTCCACCAGGGTGAAGGTGGCGACCACTTCGCTGCCCATCATGACCCGGTACTTCCGGTCGCCGGACAGTCCGGCGGAGGTCTCCAGATAGGTCAGCTGAGAGGGATCTACGTGGCCCTCCATGTAGGCCACGAACTCCTCCTTGCCTTCATAGGCGGAGTCCTGCACGCCGGAGGCGTCGTAGAGGTCCCCCCACTGGGGATCGGAGAACAGCTGGGTGAAGACCTGCTCCGCCTTCGCCGTGGGCTGGGCGGCCTGGTAATCCACCAGCCATCCGTTGAGCCACTGCAGGCCGATGTAGGTGGCCAGGAAGAAGATCAGGATGAACAGGAAATACAGTGTGTAGAAGATCACGCCGCCCAGGCGGGGGCCGCGCCTGGGGGGCTCGGAATAGGCCACGGCCTTGGGCTGCGCGGCGGTTTTGCCGGACGCGGGAGCTTTGGCGGTGGAAGGGGCCTTGCCGGACGCGGGAGCCTTAGCGGTGGAAGGGGCCTTGCCGGACGCGGGAGCCTTAGCGGAGGAAGGGGTCTTGCCGGATGCGGGGATCTTTGCCGCGGAAGGGGATTTGCCAGCGGCGGCTGCCTTTCTGGCGGCGGCACGGGCTTCGGCGGCTTCCTTCTCGGCAGCCTGCTGCCGCTGGGTCAGCAGGTCCTGAACGTTGGCCGTTTCCTGCTTGCTCTTTTGATCGAATTTACCTTTGTACATAAGTTACCTCCCCCTTATTCCGCAGGCCGTACCATCCAGAAGTTCGGCATGCGCCGGGGCTCGGACTGGAGCAGAGAGTAGTTGTTAATCATCTGGACCTGACCGGCTTCGCCGAATTTTCCGTAGGTATCCCGGTACATCATGACAGAGGAGGAGCCGCCGTCCATGTTGCAGGCGTTGACAGCTTCGTATTCGACCATGATGTTGATGATGTCGGCGTAGGTGCCGCCCAGGGAGCCGGGCTGACGGCCGTCAATGCAGACGAAGATCACCGCGCCGTCGGCACGCTGGCCGATGGCGGTGCGGGGGTTGTAGCCGGAGTTGTCGTTGTAGGCTTCCATGTTCTGCTCGCCGTTGATCAGCAGAGCGGGACCGAAGCAGCAGCCGTCCCGGATGTTCAGCTCTTCCGCCTCGGACTGGGACAGGTTGGTCTTGGAGACAACCAGAACGTTCTGGTCGTTGAAGCCGGCGAATCCCTCCAGGCCAACCTGTTTGCCGGAGGTCCAGACGCATTCTCCCTGGGACATGACCAGGCCCAGAGGGGTGCTGCCCACATAGGAGTTGGCGGTTCCGTCGTCGTTGAAGGCTCCGGCGTTGACAGCGGCGATGGCCCCCTCGTCTTCAATGGCCTGGTTGATCCGCTTGCCGGGGATCGATATGGAGAACTTATCCGTGGAGGTGGCCATGTAGACCTGCTCGGGATTGCGCACGATCATCACATGGGCGGTGTAGGTGTCGCCGGCGATCTGCTCGATGCGGATGCCGTCGGGGTAGTTGGCCCATTCGTCGGTATCGGAGGTGAGGGCGGCGTCCTTCTGGACCACGACCAGGGAGGTGTCGGTGGTGTCGGAAGTCATCTCCACATTGACACCGGCGCGGATCTCGTCCACGGTCTCCTCGCCGATGAACAGGGCGGGGACCCATTTGGTGGCGCTGGCTTCGATCAGGGTCATGGTAAGCACGTCCCGGGCGGCCGTGGAGGGGCCGTTGAAAACCAGGTTCATCACCAGATAGAGAGCCGCGACCGCCAATGCGATCACGGTAAACAGCAGCAGGAAGAACCGGCGGATGATCCGGCCCAGCAGGCCGCTGCCCTTCTTTTTCTGCTTCTTGGCAAGGGCTTCCTTAGGCGCCGGGGTGGGGGTTTGCGTAGTTTGTCTGCTCATAATGCTCTACCTCTTACTTGACTTGGAATTTTGCGCTGCGAAGACCCAGCGCTGTTGGATCATATAGCTCAGGAAATACAGTACGGTCATGACCAGGGCGTACAGCACCGTGCGCAGCAGACCGGCGCTGTCGCCAATCCCCAGCAGGGTGTACAGTCCCTGGGTCAGCAGCACCTGGGCGCCCATCTGGGGCAGGGCCAGACAGTAGTAGCGGACCATGGCCCGGCCGACGCTGACATTGGTTTGGAACACCAGCTGCTTGTTCATAAAGAAATTCAGCAGGGAGGAGACGACTCGGGCGCCGACTCCGGCGGCTGCTGTGAGGGAAAATCCCGAGAGCAAGCCCCTGAGTGACCAACTCAGCAGAGAGTACATGCCCGTGTCCACCAGGGCGCTGATCAGGGAGCTGGCGGTGTAGCGGAAGAAGTGGGCCAGGATCAGCTTATAGATCCGCCAGGAGTCGTGGATCACCCGGAAGTGGGAGCTCTTGTTTTCCTCAATGTACACCGTGCGGATTTTTACCTCGTCGAAGGGGATGCCCTTGGTCTTGAAAGCCAGGAGCATGTTGGTCTCGTATTCAAACCGCTCCCCGGCCACGTCCACCAGGACCTGGACGGCGTCCCGGGTCAGAGCCCGCAGGCCGGTCTGGGTGTCGGAGATGGTCATGCCGCAGAAGACCTTGAATACCATGGAGGTGGTCTGGTTGCCGAATCTGCTTCGGGGAGGCACATGGTCCAATGTGAAGTCCCGGCAGCCCAGGACACAGTGATTGGTTTTGAGCATGTGCTCGCAGCAGGCCAGGGTGTCCGCCGGGTGATGCTGGTTGTCGCCGTCTACGGTGACAACGCCGAAGCCCTGGGGCCGATTGGCCAGGAACCAGCGGAAGGCGGTCTTCAGGGCCGCGCCTTTGCCTTTGTTGACAGGGTGGTGCAGAAGATGGATCTGGGGGTGCAGCCGTTCGGCGTCCTGGAAGTAGTGCAGGTTTTCCGGCTTGCTGCCATCGTTGACAAGGATGATATCGGTAAACCCATATTCCAGAAGTCCGTCGATTACGGCGGTCAGCTTCTCGTCCGGGTCCAGGGACGGAAGCACTACGGAAATGTGTGATAAATCAGTCATAGCGTCGCCTCTTTAGCATTTTGTGCATAAAATGTCAGATTACATTCCGTAATACTATAACATAAAATTTCAGATTTGCATAGGGGATTCGTAAAATCTTAAGGGAATTTGTCAATGGGAATCTCTGGCGGCGGAGCAAGAAATTCACCGGAGTACGAGGGGACCGCCAAGAAGCGGCGGCGTGTGGGGAGAGAAAATCAGGAAGCCTCGGATTCAACCGGCATCCGCTCCTGCCGGCTGAATCGAAGGCTCCCTGGATTTTATCCCTCAGCATGATTTGATTTTCAAATGTATATCCCCATGACAGCCTCTTTTGACTACTCTGCCGGATTTTTCCGGACGCTGAACCGGGGTACCAGGCGCATGGACACCGCGGTCTTCAGCAGGCCGATGGAGGGGGACTGATGGGGAACCTCGCCGCGCTGGATTCGCCGGTGCAGATGCTCAGCGGCCACAATGCCCATGTCCTCCTTATAGGCGTGGATGGTGGTCAAGGGCGGGTCCAGCATTTCGCACATGGGGATGTCGTCAAATCCGATGATCGAGATGTCCTCGGGGATCCGGCAGCCGTGCTTCTTCAGCACCCGGATGGCCGCGGCGGCCAGAATGTCGTTTTCCGCGAACAGGGCCTCCGGCAGAGGGGGGTCCTGCTTGATCCAGGCGTCGAAGTCCTGGAAGGCCCCCTCGGAGGATACGTCCACGTCGATTACGGCGGACAGAGAGATGCCGGCATGGGCCAGGGCGGCCAGGACCCCCTGCTCCCGCTCCTGGAAATTGGGAATGCGCTGCTTGGAACGGATGTAGCCGATCCGCCGGTGGCCGGACCGGATCAGATATTCCGCCGCCGTGCGTCCGCCGCCGAAGCTGTCGTTGACCACGCAGTCGGCCCGGTCGGCCAGCAGAGAGCTGTCTACCACCACCACGGGCACGTGGCCCAGGGCGTCGAACAGCTGCTGAATCTCCGGAAGCTGGGCCAGGGTGATGTCTGTACCCAAGAAGATCACGCCGTCGGCCTTGCGGATAAACTCCAGGGCCTTGGGATTGTAGATGTCCCCGGCGTTGAGATAGCGGACCTGGGTGCTGTAGCCCAGTTCTGTGGCCCGGGCTTCGATGCCCTGGAGCACAAAGGAGGCAAAGGAGGTGTGCTCCGCAATCTGCATGGTCTTGCCCGCGTAGCGGACAAAGCAGATGATCCGGCTCAGAACGGGCAGGGTGGCGGGGTCCAGCCGGGGGTACCCCATTTGGGCGGCGGTCTCCAGGACCAGACTGCGGGTGGCCTCGCTGACGCCGGGCTTCCCGTTTAAGGCCAGAGATACGGCGGAAGGGGACAGTCCGAGCTTTGCGGCAATGTCTCTGGCTGTGACGCCTGCCATAGAATCCCTCCTGAATCAAAAGATGCGGACAAGGTCCGGGGAACTTAACTGACCGGTTCAGTCCCGTGCGGAAGATCCGACGATGGATCCCAAACATGTTATTTTTATAGTATAGCGTAATTTTAGGGGAAAATCAACTGCGGCGGTGGAAAAAACCTGATTTTCCGGGCCGGAAGGAGATTTTAGGCGGCAGGGGAATTGAGGACTAAATTAATTTAGTTAAATTTAGAAGGAAAGGGTGGAGGAAGTCCGATGGAAACTGGAATTATGGCCAAATTTCCCATAGCAAAATGCGTCAATCTGCTGAAAATAGCGGTGTTTCGCAAAAAGGTGTTGACAAAAAACTAAATTATTACTAAACTAATGCTAAAGAGACCAAAGAAAAAATACCCGTGCCGGGCCTTCGGGGCCGGCGCAGAAAAGGAGCATGCTATGTACTACATTGGCGTTGATTTGGGAACATCCTCTGTCAAACTGCTGCTGGTGGACGAGGCCGGGCAGATTTGCGGCACCGTCACCAAGGACTATCCCCTGGAGTTCCCCAAGCCGGGCTGGAGCCAGCAGAACCCGGAGGACTGGAAGCAGGCGGTGATCGAGGGTATTCCGGAGCTGCTGAAGGGCTTCGACGGCTCTCGGGTGGCGGGCATCGGCTGCGGCGGCCAGATGCACGGCCTGGTGGTGCTGGACGAGAACGATCAGGTGATCCGTCCGGCCATTCTTTGGAACGACGGCAGAACCGTCAATCAGGTGGACTATCTGAACGATGTGATCGGCAAGGAAAAACTCAGCGCGTACACCGCCAACATTGCCTTTGCCGGATTCACGGCCCCCAAGCTTCTGTGGATGCGGGACAATGAGCCGGAGAATTTTGCGAAGATCCGCAAGATCATGCTGCCCAAGGACTACATCAACTATTGCCTCACTGGCGTGCACAGCTGCGACTACTCCGACGCATCCGGCATGCTGCTGCTGGATGTGGAAAACAAGTGCTGGAGCAAGGAGATGATGGAGATCTGCGGTGTGGAAGCGTCCCAGATGCCCCAGCTCTTCGAGAGCTACCAGGTCATCGGCACGGTGCTGCCGGAAATGGCGGCGGCCCTGGGAATTCCCGAAACCACCCGGGTGGTGGCCGGCGCCGGCGACAACGCTGCCGCGGCGGTGGGTACCGGCGTGGTGGGGCAGGGCGGCTGCAACATCAGCCTGGGTACCTCCGGCACCATTTTCATCAGCTCCAAGTCCTTTGGCGTAGATCCCAACAACGCTCTGCACGCCTTTGCCCACGCGGACGGCGGCTGGCATCTCATGGGCTGCATGCTCTCCGCCGCCTCCTGCAACAAGTGGCTGTGTGAGGATATTCTGAAAACCACGGACTATGCCGCCGAGCAGCAGCCCATTACGGCGGACAAGCTGGGCCAGAACCATGTGTACTTCCTGCCGTACCTCATGGGTGAGCGCAGCCCCATCAACGACACCAATGCCCGCGGCACCTTCATCGGCATGACCATGGACACTTCCCGCGCGGACCTGGTCCAGGCGGTGCTGGAGGGCGTGGCCTTCGCCATCCGGGACTCCTTCGAAGTGGCCAAGTCTCTGGGCCTGGCCATCAACAGCACCAAGTTCTGCGGCGGCGGCAGCAAGTCCGCGCTGTGGCGGACCATCTTTGCCAATGTTCTGGGCATCCCTCTGGAGCTGGTGAAGACCGAGCAAGGCCCCGGCTACGGCGGCGCCATGCTGGCTATGGTGGGCTGCGGACGCTATGCCGATGTCCAGTCGGCGGTGGACGATCTGGTGGAGGTGGCCTCCGTTGTGGAGCCGGACCCGGAGCTGACCGCGAAATATGAAGCCAGATACCAGCAGTTCCGCAAGATCTATCCTGCCTGCAAGACCCTGTTCTCCCAATTGCTCTGAGCAAAGTCCCCAACTGGTTAAAATGAGCGTAGATTGACATTGTTCCGTTCTTATACTATAATTTCCTGAGAAGACACCGGCGGCTCCGGGGCGGATTCGCCTTCGGGTCAAAGGCGCGGGAAACCGATATACGGACGGATTTAAAAGAAATGCGATATTAAATGAATATATTTTAATAAGGAGTGTAAAGGATCATGAATATCCCGGAAATTAAGCTTGGCATCATTGCCGTGTCCCGCGACTGCTTCCCCATCGCCCTGTCCACCCAGAGAAGAAAGAA
>CALXFT010000003.1 GCA_944387635.1 uncultured Oscillospiraceae bacterium | reverse complement strand
CGCCCTTTTATAACTTTCGTATGAGGCAAAATCTTTGGCCGAATGCTCTTGCCAAATTGTGCGGTGCTGCCTTAACTTAATAAATTATCGGACAAAGGCGGTGCTCAGGCAGCAGGTCCAGCTCTCCCCGGGGGCCAGAATGGCGGCGGCGGGCTTTTCCTCCCACTTTTTCGAACCCTTCTCCGGGCTGGGCAGGCTGTGCCAGGGCTCGATGCAGACGAATTTCGGGGTGCCCGGCTTGCTCCAGATCAGGGTGTAGGGGAAGTCTTCAATGCGGCACACCACACCCCGGCCCGTGCCCTTTTCATACAGGCCCAGGGTCTCGGACCGGAGGTTGACCATGCAGTGGCTGTCGTTGGCGAAGAGCTGGTCGTCAATGGGGATGGCGCGGATGTTGGGGGCCAGGTGGTACACGTCCCCGTGGACCAGGCCATGGGGCAGGCAGTTTAAGCAGATGGGGGACTCGCTGTGGGAAAAGCGAAGCTCGTAGTCCTCCGCCCGGTGGCTGCCGTCGAAGGGAATGGCGAAGGCCGGGTGGTAGCCGATGCCGAAGGGCAGGGGCTCTTCGTCCAGATTCTCCACGGTCAGGCTGTGGTGGATGGTGTCGCCCTCCAGGGTGAAGGTGGAGATCAGGCTGAAGGCGTAGGGGAAGATCTCCAGGGTCTCCGGGGAGGCCGTAAGCTCCAGGACAATGGTGTCCTGGGTCTGAGTCACGAAGGCGTGCGCAAAGTTCCGGGCGAAGCCATGCTGCTTGGCGGGGTACCGGCCGCCCTTGGCCTCGATGATCCCGTCCACTACCTTGCCCGCGTGGGGGAAGAGAATGGGGGCGTGATAGCCCCAGACCTCCGGGTCCGCCTGCCAGATGTGCTCCACGCCGTCGCACTTGCGCACCACGCTCTTGACCTGAGCTCCCCAGGTGGTCACGGTGACGGACAGGTATTCGTTTTCGATTTTGTAGTCCATAGAGTCCTCCTGTTTTTATGTGAAATTTATTTTATGTGGACAAAAGGAAAAGAGCGGCGGTTATCTTATGCTGAAATAGAGCAGCACCAGAGCGCCCAGGACGATGCGGTAGATTCCAAAGACGCTGAAGGAGTGCTTGCGCACGTATTCCATCAGCCCCTTGATCACCAGAAGGCTCACCAGGAAGGATGTAACGCAGCCCACGGCCAGAATCGCCAGCTCCTGACCTGTGGCGCTGACCCCCGAGGCCAGGAACTTCAGCAGCTTGATGGCGCTGGCGCCCAGCATGGTGGGGATGGCCATGAAGAAGGAAAACTCCGCGCCGGCCGCCCGGTTCACCCCCAGGATGATGGCTCCCAGAATTGTGGAGCCGGAGCGGGAGGTGCCGGGGATCAGGCTCAGGCATTGAAAACAGCCGATGGCCAGGGCCGTTCTGTAGTCGATGTTCTGGACGTCCTGAATCCGGGCGGACTTGCCCTGGTTGCGCTTCTCCACCACCAGGAAGGCCACGCCGTAGACAATCAGGGCCAGGGCCACCACATAGGCGTTGTACAGATGCTCCTCCATCCAGTCGTCCAGGGCAATGCCCACAATGCCGGAGGGGAGAATGGACACGATGACCTTGGCCCAGAGCTGCCAGGTGTGCTGCCGGGCCGCCGGGGTCTTGCCCCGGGCCAGGGGGTTGAGCTTGTAGAAGAACAGGACGACCACCGCCAGAATGGCCCCCAGCTGAATCACCACGTCGAACATGGTCTGAAATTCCGGGGAGACCTGGAGGGTCACAAACTCACTGAGCAGGATCAGATGGCCTGTGGAGGAAATGGGCAGCCACTCCGTGACGCCCTCCACAATGCCGAACAGGACCGCTTTCAACAATTCCAACATAAATACTCCTCTTACCAATGTTTTTGGGTCTGGCATGGACCGGCGCCGGGGCTTCTTGGCTCTCCTTTTAAGGAGAGCTGGCGCCGCGCAATCCCATATCCATACCCGTCCACTGTAATCATACTCTCCGAAAGGGCCTTTTGCAAGGAAAATCTGCGCGTTCAAAAAATGCGTTCCAAGTCTTTACAAATTGTTCACCTCAATTCTCATTTTTGCGATATAATAATCTCAGGTAAAAATCAGAAAGTCCCGGTGAAACAGGGCGTTTTTCCCCGGAAAGTCCTGAGCTTTGAAGCCGTCCGGACTTCACGGATCTTCTCAGGACGGCGCGTTTGCCGGGACTTCCTTTTCAACTACGCAAATCAATCAGGAGGATCAAATCATGGCTGTATCTGTACTCATCGTCGAAGACGACCGCAATATCTCCGAGCTGCTGCAGCTCTATCTGGAAAAGGAGGGGTACGCCGTCACCGTGGCCGCCGACGGAGGCCAGGGCCTGGCCAAGTTCCGGGCCATTAAGCCGGACTTGGTGCTGCTGGACGTCATGATGCCTGTCATGGACGGCTGGGCCGTGTGCAAGGCCATTCGGGCCGAAGCCCAGACGCCCATCATCATGCTCACCGCCAAGGGTGAGACCGACGACAAGGTCTCGGGCCTGAAGTCCGGCGCCGACGACTACATCACCAAGCCCTTCGAAATGAAGGAGGTCCTGGCCCGCATTGAGGCCGTGCTCCGCCGCTCCGCCGGGGTCAGCCTGGAGAAGAAGGCCCGGCGGCTGGTCTTTGACAAGCTGGTCATCGACATGGACGCCTTTGAGCTGACCGTGGACGGCAAGAAGGTGGACACGCCCCCCAAGGAAATGGAGCTGCTGTACTACCTGGCCTCCTCGCCCAACCGGGTCTACACCCGCAACCAGCTCCTGGACGAGGTCTGGGGCTTCGACTACTTCGGCGACTCCCGGACCGTGGACGTCCACGTCAAGCGCTTGCGGGAGAAGCTGGAGGGCGTCAGCGAGAACTGGTGCCTGAAGACCGTCTGGGGCGTGGGCTATAAGTTCGAGGTGCAGCAGGGATGAAAAGCTCCTACAGCCGGAATTTCTCCATGGCTGCCGTGATTCTGTTACTGGCTCTGACAACCCTGGGCGCCTCATTTCAGTTTCAGGTGAAGGACTTTCTGACCAACAGCACCATCTCCAATTTACAGGAGGACGCCGACGTGGTGTCCAACCTGGCCGGATCCTACTGCGTCGGCGGCAACCTGCACAGCCGGGAATTTCTGCTGAATCTGGACGTGATCTCCAGGGTCACGGACACGAACATCGTCCTGTGCGATCAGGACGGCTATGTGATCCTCTGTTCCGACGCCCAGTCCGGCTGTGAGCATCAGGGCCTGCAGCTGAACCGGGAGTACCTGCAGCAGATCATTGACCAGGGCGGCGACACGGTCACCGGGGTGATCCAGGGCTTGTATACCGACAAGCGCAACGCCGTGTTCCAGCCCATCCAGATCGACGGGCAGACCGCCGGCATCGTCATCATCTCCTCTCCCACCAACACCATCACCCAGGTCCTGAACCGGATCTCCAACATTTTCCTCACCGCGGCCTTCTTTGTCATCGCCCTGGCGGTGATGGCGGTCTCCGTCTTCGCCCGCCGGGAGAGCAAGCCCCTGCAGGACATGGCCAAGGCGGCCACGGCCTTCGGCCACGGGAACCTGGACTCCCGGGTCAAGCTGGAGGAGGACTACTCCGAGGAAATGGAGGAGCTGGCCCTGGCCTTTAACAACATGGCCTCCTCCCTGCAAAAAAGCGAGACCAAGCGCCAGGAGTTCGTGGCCAACGTGTCCCACGAGCTGAAGACCCCCATGACCACCATCTCCGGCTATATCGACGGCATTCTCGACGGCACCATCCCTCCGGAGCGCCAGGAGCACTACCTGCGCATTGTCTCCGACGAGACCAAGCGCCTGAGCCGCCTGGTCCGCAGCATGCTGGACGTGTCCCGCCTGCAGCAGGAGGGAGGCATCCCCGAGGAGAAGAAGATGCACTTTGACCTGACCGAGTCCGTGGGCCAGGTCCTTGTGACCTTCGAGAAGAAGATCAACGACAAGGGCCTGAACGTGGACGTGGACATGCCGGACCATCCGGTGTGCACCATCGCCAACCGGGACTACATCACCCAGGTGATCTACAACCTCATCGACAACGCGGTTAAGTTCTGCCCCACGGGAGGAAATCTGGGCATCCGGATTCGGGAGGGGGGCAGCAAGGCCTATATCAGCGTCAGCAACGACGGCGAGACCATCCCCGCCGATCAGCTGCCTCTGGTCTTCGACCGGTTCCACAAGGTGGACAAGTCCCGGTCCCAGAACCGGGACAGCTGGGGCCTGGGGCTGTACATCGTCAAAACCATCGTATGCAGCCACGGGGAGAACATTTCCGTCAGCAGCAAGGACGGAAAGACCGAGTTCACCTTCACCATGCCCTTGGTGAGCTGAACCGGTCCGTTCAGAGATTTTTTTCCATTGAGGGTATCTGCTATGGACCATCACAAGCATTATGACAATTCATGGGAGGACAGCGTCTACGGCACGGGCCGCACCAACCCCCCCAAGAGCCGCGCCGGGATCATTGCCCTGCTGCTGATCCTGATTATTTTTCTGTGCGGCATCATCACCCTGCTGGGCGCCATGAACGTCAAGCTCTTCCAGAGGCTTAGGACCCAGGACGAGGACGAAGCCATTGTGGTCTTCACCGAGGGGGAGGAGCTGGCCGCGGTGTCCCAGACCGTGCCTACGGAGCAGGCCCAGATCTACCAGGAGGGCGACCAGGTCATTGACCTGCACCAGAATCCCCAGGCTGTGGAGAATATCCCCGCGGAAGGGGGGCTGTCCCTCCAGGAGATCTATGAGCAGAACATCCGCTCCGTGGTGTCCATCACAGCCACGGGGGTGTCCGGCACCTCCAGCGCCACAGGCGTCATAGCCGACGAGGCCGGGTATATCATCACCAACGCCCATGTGGTGGACGGCGCCGGGGCCGTGACGGTCCAGCTCACCGACGACCGGGTCTTCACCGCGGACATTGTGGGCATGGACGAGCTGTCGGATCTGGCGGTGCTGTATATCAACGCCCAGGACCTGACCCCCGCCCGGTTCGCAGACTCCTCCAACCTGCGGGTGGGGGACACGGTGATCGCCATCGGAGACCCCCTGGGGGTGAAGTTTCGCGGCACCTGCACCGACGGCATCATCTCCGCCATTAACCGGGACGTGGATGTGGACGGCTACACCATGACCCTGATCCAGACCAACGCGGCCCTGAACGCCGGAAACTCCGGCGGTCCGCTGATCAACTGCTACGGCCTGGTCATCGGCATCAACACCATGAAGATCGGCACCTTCTCGGACTCTGCCGGGGTGGAGGGCATCGGCTTCGCCATTCCCAGCACCACGGTCAAGGAGATTACCGAGGAGCTGATCAGCCAGGGCTACGTCTCCGGACGGCCCACCATCGGCCTGACCGGCGAGAGCCTGAGCATGTTCTACCAGCACTACTACAATCTGCCCGCCGGGGTGTATATCACCCAGGTGGAACGCGGCAGCGACGCCTACAGCAAGGGCGTCCGCAGCGGAGACATTCTGATCAGCCTGAACAACCAGGCCGTCACCTCCATGAACGAGCTGACGTCGGCGGTGTACAACTGTCAGGTGGGGGACACGGTACAGGCCGTGATCTTCCGCGGCGGCCAGCAGTACACCCTGGAGCTGACACTGAAAGAAAATAAAGGATAAAAGCCCAGCCCGCCCCGAAAGGCGGGCTGGAAACACAAATCCCAGGGGACAGGTTTCCCGTTCCGTTGATGGACGCAAAACATCCGTATGGGATTGGGGTAAAACACGCGTAGGGGACGGGTTTCCCGTCCCGTTCGCGGATTTTGTCCCCTTAGAAAATTTAGGGCATCACCGCACAATTGTGTCTGCGGCCTTCGCCCAATCTTTTGCCCCATCCGTGCAGTTATAAAAGGGGGAAATACATACAGTATTCCCGCCCTTTTATAACTTTCGTATGAGGCAAAATCTTTGGCCGAATGCTCTTGCCAAATTGTGCGGTGCTGCCTTAGGAAATGAGGATTGAGAAAATGGAACCGATTTTTCAGATGGATTTTGAGGTCAACGATCTGTGCGTGGACCGGTATGGGCGGCTGAAGCCCTCGGCCATTTTGTTTCTGGCCCAGGAAGTGGCCGGGATGCACTGTATGGAGCTGAAGCTGGACTATGACACCCTGGCCCAGCGGCGGCTGTTCTGGGCGGTGACCCGGCACAAGGTTCAGGTCAGCCGGACCCCCCATTGGGGAGAGAAGCTGCACCTGCAGACTTGGCCCATGCCCACCACCCGGGTGGCCTATCCCCGGTCCATGGTGGCCTACGACAGCCAGGGCCGGGAGTGCTTCCGGTCCATCAGCATCTGGGTCCTCATGGACATGGACACCCGGCACATGATTCTGCCCGGCAACAGCGGCATTATTGTGGCGGGTACCATCCGGGGCGGCGAGCTGCCCGCCCCCAACGGCCTGATTCTGAAGACCCTGGGCAGCAGCCGCAGCCGGTCCGTGTGCTTCACCGACCTGGACCGCAACGGCCACATGAACAACACCCGCTACATGGAGTGGGTGGACGACCTGCTTCCCAGCGCCTTCCACGCCCGGCACAATGTGAAGGAATTCACGGTGTGCTATCTCAGCGAAGCCAGGGAGGGCCAGGAGATGAGCTTGAAGTGGGACTTCCTGTCGGAGAACTGCCTGCAGGTAGACGCCCAGCGCCAGGACGAGGACCGCAGCCACCGGGTCTTCTCCGCGCAGATTTTGTACGAATAAGAAATACCATCCGGCAAGGACCGGTTGGTTGAGGCAGAGGCCGAATTTGGCCTCTGCCTCTTTTACTGCCCCAGGCCGCCCTCGCCTTGTCCCTGGCCGGGGCTTGGGTAAGGCGGCTGAGAGGGGCGCTTTTGTTATGTAAATCAAATTTCATCCACAGGTTTTCACACCCCTGTGGAAGTTTTCCACCGGCGGCCGATTTGTCCCCAATTTTCAAGGGATTTTGCCCCTGGGGGGTGTGGAAAAACTTGTGGAGTATGTGGAAAACTCAAATTGTGAAACCTCCCGTGGGCCAAAAAATTTGTTCTTATGTAAACCAAATCGGCCCGAAATCCCTTCCGGAGGCCGATTTTCGGCTTTTTCGGCGGTTTTTCGACAGCTCCGGCGGACTTTATCCACAGCTTGTCTGTGGAAAACTGTGGATAACTTTTTCCCCTCCCGAAGAAATACGCGGCAGACCCTTTGGTCTGCCGCGTCAGGCTGTGGATAAGTTATTGGGCGCCCATGAGGATCTGGGCAAGCTCTGAGTTGGCGTCCAGGATCACCGTCTTCTCCGTGCCGTCCAGGCTGGCTTTCAGGGCGTCCAGGGCCAGGGTGAATTCATAGAAGGACCGCTTGTCCTCGGTGTCGTAGGCTTCGGCCAGAATCCGCATGTATTCCTCTTCGCCTTCGGCCTCCAGCTTCGCCGCCTCCAGCTCGGCGTCGGAGATCAGAATGTTCACCTGCTTGTCCACATCGTTGCGGATGATGGAGGCCTCGTAGTTGCCGTCGGCGGTGTACTTCTCCGCCATCTGGTTGCGCTCGGAGATCATCCGGTTGTAGACCGCGTTCAGGTTGCTCTCGGGCAGGTCAAACTGCTTGATCTTCACGTCCTCCACCTGAATGCCGTAGGTCCGGGCCAGGGCGTCCACATCGGCGGCAATGCCTTCGTAGATGTCGTTGCGCTTAGCGCCGTCGTCCATGTTGATGATATCCGACTGGGCCAGGGTACCCATGACCGTCTTCAGCTGGTTGTAGGTCAGGGCGTCCAGACGCTGCTCGGCCACGGCGGTGGAGCCCAGGGTCTGGTAGAACAGCTTGGGATCTGAGATGGACCAGAGAATGTAGCAGTCCACTGTCATGTACTGCTTGTCCGAGGTCTGGACCTCAGAAGGGGGGATGTCGTAGAGCTGGGTGGCCTTGCTGAAGTACTTCACGCTGTCCAGGAAGGGGACCTTGAAATGCAGCCCCGCTTCGTCCCGGATGTCGATGATCTTGGAGAACCGGACCACACAGGCGTACTGGTTTTCCTCAATGGTGAACATGCTGTTCAGGCCCACCAGGATCAGAAGAACCAGAATCGCCAAAATGATAAACCGCTTTTTCATTCTTCCGCGCCTCCCTTATCTGTGACCAGGGATTCCAGGGGCAGGAGCATCTGCATGTCGGAACCGGACTGGCTGGTGTTGATATACAGCTTCACGCCGGGCAGAACCTGGGAGATGGTCTCGTAGTACATCCGGGACCGGGTGATGGCCGGGTTCTGGGCGTATTGGGTGTACATGGCCTGGAACATGGCCACCTGCTCCTGGGCCTGGTTGATCCGGCTCTGCTTCAGATACTCCGCGTTCTGGATCAGCTTGTCCGCCTCGGCCTGGGCCTTGGGCAGCTGGCCGTTCTGGTAGGCCTTGGCGTCGTTGATTACGGTCTCCGCCTGCTGCTTGGCGGTCTCCACGGACTTGAACGCCTCAATGACCTCCTGGGTGGGAGGCTCCGCGTCCTGGATCTTCACATCCACCAATGACAGGCCGATGTCATATTCCTCCAGAATCTCCGTCACCAGGTCCCGGACCTGCATCTGAATGTTCTCTTTGCCGTCGGTAAGCACCGCGTCCACGGTGGAGGAGCCCACCACGTTGCGGACCTGGCTCTGAATCAGATTCTTCAGAATCAGCTCCGGATCGTTGGAGGAGTACAGATACTGAACCGGGTCCGAGATCTTGTACTCCACAAAGAAGTCCACGTTGACGATGTTGTAGTCGCCGGTGATCATGGCGCTTTCGCTTTCATTGACGGTGTAGTCCGTACCGCTGGAGATGTAGCCCAGCTCGATCTGCTGGTAGACGTTCACGTCCACCTTGCGCACCTGCTGAATTCCCAGGGGCAGCTTGAAGTGGACCCCGGCTTCGTTGACGTCCGTGACCTTGCCGAAGGTGGTCACCACCGCCTGCTGCTTGTCGTCTACGGTGTAAAAGCAGGTGGCGCCCTGGGCCAGGACCGCCAGACACACAGCCGCGATGACCGCGGTCCGAATCCAGGACCGGAAGGACGGCTTCTTCTTCGGCGGTTCCTGGGACAAGCGGTAGGTTCCGTTTTCATCCATATTTGGTTTTCTCCTTTCTTGGGTGTGCCGCTTCCGCGGCGGGGTTTCAGATTAATGATACCACGGACAGGGGAGCCTGTCAACGAAATCCGGGGAGGGATTTTTCGTTTTCCTCTTTACGAACGGACAAAATTGTTGTACAATACCTTTGTTATAAAACTTCTCTTTATTTTAGAGAGAAAACCGAATCGGCTTACGGAAAGGGGGACAAACCATGGGTTGCCTGCGATGCGGACGGGAGACGAAAAATGAGGAGTTCTTTTGCATGGACTGCCAGGCGGAAATGAGCCGGGACCCGGTGAAGCCCGGGACTCCGGTGTTCATTCCCGTGCGGGGGGATTCCGGCGCCCGGAAGCAGCCCCGGCGGCGGGCTCCCAGCGCCGAGGACCAGCTGAAGGCCCTGCGCAAGCAGGTCCGGGTTCTGGCGGCTCTGCTGGCGGTGGCCGTGCTGGTGATCGCTTTGCTGACAGTGCCGGCCTGGAAGTACCTGTTTGAACAGCGTGTGCTGCCGGGGCAGAATTATTCCTCCTTCGTCACGGAGCAGAATGCCGATCCTTAATGTTTCACGTGAAACATTACAATCGAACTTGCCACTAACTCAGCACTTCACAAGAACGCGGCGCGGCTGTGACCTCTCAGTCACCGGCTCCCGCGTCGCCGGTGCCAGCTCTCCTTAAAAAGGAGAGCCAAGGAGCCTTGCCGGCCATGGGCCGGTCCCGGCTCGTCCCCATGGGTGAGAGAGGGACGGACTTCTCACTCACCAGCTTCGATTTTACGAATGTCGGCTCCACCGGTCAGCAGAGTCAAGTGGGGTTTTCTTTTTTAATGTTTCACGTGAAACAATTGCCAACAGATACAGGAGGCGCGAATGGGTAAAATAATCGCGATCGTCAATCAGAAGGGCGGGGTGGGGAAGACAACCACCGCCGTGAATCTGACGTCGGCGCTGACAGAGCTTGGGAAGAAGGTTTTGCTGTGCGACTTTGATCCCCAGGCCAACGCCACCTCCGGCATGGGGGTGGACAAGCGGAAAATCAAATATTCGGTTTACGACGTGACCATCAACGACGTCCCCGCCCGGGACGCCGTGGTTCAGACCCAATACGGCCACGTGCTGCCCTCCTCGGCGGATCTGGCCGGGGCGGCGGTGGAGCTCATCGCGCAGAACCACCGGGAAGGAAAGCTGGACAAGAGCCTCCATGCGCTGCGGGAGAGCTACGACGTGATCTTCGTCGACTGCCCTCCCTCCCTGGAGATGCTGACCCTCAACGGCCTCTGCGCCGCCGACGGCATTCTGGTGCCGGTCCAGTGCGAGTACTTCGCCCTGGAGGGACTCAGCGACCTTATGAGCACCCTGCGCATGGTGAAAAAGCGGCTGAACCCCCGGCTGGAGATCTTCGGCGTGGCCCTGACCATGTACGACGGCCGGACCAACTTCTCCAACCAGGTGGCCCAGGAGGTCCGTCGGCACTTCCCGGGGAAGGTCTTCGCCACGGTGATCCCCCGGAACGTCCGTCTGGCGGAGGCGCCCAGCCACGGCCTGCCGGTGACGGCCTACGACCGGACCAGCAGGGGAGCCGAGGCCTATCGGGCCATGGCCAAGGAAATCGAACGGAAGCTGTAACAGGAGGAGATTTATTTGGCATCGAACAAAGGCTTGGGCAAGGGCCTGGGCGCCCTGCTGGGAGACTTTACAGAGGAACCGGCTCAAAGCAGCGGCTACCGGATTCTGCCCATCTATAAGGTGGAGCCCAACCCGGACCAGCCCCGGCAGGACTTCGACGAGGAGGAGCTGCAGGCCCTGGCGGATTCCATCGCCGTCCACGGGGTGATTCAGCCTCTGACGGTCCGGGAGCTGCCCAGCGGCTATTACCAGATCATCGCCGGAGAGCGCCGCTGGCGGGCGGCCCGGCTGGCAAACTTAAGCGACGTACCCGCCGTGGTCATGGAGGCCGACGACAAGAAGGCCATGGAGCTGGCTCTGATTGAGAATCTCCAGCGGCAGGACCTGAACCCCGTGGAAGAAGCCCTGGGCTACCAGAGCCTTATTGAGGAGTACGGCATGACCCAGGAGGAGGCGGCCAGGCAGGTGGGCAAGTCCCGGCCCGCCGTGGCCAACGCCCTGCGGCTGCTGGGCCTGTGTCCGGAGGTTCTGGAGCAGCTGCGCTGCGGCGCCCTGTCCGCCGGTCACGCCCGGGCCATTCTCAGCCTGAAAAGCGAGAAAAAGCAGCAGGAGGCCGCCCGGAAGATCACGGCCCTGTCCCTGTCCGTGCGGCAGGCCGAGACCCTGTGCAAGAACATGGCCAAGGAGCCTGCCCCGGAAAAGCCGGAGGTCTTCGCCGTGGACTATGTGGCCGAGTGCGAAAAGAGCCTGAGCAAGCGTCTGGGCCGGGGCGTGAAGATCGTCAACGGCAAGCGCAAGGGCAGGTGCGAACTGGAATTTTACGGCCAGGAGGACTTGCAGAATCTCCTGGACGCCCTGATGAAACTGGAGAAGTGACTATGAAAAAGCTGTACAAATCCAACACACAGAAGATGCTTATGGGCGTCTGCGGCGGCATTGCCGAGTATTTTTCCATTGACCCCACCCTGGTCCGCCTGATCTGGGCGGTGCTGTGCCTGTGGGGCGGCACCGGCGTTCTGGTCTATATCATTGCCGCCATTATCATTCCCGAGAAACCCAGTCAGATCATTGACGTGAATTAAAAGAGAGGTAAGAACAATGCTGGATATCAAGACAATCAAGGAAGATCCCCAGGGGGTCAAGGCCGCCCTGCGGGCCAAGGAAGTGGACTGCGACGCCATAGTGGACCGAATCCTTCAGCTGGACGAGGAGCGCCGGGCTTTGATTGCCGAAACCGAGGCCCGCAAGGCCCGTCAGAACAAGGTCTCCAAGGAGATTCCCCTGCTGAAGAAGCAGGGCAAGGACGTGGCCCCCATCTTCGCGGAAATGTCCGAGCTGAAGAAGGGCCTGGCCGAGGATGCCCAGAAGCTGGACGCGGTTCTGGCGGAGTACCGCACGGCCATGCTGAGCCTGCCCAACCTGCCGGACCCGGACCTGCTGCCCGGCGGCAAGGAGAACAACCAGCCCCTGCGCTACTTCGGCGAGCCCCACAAGTTTGACTTTACCCCCAAGCACCATGTGGACCTGTGCCTGGATTTGGGCCTGATCGACTATGAGCGGGGCGTGAAGCTGGCCGGTTCCGGCAACTGGATGTACACCGGCATGGGCGCCCGGCTGGAGTGGGCTCTGCTCAACTACTTCATCGACACCCACATTGCCGACGGCTACGACTTCATTCTGCCGCCCCACATGCTGGAGTACCAGTGCGGCGAGACCGCCGGTCAGTTCCCCAAGTTTGCCGACGAGGTCTACAAGATCGCCAACCCCACCGACGACCGGATTCACTACATGCTGCCCACCGCCGAGGCGGCGCTGTGCTCCATTTTCCGGGATGAGATTCTGGCCGAAAGCGACCTGCCGAAGAAGTACTTCGCCTACACCCCCTGCTTCCGCCGGGAGGCCGGCTCCCACCGGGCCGACGAGCGGGGCATGGTCCGGGGCCACCAGTTCAACAAGGTGGAGATGTTCCAGTTCACCCGGCCTGAGGACTCCGACGCCGCCTTCGAGGAGCTGGTCACCAAGGCCGAGAACCTGGTCAAGGGCCTGGGCTTCCACTTCCGCACGGTGAAGCTGGCCGCCGGGGACTGCTCCGCCTCCATGGCCCGGACCTACGACATTGAGATTCAGATCCCCTCCATGAACGGCTACAAGGAGGTCTCCTCGGTGTCCAACGCCCGGGACTACCAGGCCCGCCGGGGCAACATCCGCTTCCGCCGGGAGGCCACGGGCAAGCCCGAGTTCCTGCACACCCTGAACGGCTCCGGCCTGGCCACCTCCCGGATCTTCCCGGCCATGGTGGAGCAGAACCAGAGAGCCGACGGCTCCGTGGTGGTGCCGCCTGTGCTGAGAAAGTACCTGGGCGGCCTGGAAGTCATTGAGAAGAAGTGAGAAGCTCCGAGGGCAGACAGACATGAAAAACCCTGTGAAGAAACCAAAGTGGCTGGATGAATTCGCGGCCTTTGCCATCAAGGGCAACGCCATGGCTCTGGCCGTGGGTACCATCATCGGCGGGGCCTTCTCCACCATCACCAAATCCCTGACCGACGATGTAATCATGCCCATTGTGTCCATCTTCATCGGCGGCGTGGATTTCTCCCAGCTGAAGCTGACCCTGCCCCGTCTGTTTTCGGACCCGGTGCTGGACGACAAGGGAAATGTGATTCCCAACACCTTAAACTACGGCAACTTCCTGTCCGCCGTGATCAACTTCCTGATTCTGGCCCTGGTGGTATTCTTCCTGGTCAAGGGCCTGAACAAGCTGACGGAGCTTGGCAGGAAGAAGGAAGAGGCGGCCCAGGCTTCCGAACCGCCCAAGCCCAGCGAAGAAGTGGTTCTGCTGACCCAGATCCGGGACTTGCTGAAGGAAAAGGAATAAGGCACGAAGGCTCCGGAAAACCGGAGCCTTCGTTTTCGGGAAAAGCGGCGCAGCCGCGGGTCATGGCCCCCGACCGGAGGGGGCTGTCAGGAATCTCTGATTCCTGACTGTGGGAGCCCGGCGACAGCGTCGTTCTTTCTTTGCATCTGGTAAAAGAGGCGAAGGCCAAGCTTTAAATGCTCTGCCTCAAGTTGAACGCTCAATCAACTAACTGCCGCATTCTCCCTCCGACCCCGGCTTTTGTCGGGGCCAGCCGCTGCGGCGGTCCCGGCCGCGGCTCTGACAGTCCACCGGACTGTCATTCACTCCAGCGACCGCGCTTCGCTTACCCTCCCGGAGGGAGGCAAGGCCGGCCCTTTCTCATCCGCGTCATTTGTATAGCCTTCCTAAGATTTCAACCAAAAATCCCAACAATTTTCATAGAATCATGTTTTGACAAACGGCTCAAGACAGGCTATAATGGAAGGTGCGCAGGTTTGGCCTGGCCGGGCCTGGGCGGCGACTCGTATTGTTATCACTCATTCTGAAAAGGACGGATCAGAACATGTATAAGATTGTACGCAAGAAAGAACTCAATTCCTCCGTCACCCTGATGGACATCGAGGCCCCCTTCATCGCCCGCAAGGGTAAGGCCGGCCAGTTCATCATCTTCCGAATCGATGAGATGGGAGAGCGGGTGCCCCTGACCATCGCGGGCTGCGACCCCCAGGCCGGTACCGTTACCATTATCTTCCAGAAGGTTGGTTTCAGCACCAACGCCCTGGGCGCTCTGAAGGAGGGCGACTATATCCGGGACTTCGTTGGTCCCCTGGGCAAGCCCACCCCTGTGGAAGGCAAGAAGAAGGTCTGCGTCGTAGGCGGCGGCGTGGGCTGCGCCATCGCGCTTCCCTCTGCCCGGGCCTTTAAGGAGGCCGGCGCCGAGGTCACCGTCATCGTGGGCTTCCGCAGCAAGGACATTGTGATCCTGGAGGAGGAGTTCAAGGCCGTCTCCGACCGGTTTATCATGATGACCGACGACGGGTCCTACGGCCGTCACGGCCTGGTCACAGCCCCTCTGCAGGAGCTGCTGGAGGCCGGTGAGACCTTCGACGAGGTCCTGGCCATCGGCCCCGTGCCTATGATGAAGTTCGTGGCCAAGACCACCGAGCCCTTCGGCGTCCACACCAGCGTGTCCCTGAACCCCATTATGATCGACGGCACCGGCATGTGCGGCGGCTGCCGGGTCACCGTAGGCGGCCAGACCAAGTTCGCCTGCGTGGACGGCCCCGAGTTCGACGGCCACAAGGTGGACTTCGCCGAGCTCATGAGCCGCAACGGCACCTATCGGGACCGGGAGGCGGAAGTGAATCACGATCACGTCTGCCGCATCGAGGCCATGGGCAAAGCCCTGATCCAGTGAGGAGGAAGCAGATATGGCAAATATGACTCTGACCAAGACACCTATGCCGGAGCAGGACCCCAAGGTCCGGGCCCGGAATTTCCAGGAAGTCACCCTGGGCTATACCGAGGAGATGGCCGTCAATGAGGCCAACCGCTGCCTGGGATGCAAGAATCCCAAGTGCGTGGAGGGCTGCCCCGTCAACGTGCGCATCCCCGACTTTATCAAGAAGATCCAGCAGCGGGACTTCAAGGCCGCCTATGAGATCCTGACCTCCACCAACGCCCTGCCCGCCCTGTCCGGCCGGGTCTGCCCCCAGGAGACCCAGTGCGAGTGCAAGTGCGTCCGGGGCATCAAGGGCGAGCCCGTGGCCATCGGCCGTCTGGAGCGGTTTGTAGCCGACTGGTACCGGGAGAACATCAACGCCATGCCCGAGAAGGCGGTGTCCAACGGCGTGAAGGTGGCCGTGGTGGGCTCCGGCCCCGCCGGCCTGACCTGCGCCAGCGACCTGGCTAAGAAGGGCTATGAAGTCACGGTCTTCGAGGCCCTGCACACCGCCGGCGGCGTGCTGGTCTACGGCATTCCCGAGTTCCGTCTGCCCAAGGCCATTGTGGCCAACGAGGTCGAGAAGCTCCAGGCCCAGGGCGTGGAGGTCATGACCAACATGGTCATCGGCCGGGTCCTGACCATCGACGAGCTGTTCGATATGGGCTACAAGGCCGTCTTCGTAGGCTCCGGCGCGGGCCTGCCCATGTTCATGAACATCCCCGGCGAGAGCCTGAAGGGCGTCATGTCCGCCAACGAGTACCTGACCCGCACCAACCTGATGAAGGCCTACAACACCGAGGCCGACACCCCCGTAATCCAGTCCAAGGCTGTGGCCGTGGTGGGCGGCGGCAACGTGGCCATGGACGCGGCCCGCTGCGCCATGCGTCTGGGCGCCGAGCATGTGTACATCGTCTACCGCCGTGGCGAGGCCGAAATGCCCGCCCGTCTGGAGGAGCAGCACCACGCCAAGGAGGAGGGCATCGAGTTTAAGACCCTGTGCAACCCGGTGAAGATCCTGGGCGACGAGAACGGCCGGGTCTGCGGCATCCAGTGCATCCGCATGGAGCTGGGCGAGCCCGACGCCTCCGGCCGCCGCCGTCCCATTGAGATCCCCGGCAGCGAGTTCATCCTGGATGTGGACACGGTGATCATGTCCCTGGGCACCAGCCCCAACCCCCTGATCCGGTCCACCACCCCCGGTCTGGACACCAACCGCAAGGGCTGTCTGATTGTGGACGAGAACGAGATGACCACCCGTCAGGGCGTCTTCGCCGGCGGCGACGCCGTCACCGGCGCGGCCACGGTGATCCTGGCCATGGGCGCAGGCAAGAAAGCCGCCGCCTCCATCGACGCGTTCCTGAATAAGTGATATAAGCAATAGTAAAAGCGGTAAGTCTTCCAAAGAGGACTTGCCGCTTTTTATTCAGAGTTTCCTTAGTCTTTTTAAAAAAAAGGAACCCCCAGAGAAAAATCTCTGGGAGTCTCTTAACAGGTTCGTCACCTGCCTTGCTTGCAGAAGCAGGAAACTTCCGCAATCTAATACGCGCGATTGCTCGCGGCATTACCTTATAGGAGAATAACTACTCCTGAATTTCGAATCATTATAACAGACCTGTTTTTGTTTGTCAAGTGTTTTTTATATCAGACTTTTTGAAATTCGAAATTCTGATATAGTATATGCAGCTGTACTGCAAAGGTTGACCGGGAGATTACTTTATAGCATATACGACCTCTCGGTTAATGTAAAGCTCAATGTATCCATCGGCCGAAATTTTAACAGCCATACCATATGCTGACAATTTTCTCGCTGCAGAACTGCGACCACCACCGGATGCGCCACAGTCATTTTGAATAATTGCACCGAAGGAGTAAACATTTCCGCTATAATCCAGGATACATGCACCATCCAGTGCCATCAACTCACTGCGAAGTTTTCGCTCAATATGCTGAAAATCCCTCCCCTGCACCAGAGTTTGAACGATTTTTCGTTTCAATAGACGCTTATTTCTTTCGTTCAGCCCCTCTGCGTCTGCGTGTGGGTCAGAAGGTATTTCAGCATCGTCAATCAGAAGATTGTCATAAGGGCTGAGTGTTTCAGAATGATCAAAATGTGTGCCTTCCGGATCGGTCCAACAGGGGCCAACCAGCGCGATGATCCCTCCTGTATGAGAAAAGGAAACATCGAGAATGGAAGAAAAAATGCTGCGAAATAAATCAGGGTCCTGAATTGCGTATCTCGAAAAAAATGGCTTCAGAGAATTGCAGAATGCTTCGTAACTGAGATTCAGCCACCGGAGATTTCTGCGCAAGAAACATATGGAACGATTTTTTGCCAATGCGATATCGCCGTTGCTCAGTAAGAAAATACCGACCTTATTCAGGACAACGTGGGTTTGAACGATTTGCGTAAAGCGGAGCGGCACACAGTGATTTAGGCTGCAATGGTCAAAACGATCTCCTTCTGACGCGGAAATATGCCGAATAAAATTACATTCCGCGTCAAGTTCAATCACAGAATGAATACAATCGGTCAAAACTGCCGCAGAATCACTATCCATGAAAGATAACCAATTACCATATTCGCAAATACATGTTGACTTGGCATCAGGGTTCAAAATGAATCCCATAGTGACACGTCGGCCTTCGTAGGTTTTGACTGCCCATTGTTTTAAAATGCTGAAGAAATTCTGAATATACTCGCTGGACTGATCGCCTACGATCCAATAGGAAATGCCGGTTTCAATGGCTTGAGAACAAACGGAATCTCTGTATACATTATATTCTGTTTTATGTTTGGTTTTGTTGGGATAGGAAGAATTTTGCCGTCCAGAGCCGATTCTCTTGTATTCCGAAATGGGTAGATACGCTTGAATGATCCGGTTTGCTAATTTAATATTGTCCTCCGTAAGGCCATCGGTACCCGTGATGTCCAGAGAAAAAAGACGCCATCCTGATACGGAAAAATAAATGGTATTTGCGATCTGAACAACAAATCCCTCGTTTATATCCACTTTCAAAAGAGAGTCTGTAAGGGATTTTTTCACAATTCCAAGCAAAGGAAACAAATGCTTTTCAAGAAAGTATTTAAACTCCTCTTTGAAATGAGGATTGATCTTTTTGTCATCTCTACGCAAACTATCCACCCCGCATTCAGTATATCTTAGAATTTCTTATTTACAGTATGCTGAATAAGCCGTTTAGCGGCTTATTCACCCACCGTCAGGTGCGTAAATCCATGCAAATCAGCAGACACAAGGCTTCGCGCTGTTCGGTACGCATAATATAATATCACATTATATTCAAAATGTCGACACAATACAACATTTTTTTAACTAATAAAATTTATGAAGAAGGAAACAAAAAATATGATAAGCAAATCTAATAAGGAAAATGGATAAGCTTCGATGTGCAAAAGAAAGAAGGTAAGGCACAACTTCACACATCCAAAAAAAAGACCGATCCTTGCGGACCGGTCTTTTGGGGTTCCATGGATTACGCGGCGAGGGTGGAATACTTCTTGATCTTGCTCATGAACAGAGCCAGGAAGCCCACGGCGGCGGCCAGGCCGGTCACAATGGCAATGGGGTAGTAGACGCTGTAGGCCACGCCCAGGGGGGTCCACAGGAGCCCCAGGCATTCACCGGCGGCCACGAAGTAGGTGATGGAGACCGCGGTCATGAAGGTGGCGGGAATGGCGCAGATCCAGTAGCCGCGCTTGTTCTGGGCCAGATACACAGCGGCGGCCCAAAGGGCGATCATGGCCAGGGTCTGGTTGGACCAGGAGAAGTAACGCCATACCACGCTGTAGTCGACCTGGCAGATCAGGACGCCGGCGCCCAGCAGGGGAACGGTCAGGGCCAGACGCTTCTTCCAGTCCTTCTGATCGATGCTGAACCAGTCGGCAATGGTCAGCCGGGCGGAGCGGTAGGCGGTGTCACCGGAGGTGATGGGGCAGGCGATGACGCCCAGCATGGCCAGAACGCCGCCTACGGTACCCATGGTGGTGGTGCAGATCTCATAAACCACGGCGTTGACACCGGCGCCCGCCTCCAGCAGGGCCTGGCTGCTCTCATAGAAGGACACGCCGGCGGCGGCCCATACCATGGCGATGATGCCTTCGGCCACCATGGCGCCGTAGAATACACGATGGCCTTCCTTCTCGCTTTTGCAGCAGCGGGCCATCAGGGGGGACTGGGTGGCGTGGAAGCCGGAAATGGCGCCGCAGGCCACGGTGATGAACATAAAGGGCCAGACGTTGGTGCCCTGGGCGTGGAGGTTGGAGAAGTTGTTCCACAGCTCGGGCATTTGATAATCGCCGGAGAACAGGAGCACACCGGCCACGCCGATGGCCATAATAATCAGGCAGATGCCGAAGAGGGGATAGATTTTGCCGATGATCTTGTCAATGGGAACGAAGGTGGCGACGAAGTAGTAGATGATGACCACGGTGAGCCAGAAGTTGGTGTCCAGGACCTCGGGGGTCAGCATGGCCAGCAGGCCGGCGGGACCCTTGGAGAAGACCACGCCCACCATGACCAGCAGGATCACGGAGAAGACCCGCATGACCTGGAGCATGAGGCCGCCCAAATACTTGCCGGTGATCTCGGAAATGCTGGCGCCGTTGTGCCGCATGGACAGCATACCGCACATGTAGTCGTGAACGCCGCCGGCCAAAATGGTACCGAAGACAATCCACAGGTAGACAATGGGGCCGAACAGAGCGCCGTTCAGGGCGCCGAAAATGGGGCCGAGACCGGCGATGTTCAGCAGCTGGATGAGGAAGACTTTCCAGGTGGGCATGACCACGAAGTCCACGCCGTCGTTGATGGTAACGGCCGGAGTGGGGCGGTCATCGGAGCCGAAGATTCTGTCGACCCGTTTGCCATAGAAGACGTAGCCAAGGAGCAGAAGCGCGATACAGAGAATGAACGTGACCATAGGATACCTCCTTAAAAATAAGAAATATTGTTCCATGGGAGTCATACATCCCGCGTCTACTCAAATTATATTACGAAACTATGAACGGTTCAAGATTGAATACAGCCGCGAAGGCAATTTTGGATGGATGGCTAAAATATAGTAAAGAAATTTGTAGATTCGGCCAAGGGGTTAAAGAAATATTTACTTTTTAAATGCTTATCGACTTTTAACAGCAGAAAACGCGGATATCCGTTGCTTCTATGCAGGCTTCCGTATGGGCAGCTGTCAGGATGCTTGCGCTTCACACGCTCACCCCGCCGCTTTTCGGCGGGATTTTTACGGGGAATACGCGGTTTGCCCCGGCGGCGGAAGCGGTCAAAGGGCGTAGAAGAACACGGCGAAGAATTGGAGCAGAGCGCCCAGGACCACGAAGATGTGAAACACCGAATGCATCCACTTGCGCTTCTTTCCCAGGCCGTAGAGAATGGCGCCCAGGGAGTAGGCGATGCCGCCGCAGAGCAGGAGCAGAAAGCCCGGCAGGGTCATGACTTCCATGGTCTGACGGGCGAAGGGGAGCACGGCCCAGCCCATGCCGATGTAGCAGATCATGGAGAACACGGCGTACTTCTTCAGGTCGATGGCGGTCAGGGTGGTGGCCAGGGCGGCCATGGCCCACTCGAAGGCGAACAGCCCCCAGCCCAGGGCCGGGTACACCGGCCGGATGGCCGAGAGCACCACCACGGTGTAGGTCCCGGCGATGAGGAAGTAAATGGCGCAGTGGTCGATGACCTGCATGACCTTCTTGCCCAGGTTGGGCCGCAGGCCGTGGTAAACGCTGGAGATGGTGAAGGCCAGGATCATGGTGGCCCCGTAGACGGCGGAGGTGACCACGCCGTAGACGTTGCCCCTCAGGGCGGCCCGGATGACGCACAGGGTCAGGACAGCCACGCCCATGGCCCCGCCCACAATGTGGGTAATCATGTTCATGCGCTCCTCCCCCCGGGTGTAGTCAGGCAGGAGCCGGTCGGAAAGCTTGGTTCGTTTCATACAGTGGATTCCTTTCTGCGAAGCTGGATCTGAGGACAGTATAGCACATTTTTTCCGAAAAGCATACACCCAAATGGTTCGAAGCCGCTCTCCCGAAAGGAGAGTCGGGAAACCCCTGTGGAGCGTCAGAGCCGCGAGGGAGAAACCTTTTTCACAACATCTCTGTTTGGGGTTGACAAAGGGCTTTGAATGGAATACAATTTTCCTAACCATGGCTGAGGTCGCGGAATCGATCAGTATCCGTCCGGTTTGGCAATTGCCGGATGAGGAAAGGCGCTTCCGCCGAAGGGCCATTCCGCCGGCCGGGCGGGACGTCCCTGGGGCCGCGGGGAATACCCGCGGAACTGTCATCTGCTGACAGATGTTGCGCTGCCGGGAAAACGAAACTGTTTCTCCCTGTGGAATCCGCAGGGAGATTTTATATGGGAAGGAAGCGATTCTTATGAAAAAGAGACCCTTTATCACCTTGGAACAGGCCCGGCAGATCGCCCGGGAGGTCCCCACACCCTTTCACGTCTATGACGAGGCCGGCATCCGGGCCAACGCCCGCCGTCTGAAGGAGGCCTTCGCCTGGAACAAGGGCTTCCGGGAGTACTTCGCCGTGAAGGCCACCCCCAACCCCTATATTCTCAAGATCCTGAAGGAGGAGGGCTGCGGCTGCGACTGCGCCTCCTACACGGAGCTGCTGCTGTCCGAGGCCGTGGGCATCACCGGCCACGACGTCATGTTCTCCTCCAACGTGACCCCGGAGCAGGACATGCGCAAGGCCCTGGAAATGGGCGCTTATGTAAACCTGGACGACGCCACCTATGTGGAATTTCTGGAGAACCTCTGCCACGGCCGCCTGCCTGAAACCGTGTGCCTGCGCTACAACCCCGGCGGCTCCTTCTGCCTGAGCAACACCATCATGGACATGCCCCGGGACGCCAAGTACGGCATGACCGAGGACCAGATGGCCGGGGCCATGAACCGCCTTCAGCGGCTGGGCGTCAAGCACTTCGGCCTCCACGCCTTCCTGGCCTCCAACACCACCACCAACGAGTACTATCCGGAGCTGGCCAGTCAGCTGTTCCACCTGAGCGTGCGGCTGCGCAACGCCACAGGCGCCCACATCAGCTTTATCAACCTGTCCGGCGGCGTGGGGGTGGACTACCGGCCCGAGCAGCCCAGCTGCGACATCGCCGTCATCGGCGAGGGGGTCCGTCAGCGCTATGAGCAGATCCTCAGGCCCGCGGGCATGGGAGACGTGGCCATCTTCACGGAGCTGGGCCGGTTCATGCTGGCGCCCTACGGACACCTGATATCCACGGTGATCCACCAGAAGCACATCTACCGGGAGTACGTGGGTCTGGACGCCTGCGCCGCCAACCTCATGCGGCCTGCCATGTACGGGGCCTACCACCACATCACGGTTCTGGGCAAGGAGGACGCCATTTTGGACCACGTCTACGACGTCACCGGCGGCCTGTGCGAGAACAACGACAAGTTCGCCATTCAGCGCAGCCTGCCCCGGATCGAGGTGGGGGACATGGTGGCCATCCACGACACCGGCGCCCACGGCTTCTCCATGGGCTACAACTACAACGGCAAGCTGCGCAGCGCCGAGGTTCTTCTGAAGGAGGACGGGTCCTTTCAGCTGATCCGCCGTACGGAGACACCCAAGGACTATTTTGCCACCTTCGACTGCACGGAATTCGCCTTCGGAGAATGAGCGCCGGGGGAGCATGGGCAGAATAGACAAAATTCAGAGCGATTATTTGGAAGGCCTTTGGAAAAAGTACATTAAAATTTCATGTTTTTCTTCCTGGCTTGTGATATAATAAAAATGCTGCGGAGGGCAGACCCTCTGGGAACGGGCTCGGGTCCTTGAGCCCGTCCGGACAGCGGTTTTTTCTGTCCGGGCGTCCCGCGCGGCGGCAGTATCGCAATGTAAAGGAGTCTATATGAATAACATATTGTTTTTTCTGACGCCAAAGGCCATGTGCGCGTACTTATACGACGACTATACCATTCGGCAGGCGCTTGAAAAGATGGAGTCGGCGGCCTATTCCGCCCTTCCCATATTAAACCACCAGGGAGAGTACCGGGGGACCCTGACCGAGGGGGACCTGCTGTGGGCCATGAAGAACATCTGCTACATGGACATGCGCCAGGCCGAGGCCCGGCGGATCATGGAGATCTCCCGGCGGAAGGACTACGTGCCGGTTCGGGTATCGGCCTCCATGCACGACCTGATCCAGCGGGCGTCCACCCAGAACTTCGTCCCCGTGGTAGACGATTACGAAGCCTTCATCGGCCTGGTCACCCGCAAGGCCATCATCAATTACTGCCACGATCAGCTGTTCCCCGAAGACTGAACCCAATTGGGGCTGTCTCAAAATGATTTGCAAAAGTCATGAGAGGCAGCCCCATTTTTTACCCGCCGCGGCGGCCCTTGCCTTCCTCCGGGAGAGCCGTGTGCCGCGGCACGTATCAGTCGGTGTTTGTAAGCTCTGATTGGGGATAAAATGGCCGATTTGGCGTTGATTTTCTCTTTGGATTATGCTAATATTGTCTTACACAGCACAATAGAGCCTGATGAGTTTTGTTTGGAACATAAAACGATTTTCCGCTCTGTTGTGCTGTTTTTAACTACCTTCGTTCCACCCTTGCTTCGCGTTATCATCTGGGAAAGCTCTGAATCCATCATTCCCGGCAGAGTGCCTGCCGGTTTCATCAAAGCTTCCCTAAAAAACATCCCCCATTTGAAAGGAGATTATTAAAATGCAAAACAAAGGCGCGATTATGGACCGGCTGGGGCATTTTGTGGTTCAGGAGCTTCCGATGCCGGAAATGAAAGAAGATCAGGTTCTGATCAAAATTGAATATGTAGGCATTTGCGGTTCTGACGTTCACTATTTCCACGATGGCCGCTGCGGTTCCTTTGTCCTCGATGAATTCCCCTTTATGCTTGGCCACGAGTGCGCGGGTACCGTTGTGGATGCCGGAAAAAAGGTCTCCCACCTGAAGGTTGGCGATAAGGTCTGTGTAGAGCCGGGCATTACCTGCGGCAAGTGTGAATTCTGCAAATCCGGCCACTATAATCTGTGCGAGGACGTGCAGTTCCTGGCCACGCCGCCCATTCAGGGCTGCTATGAACGGTATCTGGCCTTCCCCGCGGATCTTTGCTTCAAGCTGCCTGAGAATGTCAATACCAAGGCGGGCGCTCTGGTGGAGCCTCTGGCCACGGGCATGTACGCCGCGGAGCTGGCAGAGGTCACGGTTGGTCATACGGTGGCAATCTTGGGAAGCGGCTGCATCGGCCTGATGACCATGCTGGCCTGCCGGGCCCGGGGCGCCAGCAAGATCATCGTCTGCGATTTGGAGGATATCCGTCTGGACAAGGCCAGGCAGTTGGGCGCGGATCATGTCATCAATGGCAAAACAAGCGATGTGATCCAGCAGATCAACATGCTCACCGGCGGCCGCGGCGTGGACATTGTGTTTGAAACCGCCGGCAGCAAAGTGACCATCAACCAGACCGCCTTCGCGGCAAGGCGGGGCGGACTGGTAATCCTTGTGGGCATGTCCGCGGAGGAAGAACTGCCCTACAACTTCGGCCAGGTCATGGCGAAGGAGCTGCAAATCAAATCCCTGTTCCGCTACGTGAACATGTTCCCCAAGACGGTTGCCGCTGTGGCCAGCGGCCTGATCCCCGTAGAAAAGGTGGCGACCCATGAGTACACACTGGATCAGATCCAGCAGGCATTCGAGGACTCGATTTATAAGAAGAACGAAGTGGTAAAGGCTGTCATCCGAATCGACTGATACCCCAAGGACCCGGGCAGTCTTACGGCGATTGCCGCGGCGCTTAAGAAACTGACCATGGGCGCTTTCGAGCCTCAGCGGCCGCCCCTGCCCCAAGGGACATAAGCATATATCGAACTGCATACCGTTTCCGGCAGAAAGGAAGGCTGTGACAGGCGCTTCCTTTCTGCCGGTTTCTTCCGCGGCCCAGGCCCCCTTGGCTCCCCCCACGGGGTAAGCGAAGCGCAGTCGCGGTATTTTCCTGTTCTTTCCTTAAGATTCTCAACTTGCGCAAAGCATAGAAACCATGTATAATGTGAACAGAATACACAAAGAAAGGCCGATGGAAAATTATGAACGATCAACAATCCCAAAAGCAGCTGATGCGGCGAAACCAGATGCTCAACGATCCCATCTCCCGGGTAATTCCACGAATGGCCATTCCCACCATCGTGGCCTTCCTGATCAACTCTGTCTACTCCCTGGCCGATACCTACTTCGTCAGCTCCCTAGGCACCAGCGCCACGGCGGCGGTCAGCGTCAACGCCTCCCTGGACCAGCTGATTATGATGGCCGGGTCCATGCTGGCCGTAGGCGCCAACAGCTACATCGCCCGGCTCCTAGGCCGGGGGGAGGACGACAAGGCCAGCCGGGTCCTGTCCACCGCCTTCTTCCTGGCTTTCTTCCTGGGCCTGACCCTGGCGGTTGTGGGCAATATTTTCATGGTCCCCATGGTCCGGCTCCTGGGCGCCACCCCTACCTGCGAGCAGTATTCCATTGACTACGCCACCTACGTCCTTCTGGCCGCCCCCTTCATGGCCGCCAACTTCGTCATGAACCAGTGCCTGCGCAGCGAGGGCAGCGCCACGCTGTCCATGGTGGGCATGGGCTTCGGCGGCGTCCTCAACTGCTTCCTGGACCCCATTTTCATCTTCGTCTTCGACATGGGCGTGGCCGGCGCTTCCCTGGCCACGGCCATCTCCAAGCTGGTCAGCTTCTGCATCCTCATCTTCCCCTACCTGACCCGGCGGAGCCTGCTGCGCCTGTCCATCCGGGAATTCCGGCCCAGCCGGGACATCCTGTCCAGCATCGTCAGCGTTGGCTCCTCCTCCATGTTCCGCTCCGGCCTGTCCGTGGTGTCGGCCATTGTGCTCAACTCCATCGCCGGCGGCATCTCCGACTCGGTTCTGGCAGGCATCGGCGTGTGCACCAAGGTCATGATGTTCCCCTTCAGCATCATCCTGGGCTTCGGCAACGGCTTCCAGCCTGTGGCGGGGTTCAACTGGGGCGCCAAGTGCTTTGACCGGGTGGAGGAGAGCTACCGGTTCAGCGCCAAGGTGGCCCTGATCGGCTCCGCGGTCCTGGCCCTGATTGTGGGGTTCCTGTCCGACGCCATTATCGTGGCCTTCGCGGGTACGGACCCGGAAATGCGCCGGGTAGGCAACATCTGCATGATCTCCCAGTGCGTCGCCCTGCCGATCCACGCCTGGGTGGCGGTGGTGAACATGCTCTGCGCTGGCCTGGGCAACGCCCGGGGGGCCGTGGCCCTGTCCACCGCCCGGCAGGGGTCCTGCTTCCTGCCCATTGTCTTCCCCATGGCCTGGCTCTTCGGCAGCTACGGCGTGGCCACGGTCCAGGCAACGGCGGACGTGCTGAGCCTGCTGCTGGCGGTTCCCATTCTCTCCCGCATGAAAAAACAGATTGCCCAAGCGAAGCTGGACCACGCGCAGGAAGGAGCCGTCCAATGATCCTGAAGAAAGACTTTCCCTACGGACCCCGGAGGGCCAACCGGCCCGCGCACATCCATCTGCCCCGGGGATATGAATTTACAGACCAGCGCTACCCGGTGATGTACTTCTTTGACGGACACAACCTCTTCCGGGACCGGGACGCCACCTACGGCAAGTCCTGGGGCATGGAGGAATTTCTGAACGCCTGGCCCAAGGACATGATTCTGGTGGGCCTGGAGTGCGGACATGAGGGCCAGGAGCGGCTGAGTGAGTATCTGCCCTACCCGGCGGACAGGGACAGCTGGTTTTCCGCCTTCGAACCCAGGGGGGAGCAGACCATGGACTGGATCGTCAGCCAGGTCAAGCCCAGCATCGACAGCTGGTACCGAACCATCCCCTTCCGGGAGTGCACGGGCATCGGCGGGTCCAGCATGGGGGGCCTCATGGCCCTGTACGCCGCGGTCCGGTACAACCGGTGGTTTTCCAAGGCCGCCTGCGTGTCCAGCGCCATTGGCATGTGCATGGGGCCGCTTATGACGGACATGGAGCGCTATTCCATCAGCCCGGACACCCGGGTCTATCTGTCCTGGGGTACCCAGGAGGTCCGGGGCCTGGCGGACCCGAACCGGGAGGACCGGGAGAGCGGCGTCTACCACTGCAACCGCCGGGCGGCCCAGGCGCTGACGGACCGGGGCGCGGCCGCGCGGCTGCGATGCCAGGTAGGCGGCGGCCACCGGGAGGCGGACTGGGAAAAGCTGGTGCCGGAGTTTATGGATTTTCTCTGGAGAATGTAGGGGAGCCCCTTGGCTCCCCCGAATTTTCTTTCACATCCCGGTTTGTCAGCCGGGAGGAATACCAGGCCGTTCTGGACGCCCATGTTCCCAGGCCCGTGACGCTGACGCCGGTGCCGTAAGGCGCCGCCGGCATCATTTTGAATAATTCCGCCAAAGCTGGCAAACAATACCTCTGCAAACTAATTTTGGAGGTATGTCCTATGTTCCGAAGATCGTTGCTCTGGACCGCCGCGGCGGTGCTGTGTCTGATTTGCGTTCCCGCCGGGGCGGCTGAGGTGGACTGCGACAGCGTATACTGCTTCCGGCAGGAGGACTTTTCTCAGGAGGCGGCGGTGACGGGGATCTGTCTGACGGATCTGCCGGACCGGACCCTGGGCTGTCTGACCCTGGGCAGCCGTGTCCTGGCGGAGGGGGACGTGCTCACGGCGGACCAGGCGGCACAGATGACCTTCCAGCCCCGGATGACCGAAATCGACCGAAGCGCCCAGGTGGGGTATCTGCCCGTCCATGAGACCGGCCTGGGGTCCCAGGCGGTGGTGACCATCGGCATCCGGGGCAAGGAGGACAAGGCCCCTGTGGCAGAGGACTCCAGCCTGGAGACGTACCGGAACCTGGCCAACACCGGCTCTCTCAACGCCAAGGACCCGGAGGGCCAGCCGCTGACCTACACCCTGGTCCGCAGTCCCCGGCGAGGCACCGTGACCATTGCCGGGGACGGGACCTTCACCTACACCCCGAAGAAGAACAAGGTGGGGGTGGACTCCTTCACCTACACCGCCGCGGACCCGGCGGGGAACGTGTCCAGGGAGACCCGGGTCACTGTGACCATTCTCAAGCCCACCGACGCGCCCCAGTACACGGACACCCAGGGCCAGAGCTGCGCCTTTGCCGCCGAGTGGATGAAGCACACGGGGATCTTCCTTGGGGAGACGGTGGCGGAGAACCCCTGCTTCGGTCCCCAGGAGCCGGTGACCCGGGGGCAGTTTGTGACCATGCTGGTCAAGGCCCTGGAGATTCCGGTGGACCAGGGGCTGACTTACACGGGCTACACGGACAGCCAGCCTCAGTGGCTGCAGCCCTACGTGGCGGCGGCCATGCGCTCGGGCCTGACGGCGGGACTGCCGGAGCCGGAGACCTTCCGGTCCGAGGCGGTGATCACAGGCTCTGAGGCGGCGGTGATGCTGGACAACGCCCTGGACCTGACCGCCGGAGGGGAGGAGGCGGACCCGGTAACGGCCCTGGCCCTGCAGGGAATCGCCCTGTCAGCGGAGGACCCGGTCACCCGGGGCCAGGCCGCCCAGGCCCTGTATACCGCCTGCCAGCTGTTTGAGCAGAAGAATACGCTGACTTTGGAGGAAGAGTAATACCGCCCCTTCGAGACAATTCCAAAGGGAAAGCCAAGGGACCCCACGGCCCCTTGGCTTATTTTTCAGGAGAGTTGGCATAGGCCGTAGCCGTCGGCTGAGAGATCTCCCCGCGGCCTCTTGGCTCTGCTTGAAAGGAGAGCTGGCACCGGCGACGCAGGGGCCGGTGACTGAGAGGTCAAAGCCGCACGGCGTTTTTGCGAAGTGCTGTGGAAGCGGCAAGTGCTCCCATACCCCTCTCAGTCAAAAATCAAAGATTTTTGCCAGCTCCCCCCACCGGCGGCCCCTTGGGTCCGGGGGATTCCTGCGAAATTCCTTGCATTTTTTCTGGAATTATGGTAAAATACCTGGAGATATTTTATTTTTCCGGAAAGGAGGGGTCAGTTTGAGACGTTGGCTGGTGCTGCTGACGCTGTGTCTGGTGCTGGGCGGCGTGGCGGCTGTGCCGGCTTCGGCGGAGACCGCGGCTTCCAGCGTGGATTTCCAGTGCTCTGTCACCGCCGAGGGCGACTGCCTGGTGACCATGATGGTCACGCTGCGCATGGAGGCCGCCGTCAGCGAGCTTTCCTTTCCCCTCCCCTCTGACGCGAAAAACATCACCCTCAACGGCTCCTCCGTGGGAACCACCAAAACCGTCAACGCGGTGAACGTGGACGTGAGCCGGATCGTCCGGGACTATGTGGGCGAGGCGTCGGTCCAGTTTTCCTACACCATCCCCGAGGCCGTCAAGGTTGTCAAAATCAACGAGGGCGAGGCCAATGAGGAGCGGGTTCTGCAATTGCAGATCCCCATACTCTGCGGCTTTGAGTACCCGGTGGAGAGTCTGAGCTTCACCATCAACCTGCCCAGCGGCGAGCTCTCGGACCAGCCGGAGTTCACCAGCATCTACCGTCAGAGCAGCATGGCCTCGGACCTGAACGTCCTGGTCAACGGCAATCAGATCATCGGCTCCAGCAAGGTGGCCCTCAACGACCGGGACGGCGTGACCATGACCATGTACGCCCCCCAGGAGATGTTCCCCACCATCAGCACCTACATCCGGGAGGGCAACCCGGAGCTGGTACCCATGCTCATCTGCGCCGGCGCGGCGCTGATTTATTGGCTGATCTTCCTGTCCGGCATTCCCGCCGTGTCCCGCCGGGCCTACGCGCCGCCGGAGGGGCTGACCGCCGGAGAGCTGGGCTGCCGCCTGACCCACTCCGGGGCGGACCTGACGGCCATGGTCTTCACCTGGGCTCAGCTGGGCTATATTCTGATCCAGCTGGACGGCAACGGCCGGGTCCTTCTGCACAAGCGCATGGACATGGGCAACGAGCGCGGACCCTTTGAGAACAAGGTCTTCCGGTGGCTGTTCAGCACCCGCTCCACCGTGGACGGAACCGGCTACTCCTACGCGGACCTGACCCTGAAGGTGGCCAAGCTGGTCCCCAGCGAGAAGACTATGTACAAGACCAACTCCGGAAACATCAAGATCTTCCGGTTCATCGCCTGCGCCAGCCATGTGTTCTGCGGCATATGCGTGGCCATGAACATGACCACCGTGGCAATCCTGCAGGTGGTTCTGGCGGTGTTTCTGGGCATCTTCGGGGCGGTCAGCGCCTGGTTTTTGCAGAACGTGGCCTACCGGACCCACCTGCGGGGCAAGGTGCCGGTGTACATCGGCTTCGGGTGCCTGCTGGCTTGGGTGATCCTGGGCCTGTTCTGCGGGCAGGTCTGGATTCCTCTGTGCAGCTCCCTGGGCCAGTGGGCCCTGGGGTATCTGGCGGCCTACGGCGGACGGCGCAGCGACCTGGGCAAGTACGAGGCGTCCACCATTCTGGGCCTGCGCCGGTACTTAAAGCGCATGCCCCGGGGGGAGATCAGCCGCCTGCTCAAGAACGACCCGGACTACTTCTTCAACATGGCCCCCTACGCCCTGGCTCTGGGGGTGATCCGGCCCTTCTCCCTGTCCTTCGGGCGGCGGATGCTGGACCAGTGTCCCTACCTTATGACCCAGGTCCACGGCAAGCGGACGGCGGAGGAGTGGGGGGACCTTATGGCCAGCGTGGCCGACCTCATGGACACCAAGTCCCGGCAGATGCAGCTGGAGCGGCTCCTGTCGGTACAGGTCACCTACCAGCCCCGCAGGCCCCGGCCCGCTCCGGCCCGGCGGAAAATAAAAAGAAACCAGGACGCCAAATGACGTCCTGGTTTTTTATGTCTCCGTCTTGGGGTATGCGAAGCACGGTTCGGGAGTGAATGACGCTCCGGTGGAGCGTCAGAGCCGCGACTGGCCCACCGCAGCGGGCAGCTGTCAGAAATCTCTGATTTCTGACTGAGAGGGGTCGTGGAGCACTTACCTCTATTTCAGCACTTAACGAGAACGCAGTGCGGCATTGACCTCTCAGTCACCGTCCGCTTCGCTCCCTGTTGAAACGCTTTACACAATAAAAAAGCAGATATCCGTTCCTCCCATACAGACTTCCGTCTGGGCAGCTGCCAGGATGCTTGCGCTTTACATGGGCACCGTACCGATTTGGCGCTTAAGGCAATACCGGCACCAAACGAAAAGCGCGCCGGGAGGGGTCCAGGGGAGGGCGGCTTTGAGAGCGGGAGCTATCAACTCAGCGCCTCCCCTGGCCGCGTTCTTTGCTTCCTTTCTTGGCGGAACAAGAAAGGAAGGCCCCCGGCAGGGGTCGGGGAGCACTTCCCTCTATCTCAGCACTTAACGAGAACGCAGTGCTGTAATAACCTCTCAGTCACCGTCCGCTTCGCTCCCGGCGCCAGCTCTCCTTTCAGGAGAGCCAAGGGGCCGGCGGTGATCGAAACCCGCCCCTTTCCGCGCGAGGAAAAACCGGCAGCCTTCGGGACTGCCGGTTTTTTTCGTGTTCTTTAAATCTGCGGCAGGGAGGCCGCGGCTACGGACTGGCCTACCCGGCGGGTCTTCTCGTCGGGAAGCATGACCTTGCATTTTTCCGCCAGACGCGGATACTCCTGAGCCAGGATCTCATTGCACAGGCCCAGAATGATGTCGCCGCCCTTGCCGGACATGACCCGGCCCAGAAGCATCACATAGCTCAAGTCGTAGAACTGGCTGTACTGGACCAGGGCGTAGGCCAGGTAGGCGCCGATGGTCTCGTAAACTGCCCGGGCTCTGGGGTCGTCCTGGGCCATGAGGGCCTGGACCACCTTCAGCTTCTCCGCCGGGGACAGGCTCTGCTCCAGCTCGATCCCCGCCGCCGGGGCCAGCTTAATCACCGAGTCCTGGGAGAAGTACTTGCAGCCCACGCCGATGTCCGTGGACCACTCGTCGGCCATGGCGTCCTCGTTCAGATCCACCGGGGCGAAGGCCAGCTCGTTGATCCAGCCCAGGACGTTCTGATCCTTGTCCACATAGCCCACGGCCTCGGAGGTACCCATGGCGATGCCCATGATGTTGCCGGCCCCCAGGCCCATGGCCCCGGCCAGGGCGGACACGTCGCCGTCGTTGGCCACCACAATAGGCACGTCTCCGATCTCCTTGGCCGCCCGGTCATAGATGGTCTTGACCTTGTCCCAGTTGGACCGGGGGACCTTGATGAACAGGGAGGCCACCATGGGAGCGTTGCCGATGAAGACGCCCGCCGAGGACACGCCGATGGCGTCCACCCTGGGCATTTTGGAGGCGGCGGTCTTGAACGCCTCTACGATGTGGCTGTAATGGTAGTCCGGGTCCTCCTGGAGCTTGGGGAACCAGACCACTTCCTCGGAGTAGACGCATTCGCCGTCGATGACCGCCGAGACCTTCCGGTCCGAGCCGCCGGCGTCGAAGCCGATGCGGCAGCCGTCCAGGTGGCCGCCCATGGGGATGGCCTCCTCGTTGGCGGCGGGGCAGTCCTCCAGAGGCAGGTCCAGAACCTCCAGGTCCTGCTCGTAGAGCTGGCGGAAGAAGGTGCAGTCAAAATCCCGCTTCCCTCCGGGGGTGTAGTCCGCCTTCAGCCGTTGGGCCAGATCCGAACAGCCGCAGACCCAGATCCGGAAGCCGCCGGTGGACCAGAGCAGAAACTTCACATACCGCTCCACATACCGGTAGTCCGCCTCGGCCATTTCCGGCGTGCCGTAGACGTATGTCCGGTGGACGGCGACGCGGCCCTTGTCCCGCTCCAGGGCGATGGCAATGGGCTTTTCGGCCCCCTTCAGGTAGGCCTCCCGCCAGACGCCGAAGGGAATAAAGCTGGGGTCCAGCTTCGGGGTGTGCTTCATCTGATATTGTATGCCCAGATACTCCATATTCGTTCCTCCTCTGGTTGGATTCTCCCCTCCATTGTACCACATGTCCCACAATTGGCAAGGGATAATCCGCTTATGTTTTTGTATAAAATTACGATTTTAAAAAAGCCGCCGGAGAACACGGCGACTTTTGGGGGGTGTCAGCAGTAGGTTTCCAGGGCCTTGCGGATCATGGCGGCGGCTTCTTCGGCGATGGGAAGATCCTCCGGGATCAGCTGGGCCAGGGGCGCGCGGACGCCGCCGCAGTCAGAGCGCCGCTCCCGTTCTCCCTCACCGGCTTTCGGGCCGGATGTCCTTGACCGAGCGGCTGATGTACAGGCTTCCGGGGACCTGAATCCGGTCCACCAGAGTGGTCCTGGGCCGCTCAATGAGGCTGACCAGCTGATCGGCGGCGGTCCTGCCCAGCTCCAGAGCGTTCTGGGAGTAGGTGGTCAGGCCGATGACCTTGGCCAGGTGGATGCCGTCGTAGCCCACGCCGGAGATGTCCTCCCCCAGGCGAAGCCCCGCGGCGTGGATGGCGTTGATGCCCCCCAGAGCCGAGAAGTCGTCGGGGAAGAGGATGCAGGTGGGAGGGTCCGGCAGGGCCAGCAGCTGGGCCGTGGCCGCTTCGCAGCGCTGGGTGTCGTGATAGACGCAGGGCAGGATGTATTCCTCCGGGGTTTGAATTCCCAGGGCCTCGCAGGCCCGGTAGAAGCCCACCAGACGGTTCCGGGTGACTACGGTGTTCTCCCCGTGGAGGAAGGCGATCTTCCGGTGGCCCCGGCTGTGAACGTAGCGGACCAGGGCTTCCACGCCGCTGACGTTGTCGGACTGGACGCAGATGCAGCTGTTGAAGCTGTGGTCAATGGTCACCAGGGGGATGTCGCTGTTCACCAGCTCCACCACCTGGGGGTCCTGGAAGTCCACGCAGGCAATGACCACCCCGTCCACCCCCCGATAGCGGCAGTGCTTTAAATAGGTGTCGTGCATGCCGCCTATGCCCCGGGTGATGAAGGTGATGTCGTAGCCGTGGGACTCGGCGGTGACCTTGAAGCTCTCCAGCACCGTGGAAAAGTACTCGTGGGCCAGGCCGCTGCGCCGCTCGTCCACAAAGAGCACCCCCAGGTTGTAGGTCCGGTTGGTCTTCAGAGCCCTGGCCAAAGCGTTGGTCTGATAGCCCATCTCCTTCGCCGCGGCCCGGATCTTGTCCCGGGTGGCCGGGGCGATGTCCGGCTGGCCGTTGAGGGCCTTGCTGACCGTGGCCACGGAGACGCCGCACCGCCGGGCGATATCCTTCGCGGACTGGAACGACTGCCTGAACCTCAACTGCTTCTCCGAGGAGCCCGGTGAGAGCTTCCAGACCTACGGCCCCGACGACGGCCCTGTGGCCGAGTCCGTCTTCATCGCCGGCATGTTCGTCAAATACGGCGCCGACTACGCCCAGCTGTGCCGCCGGATCGGCCTGACCCAGGAGGCACAGGAGGTTGACGCCGCCGTGGCCAAGATGAAGCAGGCGGTGCTGGACCACGGCTGGGACGGAGAGTGGTTCCTGCGGGCCTATGACGCCTTCGGCAACAAGGTGGGCAGCCGCCAGTGCGAAGAGGGACAGATCTACATCGAGCCCCAGGGCTTCTGCACCCTGGCGGGCATCGGCAGGGACACCGGCGAGGGCCTGAAGGCCATGGAGTCCACCCGCAAGCATCTTTTGGGCGAATACGGCATCGAGCTGCTCAGTCCCTGCTACACCCGGTATCACGCGCAGCTGGGCGAGATCTCCTCCTATCCTCCCGGATTCAAGGAGAACGGCTCCATTTTCTGCCACAACAACCCCTGGATCGTCTGTGCCGAGGCCACCCTGGGCCGGGGCAACGAGGCCTTTGACGTCTACCGCCGGATCTGCCCGGCCTACTTAGAGGACAAGAGCGAGATCCGCGAGACCGAGCCCTACGTCTACGCCCAGACCGTCACCGGCCGGGCCTCGGGCAATCCGGGCCACGCCAAGAACAGCTGGCTCACAGGCACCGCCAGCTGGACCTTCCTGTCCATCAGCCAGTACATTCTGGGCATCCGGCCGGACTACGACGGCCTGGTGGCGGACCCCTGCGTCCCCGACGACTGGCAGGACTTCACAGTCACCCGGAGGTTCCGGGGTACGGAATACATCATCCACGTCCGCCGCACCGGCGAAAAGACCCTGACCGCCGACGGCCGGCTCCTGGAAGGCAATGTAATCCCCCTGACCGAACAGCCGGTCTGTCAGGTGGAAGTCACCATCTGACCCGCCATCCCCCGCCCCTTGGCTTGCCCCCTTGGGGAGAGCCAAGGGCGGTTGCCGGGGGCTTATCGTGTTTCCACAAATTAAATTCAATATTTTGGTCGTTTTGCCGAATAGAAATCCTTCCGAAAATCTGTCATAATTATTTTGTATACTATGTGATTGGGAGGAAACCGCCAATGGCAAAAAAAGCAAGCGAGCAATTCCGGATTTACCACAATCCCAACGGTCCTGACATCAGCACCGTGACCCGTCCTGTCCTGGAGAAGGACGGACTGTATTTTAAGGACATCGACGGCACCGGCACCGTCAGCCCCGTCAACGACTGGCGGCTCAGCCCCGAGGAGCGGGCCGCGGCCTATGTCAAGGCCCTGACCACCGACGAGAAGATCGCCCAGCTGTTCATCTCCGACTGGCGCATGGGTCCGAAGTATAAGAACGCCCGGCTTCCGAACCACACCCCCGTTCCCGACGAATCCGGGGTTCTGGACGACGCCGAGGTCAATCAGAAGACCATCTTCGGCCAGCAGCAGCTGCCCGGCACCACCACCCTGCTCAAGGAGTGGTTCTCCCGCCACACCATTCTCCGGGACAACGCAACCCCCGAGGACCTGGCCGACTACCTCAACCAGCTCCAGGCCGTGGCCGAGGAGTGCCAGCGCTTCGTCCCCGTGTCCGTGGCCTCCAACTCCCGCAACGAGAACGGCGAGGTGGTCTTCGGCATGAACGACGCCGCCGGCGTGTTCCCCACCTGGCCCGGCACCATGGGCATCGCCGCCGCGGTTAAGGGCAGCGGCATTGAAGTGGCGGACCAGTGGGCGGAAGCCATCCGCCGCAGCTGGGAGGCCTGCGGCCTGCGCAAGGGCTATATGTACATGGCCGACTGCATGACCGACCCCCGGTGGCAGCGGACCTTCGGCACCTTCGGCGAGGACACGGACCTGATCTGCCAGATCATGGAGCACATCATCCCCCGGATTCAGGGCAGCGAGGAGGGCGTCACCGACACCGGCGTGGCCGTGACCACCAAGCACTTCCCCGGCGGCGGCGCCCGGGAGAACGGCTTTGACCCCCACTACGCCGCAGGCCAGTGGAACGTCTATTCCACCCCCGGCAGCCTGCAAAAGTACCACATCCCCGCCTTCCAGGTGGCTGTGGATAAGAACACCTCCTCCATTATGCCCTACTACTCCAAGCCCTCCAAGGAAAAGTCCGCCCCGCAGCAGGACTGCCAGGGCAAGGACGTGGAGCTGAAGCCCTACGGCTTCGCCTATAACCGGGTGTTCATTCAGGACATGCTCCGGGATCAGATGGGCTTTAAGGGCTACATCAACTCCGACACCGGCATCGTACACAATATGTGCTGGGGCGTGGACATGCTGGACAAGCCCGAGCGCATCGGCTTCGCCGTGAACTACGCCGGTGTGGACGTGATCTCGGGCCTGTTTGACAACGCCTACGGCCGGGAGGCCTACGACCGGGCTGCCAACGGCTACTACGACACCCACACCCTGCCCGAAGGCTTCACCAAGGAAATGGTGACTCTGACCGACGAGGCTCTGGACCGGGCCGTGACCCGGACCCTGACCGAGATGTTCACCCTGGGCATGTTTGAGAATCCCTACCGGGACCCCAAGAAGGCCGCCGAGGCCGTGGCCAACGCCGCCGACTGGGAGAACGCCAACCGCGCCCACCGGCAGAGCGTGGTCCTGCTGAAGAACGACGGCATCCTGCCCCTGACCCCGGAGAAGCTGGCGGGCAAGAAGGTCTATGCCGAAGCCTTCGCCAAGAAGAGCGAGCAGGGCGAGGCCGCCACCAAGGCCCTGCGGGAGATGCTGGCCGGTCAGGCAGAGCTGACGGAGAACTTCGAGGAAGCGGACATCGCCATTTTGATGGTCTCCCCCTCCTCCGGCGACTACTTCACCGCCACCGCCGGCTATCTGGAGCTGGACATCTGTGAGAACAAGACCGTGCCCAACGTGGACGACCAGTGCCGCCCCATGGCCGAGACCCATCTGGAGACCACCCTCACCGGCACCGGGAAGATCGCGGACATTGCCAAGGCCGTTCACGCCAAGGGCGGCAAGGTGATTGCCAACATCAACTTCCCCCTGGCCTGGCTGGTGGGCAATGTGGAGCGGAACGCCGACGCCCTGACCGCGGGCTTCGACACCTACCCCTCCGCCACCCTGGACGTGATCTTCGGCCGTTTCGCCCCCACGGGCAAGCTGCCCATCACCCTGCCCAAGGGCGACGAGGTTCTGGCCGTCAACGCCGACGGCGTCTGCGTCAGCCCCAACGACGTACCCGGCTATGACAAGGACCAGTACATGCCCGCCGAGATGAAGGACGAGAACGGCAAGGCCTACGCCTACCGGGACTCCGCCGGAAACTACTACGAGCTGAACTTCGGCCTGAGCTACTGATCCGCGAAGCTCAGGAGCGGACCGCTCTTCAAAGGAAACAAAGAGGCAGAGGCCGGAAACCCGGCCTCTGCCTCGAACTGTCCGCGCCCGGCTTCCCCCGCCGGGACGCGGCGCTTTTTTAATCGTTTTCTTTCCGGTATTCCCGGATCAGTTCCGCAAAGACCGGCAGGCTGCGCTGGATCTGGTCGCGGCTGACGCAGTAGCAGATCCGGAAGTAGCCCGGGCAGCCGAAGCCGGTGCCGGGGACCACCAGCAGGTTCTTTTCCTTGGCCTTTTCCGAGAAGGCTTCCGCGTCGCCGCCGGGGGCCTTGATGAACAGATAGAAGGCCCCGTCGGGCCGGGCCATTTCGTAGCCCATGGCTGTCAGACCCTGATACAGCGCCTGGCGGTTGCGGTCATAGGCCTCCAGGTCCGGGCGCAGGTGGGCGCAGCGGGCAATGACCTTCTGCCACAGAGAGGGCGCGCAGACATGGCCCGCCGCCCGGGCGGCTCCGGCAATGGCCGCGTAGAGGACGGCGCTGTCCTCCGCCGCCTCCGGCACATAGACATAGCCGATCCGTTCGCCGGGCAGGGACAGGGACTTGGAGTAGGAGTAGCAGACGATGGTGTTCGGGTAGATGGCGGGGACGAAGGGTACCTCCACCCCGTAGGCCAGCTCCCGGTAGGGCTCGTCGGAGACTAAGTAGATGGGATGGCCGTATTCTCTGCCCTTTTCCGTCAGCAGGGCGGCCAGGGCCTGAAGGGTCTTGCGGGTGTAGACCACGCCGGAGGGGTTGTTGGGGGAGTTGAGCAGAATGGCCTGGGTGTGGGGGGTGACCATGGCCTCCACCTGGGCCAGGTCGATCTGGAAATCCGGCACGTCCGGCGGCACCACCCGGAAGGTAAGGCCCGCTTCCTGGGCGAAGGGCTTGTACTCCGGGAAATAGGGGGCGATGGCCAGAATCTCACCCTCCGGCACCGCCAAGGCCCGGAAGACCGCCACCAGCTCCGGGGCCGCGCCGCAGCCGATGAAGAACTGCTCCGGCCGGGTCTGCACCCCATAGCGGGCGTTCAGATCCTGGGAGATGGCCTTGCGGGTGTCGTAGTCGCCTACGGCGGAGGTGTAGCCGTGGACGGCCAGGGAGTCCGTGTCCCGGAGGATCTGCACAATGGCCTCGTCCACTTCCCTGGGGGAGGGAATGGAGGGGTTGCCCAGGGAATAGTCGTAGACATTCTCCCGGCCCACAATGGCCGCCTGCTGGCAGCCGTATTCAAACAGGTCCCGGATGCAGGAGCGGTTGGCTCCCAGAGCGTAGGCGTTTTGGTTGATCATATGGTCTGTCCCCTTTCTATTGATTGCATCCGTTCATACAGCGGCGACTTCGGTTCATAGCCCTGGGGCCGGTAGGTCACGGAGCCGATGGCCTTCCCGCCGATGCCGTATTTGGGATTGTAGCCGAATAGGTTTACATAACAATGCAGATCGTCCTTCTCCTTCTCCATCTCCTCCATGACCGCCAGGGTGGCCAGGACGTCGTCCACGGCCCGGTGGGAGTTGACCACCCGGCTGGAGAGCCCATAGGCCGCAATGGCGCTGGACAGCTTGTGGGGGTAGCTGTGCCGGTCCCGGTAGACCGTCAGCAGGTCCAGCTTGTCCTTACCCTTCAGAATCTCCGGGTCCCCGTCCCGCAGCAGCAGGTAGTAAAGGAAGCTCAGGTCGAAGTGGGCGTTGTAGGCCAGCAGCAGGGTATTGCCGGCGATCAGGTCCCCGATGTCGGCGCAGACCTGGGCCTTGGGGATGCCGGACCGGGCGATGTCCTGGGCGCTGATGCCGGTGAGCTGCTGGATCTGAGGCGGCACCTCGGTGCCGGGGGCCAGGGTCACCAGCCGGTCATACTGCGCCGTGACCTTGGGGACGCCCTCCGGGGCCTCCACCGCCACGGCGGCGAATTCAATGATCTGATCCCGGCGAAAGTCCAGGCCCGTGGTCTCCGTGTCGAAGAGCAGCAGCCGGTCATACCGGGAGAATAAACGTTCCAGATTGGCCATAGTTTCTCTCTTTCTGATGGGTAAGTATAGGCAGCGGCGCGGCCCCCTTGGCTCTCCTTTCAAGGAGAGCCGGCACCGGCAGCGAAGCGGACGGTGACTGAGAGGTCGAAGCCGCGCTGCGTTCTTGTGGAGTGCCAAAGCTACGGCAGGTACTCCCCGACCCCTCTCAGCCCTTTCGGGCCAGGGCCATGGCCCGTTGGATCTTGCTGGCCGGCTCCGGTTTCAGGCCGTACTGCCTTGCCAGGGCTTCCCCGCAGGCCAGGGCCGCCTCCTGGCTGCCTTCCTTCCACTCGGCCTCCAGCTCCTGGAAGGGCAGCTCCCGGCCGCCGCCGGTGAGCACACCCCGGTCCAGCGCCAGCTCCACCCGGCACGCGGGCAGCCGGCAGTCCAGGGCCAGGCGGGTGAATCGGGCGCCGCAGACCGGCTCCAGCCCCCCTTGGGCCAGAGCCTTCAGCTCCGCCGGGGCGCCCCGGGCGATGAGGCCGTCCAGGGCGTGGAGGATGTCTTCGTCCTCGGTCTGCCACTCTTCCCGGGCGATGCCCTCCCCCGGGGTCTTCAGGGTGCACAGGCTGACCCCGTTTTCCAGCCGCCGTCTCAGGGTCCAGCGGCGGCGGGACAGGCTTCCGTCCGGCGTGTCAAAGTAGGTGGTCTCCATGGCGATGGTCCGGGCCTGGGCGAATCGTACCCGGATCGCGTCATAGTCCTCCGGCTCCACCCGGAATTTCAGTTCCAGTTCCATGGTTCCTCCTTTTTCGCAAGTCGGTTTGAGGTATATTATACACCCCCGGCAGGCCGTATGCAAGTTTCTTTGGGCCGATTCTCATTCCGACGGAAAATTTTCCCCCGCCGTGGTAGGATCATCCTATCTCAAATAAGGAGTGGTGTACGAATGATGGTGTCGGTGGAAACCTATCTGCGCCGGGGACGGCGAAGCTTACAGCGACTGCTCCTGGACCCCAGGGCCGGGGGACTGGTCCGGGGGGCGGCCTGCTGGGGAGGGGGCTTTGTTCTCAGCGCCGCAAGCCTGCTGGGGGCGCCCCAGCCCCTGGCCATGGGCCTGATCTGCGCCGCCCGGGGGACCCAGGCCCTGCTGATGACCCTGGGCGCCGTAATGGGCTACCCTTTCTTCTGGTCCCAGGCCGGAGCCCAGGGGATCGTGTGGTCCGCCGTGGGCTGTGTGCTGGCCTGGATGCTTGGAGGCCGGGAGGAGGGGCGTCCTCTGATGATCCCGGCCCTGGCGGCCCTGCTCACGGCGGTGACCGGGCTTACGTTCCAGGTTTTTCTCCGGGTGCGGGACCCTGTGGAGCTGTTCGCCCTGCGTCTGGTCCTGGCGGGCCTGTCGGCGGCCCTCTTCGCCCAGGCCTATGCCTGCCGGGACGCCGTCACCGACTGGCTGATCGGGGCCGTGGGGGTTCTGGCCCTGGCCCAGGTGGCGCCGGTGTCCTGGCTCAGCCTGGGGTATGTGGCCGGGGGACTTATGGCCGTGGCCGGAGCCTTTCCCGAGGCGGCCTTGGCGGGGCTTGCCCTGGATCTTTCCGGGATCACCGGAATCCCCATGACCGCGGCGCTGTGCCTGGCCTGGATGGCGCGGATGATTCCCTTCCTGAAGACCTGGCAGCGGTGCGCCGCCCCCGCGGGAGCCTGCCTGCTGGTCATGGCGGTCTGCGGACACAGGGATACGGCGCCCTTGGCGGGGCTGGTCCTGGGGGGAAGTCTGGGAGCCCTGATCCCGCCCCGGCGGGAGGCCGCCCGGCGGCGGGGGGAGACGGGACTGGCCCAGGTCCGGCTGGAGCTGGGAGCCCAGATGCTGTCCTCGGTGCAGCAGCTGCTCTTGGAGCGGGAGCCGGTACCCATCGACCGGGAGGCCCTGCTGGACAAGGTCCGCCAGCGGGCCTGCGCCGGATGCTCCGCCCGAAGCGCCTGCCGTCAGCGGGAGGCCCTGGGGCCTCAGCTTCTGGAGCAGCCCCTGGATGCCGACTGCCGGAAGGCGGGCCGCCTGATCCCGGAGCTGCGCCGGGCTCAGGAGCGGCTCCGGGACCTCCAGGTCCAGCGGGCCAAGCTGGAGGAGTACCGCCGGGCTCTGATCCAGCAGTATCAATTTTTAGGCGAGTACCTGCGCGGGCTGTCGGACCGGCTGGCCCGCCGGGGGGAGGCCGGTCCGGCGGAGTTCCGGGTGGAGGTCTCTGCCCGCAGCCGGGGCAGGGAGCGGGCCAACGGGGACCGGTGCCTGGCCTTTCCCGGACCGGACCTGCGCTATTATGTGCTGCTGTGCGACGGCATGGGTACCGGCCTGGGGGCGGCCCAGGACGGCCAGACCGGGGCGGAGCTTCTGCGCAAGATGCTGGCGGCGGGGTTCCCGGCGGAGCATGCCCTGCGGTCCCTGAACAGCTTTCTGACCCTGGGCGGCGAGGCGGGGGCCGTCACCGCGGATCTGGCGGAGCTGCGTCTGGACACGGGACTGGCGGCGGTGTACAAGTGGGGGGCCGCCCCTTCCTACGTGCTGACCAGGTCCGGAGCGGAAAAAATTGGGACAGCTTCCCCGCCGCCGGGGATCTCGGTGAGCGAGACCCGGGAAACGGTTCAGAAGCTGTCCCTTCGCCGGGGGGAGGTACTGATCTTACTCAGCGACGGCGTAGACGGAGAGGATGTCCAGCGCCTGTCTGATCTGACTCCGGACGCACCGCCAGGGGAGTTGGCGGCAAAAATTCTGGAGTTTGGCCGGGGCAGAACCGAAGACGACGCCACCGCGGCGGTGATCCGTCTGCGTCCTGCCGGCCTGGAGCCATCATAGCACATTTTCCCTGAGAAACTTGTCGAAACACAACCTGTTGGATGGGAAACCACGGAAAAATCACAACATCTGGGGGAGAGCGGCGAGACGCGGGTTTTTCTCTCCCCACGCGCGGAGGCAGAGGCGGGAATGTCCGCCTCTGCCTCAAATTTTTCGCGGTAATGCTTATGGACTTTAAACAGCAGAAATTATAGAGGACACGTACCGGCTCAGGAACCTGCGCGCTTCTCGTTTGGTGCCGGCATAGCCTTAAGCGCCAAATCGGTGCGGTGCCCGTGTGCAGCGTAAGCATCCTGGCGGCTGCCCAGACGGAAGTCTGCATGGAAGGAACGGATATCCGCATTTTCTGCCGCGCGAATCCAATAATCACATTTGTGATTATCCGGAATGCACCGGCAGCTGGACCAGGAAGCTGTTGATCCCTCCGGCGCTCTCCGCCCAGATCCGGCCGCCGTGCTCCCGGACAATGCCGTCGGCAATGGCCAGGCCCAGGCCGTAGCTGCCGCCGCCGGTTCTGGACTGGTCCCTGCGGTAGAACCGGCGGAAGATGTTCTTCAGATCCTCCCGGCTGATGGCCTCGCCGGGGCCTGCCACCCGAAGCAGGCATTGGCTGCCCTGGCGGCGCAGGGTCACGCGGACCGTGCCTGCGTCGGAGGTGTACTTGACCCCGTTGTCCAGCAAAATGTCCAGCACCTGCCGCAGCCGGTCCTCGCCGCCCCGGACCCGGATTCCCTCCTCGATCTGGCTTTCCAGGAACAGCCCCTTCTCAAAGTACACCGGCTCAAAGGGCAGCAGACAGTTGGCCGTCAGCTCGCTGTAGTCCAGGGGCGCAAAGGTCCCGGTATCGGCGCCCCGGTCCGCCCGGGCCAGATCCAGAAGCCCCTCCACCAGTCCCCGCATCTGCCGGGTCATGGTCAGGATGTTGTCCGTGAATTTCTCCCGCTCCTCCTGGGACCGCTCAGAATCCTGGAGCAGCTCGGCGTTGGTCATGATCACGGTCAGAGGGGTCTTCAGCTCGTGGGAGGCGTCGGCCACAAACTGCCGCTGCTGGGTCCATGCCTGCTCCACAGGCCGGACGGCCCACCGGGCCAGCAGAAAGCTGATCCCCAGAAACAGCAGCAGGCTGAAAACGGCGATGAGGGCGCAGTTTTTATACAGGTTGTCCAGGGTGGCCTGGTGGCTGGAGGTGTCGGCAAAGGCAACGGCCCAGCCGAAGGGGGTCCGCTGATACCGGTACCACAGGTCGTACCCCTCCACCTGGCCGGACTCCTCCCCGGACTGCCAGATCTGCTCCAAAATCTGGGGCAGGTTCTGCAGATCCGTAATGTCCACACTGCCGCTGACGGCGTTGACCACACCGCGGTTCTGGTCCAGATTCACCCGGAACCCGGGCAGCTGGGCCTCCCGGTCCTTGTCCACCCAGTTCCAGAAGATGCTGCCGGAGGAGGTGAGCAGGCTTTCCAGGGTCCCCTGGACCTGCCGCTCCATGTCCAGCTGGGTAAAGCGCAGAACCGTGCTGAAGATCACCAGCAGCATCACGGTGACGATGCCCATATTGACGCAGACGAATTTCAGCCGGAGCTTTCGGATCATCCTTCCTCCACCTCCAGCCGGTATCCCAAGCGGCGGACGGCGGTAATGCGGACGTTGGAGCCGATGGTGGCCAGCTTCTTGCGCAGGAAGCCCACATAGACCTCCACATGGTTCTCCACGGCGTTGGAGTCGTAGCCCCAGACCCGGGCCAGAATCATCTCCTTGGAGGCGATCCGTTCCTGGCACTGGAGCAGGAAGCGCATGACGTCAAACTCCCGGGCGGACAGGCGCAGGCTCTTCTCTCCGCAGATCAGGGTGCAGGTCTCCAGATCTAGGGCGGTGTTGCCAAAGGTCAGCTCGTCCACCTGCTTGCCCTGGCGGCGCAGCAGGGCGTTGATGCAGGCCAGAAGCTCCCGGGTGTCGAAGGGCTTGGTCAGATAGTAGTCCGCCCCGGCGTTGAGGCCCTGGATTCGGTCCTCCACTCCGGACTTGGCGGTGAGCATGAGGATGGGGGTGGCGCACCGCTTGGACCGGACCCGTTTGGCCACCTGGTAGCCGTCCAGGCCGGGCATCATCACGTCCAGAATCAGCAGGTCGTAGATCCCCATCTGCGCGTACTCTGCCCCCGTGACCCCGTCCAGAGCCACCTCCACCGTAAAGCCCTTGGCCTGAAGCAAGGTCTTGATGGACTCGGCCAGCAGTTTTTCGTCTTCGATCACAAGAATTTTCATAAAATCGCCCCCGGTAAAATCGGTAATAAATCAGATGGATAAACGGAAATCCGCCACGGGTGCGGCTTTCCCTGTTTTTTCTCTATCCTATCATATCAGCATTTCCTGAATCCATTCTGAAATTTTTAAGAACTTTCTGTGATGCGGCGTTTTTTTCCCCGCCGCGTTGACTTTTCGGGGATTTTTGGCTATACTCTCCCCAATGAAAGGCAGGGATCACCATGGACCAAGATCAGATTGCGGAGCTTTGCAGGTGTCAGCGGGAGTTTTTCGCCGCAGGGGCAACCCTGGACCCGGATTTCCGGCGGCAGGCTCTGGGCAGGCTTTACGGCGCCCTGGAGAAGAGCCAGGACCTTCTGTCCCAGGCTCTGTACGAGGATCTGGGCAAGCCCGCCCAGGAGAGCTACTTCTGCGAAATCGGCCTGTGCCTCAGCGAAATCCGGTATCTGAGCCGCCATGTGGGGGCCTTCGCCCGGGAGAAGACCGTCCCCACCCCCCTGAGCCAGTTCCGGGGCCGCAGCTTCCGGAAGTGGAGCCCCTACGGCCTGTGTTTGATCATGAGCCCCTGGAACTACCCGGTGCTGCTGACCCTGGAGCCCCTGGCGGCGGCTCTGGCAGCGGGGAATACGGCCATTGTCAAGCCCAGCGCCTACGCCCCCGCCACGGCCCAGGCCCTGAAGACCCTGGTGGGCTCCGTGTTCCCCCGGGAGCACGCGGCGGTGGTCCTGGGCGGGCGGCAGGAGAACGCCTGCCTGCTGGAGGAGCGGTTCGACCACATCTTCTTCACCGGCAGCCGGGCCGTGGGCCAGCTGGTCCTTCAGAAGGCGGCCCGGCATCTGACCCCCGTGACCCTGGAGCTGGGGGGCAAAAGCCCCTGCATCGTCCACCAGAGCGCGGACCTCTCCCTGGCGGCCCGGCGGATCGTCTTCGGCAAGCTCCTCAACTGCGGCCAGACCTGCGTGGCCCCGGACTACATCCTGTGCCACAGCTCGGTGAAAGGGGAACTGGTGGAACAGCTGATCCGGCAGATCCGCCTCCAGTACGGTCCGGACCCTCTGCACAGCGACGCCTGGGGCCGGATGGTCAGCCGCAAGCACTTCGACCGGGTGGTTTCCCTGATCGACCGGGAGAAGACGGTCTTCGGCGGCGGGTCTGACCCGGACCGGCTGAAGATCGAACCCACCCTTCTGGACGGGGTGGGCTGGGAGGACCCGGTGATGGGGGAGGAGATCTTCGGCCCGGTGCTGCCCATCATGACCTATGAGGACCTGGAGGAAGTCATCCGGACCGTGAACAGCCGCCCCTCCCCCCTGGCCCTGTATCTGTTCGCCAGGGACCGGAAGGCCGTCCGGCTGGTGACGGACCGGTGCGTCTTCGGCGGCGGCTGCGTCAACGACTGCGTGGTCCATCTGGCCTCCAGCCATCTGCCCTTTGGCGGCGTGGGGGAAAGCGGCATGGGCGCCTACCACGGCAAGGCCAGTCTGGAGACCTTCAGCCACTGCAAAGGGATTCTGGAGAAAAAATCCCGCCCCGACCTGCCCATGCGCTACCAGCCCTACGACCCCCACTACGACACCCTGATCCGCAAAATCCTGCGATGACCCGGCGGCTTGCAAGAACGCGGCGCGGCAAGACCTCTCAGTCACCGCTTCCTGCGTCAGCGGCGCCAGCTCTCCTGGAAGGAGAGCCAAGGGGCGCTCATATATATGGAAAAGCCCGCCGTCGCGGCGGGCTTTTTCGTATTTTAAAGCGTTGCTGCCATCACAGCTTTGATGGTGTGCATCCGGTTCTCCGCCTCGTCGAAGACGATGGAGCGGCTGCTTTCGAAGACCTCGTCGGTGACTTCCATGGCCTCCAGGCCGAATTTCTCGTGGATGTCCCGGCCGATGGTGGTGTTCAGGTCGTGGAAGGCCGGCAGGCAGTGCATGAACCGGCACTGCTCCCCCGCCCGGTCCATAAGCGCCATGGTCACCTGGTAGGGCCGCAGATCCCTGATCCGCTCCTGCCACACTTCCTCAGCCTCGCCCATGGACACCCACACGTCGGTGTAGATCACATGGGCGCCGGGGACGGCCTCCATGGGGTCCGTGACGAAGGACACGCTGCCTCCGCTTTCCTTGGCGGCGGAAAGGGCCTTTTTCACCAGGGACGGGTGAGGGAAGTACTTGCTCGGGGCGCAGGCCACGAAGTCCATGCCCATCTTGGCGCAGCCGATCATGAGAGAGTTGCCCATGTTGTACCGGGCGTCGCCCATGTACACCAGCTTTTTGCCCTTCAGATCTCCGAAGTGCTCCCGGATGGTCAGGAAGTCCGCCAGAATCTGGGTGGGGTGGAACTGGTTGGTCAGGCCGTTCCACACCGGGACCCCGGCGTGTTTGGCCAGATCCTCCACAATGGACTGGTCATAGCCCCGGTACTCGATGCCGTCATACATCCGGCCCAGAACCCGGGCCGTGTCGGCGATGGACTCCTTCTTGCCCATCTGGGAGCCGGTGGGTCCCAGGTAAGTCACCCCCATGCCCAGATCGTGGCCCGCCACCTCGAAGGCGCAGCGGGTCCGGGTGGAGTCCTTCTCAAAGAGCAGGGCGATGTTCTTGCCCTCCTGGAGCCGGTGGGGAATGCGTTCCTTCTTCTGCCGCTTCAGCTCCGCCGCCAGGTCAAGCAGACCGGCGATCTCCTGGGGGGTGAAGTCCAGCAGGGTCAGAAAGCTCTTGCCTTTCAGATTCATGGGTTTTCCTCCTTCTCAAGCCGCTGACGGACCCAGGCCAGCTGGGCCTCCACGGAAGCCGGGGACGTGCCGCCTTCGCTGACCCGCTTCCGGACGCAGGCGGTCAGGTCGATGTCCTGGTACAGAGCCTCGTCGAACAGGTCGCTGTAGCTCCGGTAGACCTCCAGGGGCAGGGTCTCCAGGACCTGGCCCTGGGCAATGCAATGGGCCACAATCTGGCCGGAGATCTTGTAGGCGCTGCGGAAGGGCAGGCCCTTCTTCACCAGGTAGTCGGCCAGGTCCGTGGCGTTGATGAAACCGCCCTGGGCGGCCTTTTTCATATTCTCGGGCTTGACCTTCATGGTGGCCACCATGGGGGCGAAGACCTGCAGGCACATCTTCACCGTGTCCACGGCGTCGAAGACCGCCTCCTTGTCCTCCTGCATGTCCTTGTTGTAGGCCAGGGGCAGGCCCTTCAGGGTGGTCAGCAGGGCCATCAGGTCCCCGTAGACCCGGCCGGTCTTGCCCCGGACCAGCTCGGCCATGTCCGGGTTCTTCTTCTGGGGCATGATGGAGGAGCCGGTGGTGTAGGCGTCGGAGAGCTCCACAAACTGGAATTCCCAGCTGGACCACAGGATCAGCTCCTCGGAGAACCGGCTCAGGTGCATCATGAGGATGGACAGGCCGCTCATAAGCTCCAGGCAGAAGTCCCGGTCGGACACCGCGTCCATGGAGTTGCGGCAGATCCCGTCGAAGCCCAGCCTCTGCGCCTCGTACCGGCGGTCCGTGTTGTAAGTGGTGCCCGCCAGGGCGCAGGCGCCAATGGGAGACCGGTTCATCCGCCGGCGGCAGTCGGACAGCCGCTCCAGGTCCCGCAGGAGCATCATGGCATAGGCCATAAGGTGGTGGCCCAGGAGCACAGGCTGCGCCCGCTGCAAATGGGTGTAGCCGGGCATAATCGCGTCCCCGGCCCCCTCCGTCTGGTCCGCCAGAGCCCGAATCACCTGACAGACCAGGTCCCGGATCTGGTCGATCTGCTCCCGCAGGTACAGCCGCAGGTCCAGAGCCACCTGGTCGTTGCGGCTGCGGGCGGTGTGGAGCTTCTTGCCCAGGTCCCCCAGACGCTGGGTCAGGACCTGCTCGATGAACATATGGATGTCCTCGCAGCCCATGTCAAAGGCCAGGGACCCGCTGTTCAGATCCTCCAGGATTCCCTGAAGCCCGTCGATGAGCTGTTCCGCCTCCCGGGCCGTAAGAATCCCCTGGGCGCCCAGCATGGCGGCATGGGCCATGGAGCCGGTGATGTCCTGCTGATACATCCTACAGTCGAAGCGGATGGAGGAATTGAAGTCATCCGCAACGGGGTCGACCGCCCCGGCCGTCCGTCCGGCCCACATCTTTGCCATAAAAGATATACCTCGCTGTTTTTTGGATGGTTGAATATTTGCTGTAGCTGTAGGGAAGGCGTTCCGCCTCCCGCTTTTCCGCACCGACGGGAAAGGAAACCCGCATTCGGGACGGGAAACCCGTTTATCGGGACGGGAAACCCGTCCCCTACAAGGGGCGTGCGTCACATCGTAGGGGAGGCGTTTCGCCTCCCGCTTGGGCGGGAGGCGGGGTGGAGATTCCGTTATTTTTACAGCATGCCCTTTTCCCGCAGGGCCTGGACCTGGGTGGGCAGGCCCCAGATGTTGATGAAGCCCTCGGCCTGGGCCTGATCGTAGTCGCTCTCGCCGAAGGTCACCAGATTCTCGGAGTACAGAGAGTACGGCGAGGTGGTGCCTGCGGGGATGATGTTGCCCTTGTAGAGCTTGAGCTTGACGGAGCCGGTGACATACTCGTTGGCCTTGTTGGCGAAGGCGGTCAGGGCCTCCTGCATGGGGGAGTACCACTTGCCGTTGTAGATCATCTCGGCGTAGTCCACGGCCAGCTTCTCCTTCAGGTGCATGGTCTCCTTGTCCATGGTCAGCATTTCCAGCTGCTTGTGGGCAAAGTAGAGGATGGTGCCGCCGGGGGTCTCGTAGACGCCCCGGTCCTTCATGCCGATGAGCCGGTTCTCCACGATGTCGATGATGCCGATGCCGTTGGCGCCGCCCAGGGCGTTGAGCTTCTCAATGATCTTGGAGGCCTTCATCTTCTCGCCGTTCAGGGCCACAGGGGCGCCGGCCTCGAAGTCGACGGTCACATAGGTGGGCGCGTCGGGGGCCTGCATGGGGCTGACGCCCATCTCCAGGAAGCCGGGCTTGTCGTAGTCGGGCTCGTTGGCGGGGTCCTCCAGGTCCAGGCCCTCGTGGCTCAGGTGCCAGAGGTTCTTGTCCTTGGAGTAGTTGGTCTCACGGCTGATCTTCAGAGGCACGTTGTGGGCCTCGGCGTAGTCGATCTCCTCGTCCCGGGACTTGATGTCCCACTCACGCCAGGGGGCGATGATCTTCATGCCGGGAGCCCAGCGCTTGATGGCCAGCTCAAACCGGACCTGGTCGTTGCCCTTGCCGGTGGCGCCGTGGGCAATGGCGTCGGCGCCCTCCTCCAGGGCGATCTGGGCCAGCTTCTTGCCGATGATGGGCCGGGCAAAGGCGGTGCCCAGCAGATAGGTCTCGTACTTGGCTCCCATCTTCAGGGAGGGGATGATAATGCCGTCCACCATCTCGTCCACCAGATCCGCCACAATGAGCTTGCTGGCGCCGGTGGCAATGGCCTTTTCCTCCAGACCCTCCAGCTCGTCGGCCTGGCCCACGTTGCCGGCCACGGCGATGATCTCGGGATTGTTGTAGTTCTCCTTCAGCCAGGGGATGATGATGGACGTATCCAGACCGCCGGAGTAGGCCAGGACGATCTTCTTGATGCTGTCTTTGTTCTGCATAATCATGCCTCCAAATGAATAATATTCGTTGTTCGTGAGTAATAATACAGGATTATACCCTTCCGTCCCGGAAATGTCAAGGGTAAGAGTGAATATTCTTCCACATTCCGGGAAATTAGGCACTTTGACCGCCCCGGGCCGCTTTCGAAGCGCCGGAACCGGTAAATATTACCACGGCCCCGCTTCCCGGAAAAGAACTTTTCCATGATGTTGCAATCTTCGCTCCGATGAAGTATACTGAATACACCATATTATACCATCGCCATACTTAAAAAGCGAGACCCCGGGAGTGATTTTATGCAATCCGTTTTTTCCCCCGATTCCAAAGTCATGCAGGCCCTGAGCCGGGTCTTTGACCTGATGGTGCTGAACTGCCTGTTCCTGCTGTGCTGTTTGCCCGTGGTGACGGTGGGTCCGGCCAGCGCGGCCATGTACACCGTGTGCTTCCGCCTGGGTACCGACCGGGAGGAGGGGGTGGTTCGTCCCTTCTTCCGGGCCTTCCGGGAGAATCTGCGCCAGGGCGTGATCGCCTGGCTGCTGTTTTTGCTGTTCTTCGCCATGGGCCTGCTGGATCTGCTGCTCCTGTCCCAGCATTCCGGGGGACTGTCCCTGCTGCGCATTCCGGTGCTGGTGCTGCTTTTCCTGGGGGTCCTGGTCTACGGCTACGTCTTCCCCCTGCTGAGCCAGTTTGAAAACAAGCTCCTGCCCACCTTCAAGAACGCCATGCTCTTGAGCATCGCCTATCTGCCCCGTTCCATTGCCATCGGCATACTCAACCTGCTGCCCCTGGCCCTGCTGGTCCTGAACACGTACCTGTTCCTGCAGATCAGCGTTCTGTGGCTTTTCCTGTACTACGCCGCCTCAGCCTATCTCATCGCCCGGATGCTCAAGCCGGTCTTCACCCCCTTATGACCGGGACGGAGCCTCAGGAGGGGGAAGCGGTATAACCGCCTGGACACCCCAGAAGGCCCGCGGCCGGTTCCTTTCGCGAATTCTCTGAGGCAGAGGCCAAATGCGGCCTCTGCCTCCTGCCGCGCTCCCTGGGGTAAGCGAAGGGCATCGGCAGAAGGGGCCGGGAGGCCCCGTTAATAAATTATTTACGGTTTTTTCTTTTTTCCCTCTTGCTTTTTTCCTCCAGGTGGAGTATTATGTATTAGCACTCAGGAAGAAAGAGTGCTAAAGAAGTAGATATTTGCGGCTTGCCGCAGTCTAGAGCCTGCGGGCCTTCGGGTCCGGCCGGCGAAAATACATTTTTGTATGGAGGAATCGCAAATGAAACTGAAACCTATGGCAGACAATGTGCTGCTGAAGGCCTACGAGCCCCAGCAGACCACCGCTTCCGGCATCGTCCTGGCTACCACCAGCAAGGAGAAGCCCGCCATCTACGAGGTGGTCTCCGTTGGCCCCGGCACCAAGGACGTGACCATGACCGTCAAGGCCGGCGATCGGGTGGTTGTGGGTCAGTATGTCGGCTCCGACGTGACCCTGGACAAGGAAGACTACAAGTTCGTCAAGCAGGATGACATCCTGGCTGTCGTTACCGACTAAGGAGGAAGATTCACATGGCAAAGATGATCGTTTACGGCGAAGACGCCCGCAAGAAGCTGCAGTCCGGCATTGACCAGCTGGCCAATACCGTAAAAGTTACCCTGGGTCCCAAGGGCCGCAATGTGGTCCTCGGCAAGAAGTACGGCGCTCCCATGGTCACCAACGACGGCGTGACCATCGCCAAGGAAGTGGAGCTGGAGGACGCCTTTGAGAACATGGGCGCCCAGCTGATCCGGGAAGTCGCCACCAAGACCAACGACGTGGCCGGCGACGGCACCACCACCGCCACGGTTCTGGCCCAGGCCATTACCCGTGAGGGTCTGAAGAACCTGTCCGCCGGGGCCAACCCCATGATCATGCGCAAGGGCATCGACAAGGCCGTGGAGGCCGCCGTCACCGCCATCAAATCCAACTCCGTCCCCGTGGCCGACTCCGAAGCCATCGCCCGGGTTGGCGCCGTGTCCTCCGGCGACGAGGCCATCGGCCGCCTGATCGCCGAGGCCATGGAGAAGGTTGGCACCGAAGGCGTCATCACCATCGAGGAGAGCAAGACCGCCGAGACCGGCCTGGAAGTGGTGGAGGGCATGCAGTTCGACCGGGGCTACATCTCCCCCTACATGGTCACCGACACCGACAAGATGGAGGCCGTCCTGGACGACGCCTACATTCTGCTCACCGATAAGAAGATCTCCTCCATCCAGGAGATTCTGCCCATCCTGGAGCCCATTGTCAAGTCCGGCCGCAAGCTCATGATCATTGCCGAGGACGTGGAAGGCGACGCCCTGGCCACCCTGCTGCTCAACCGTCTCCAGGGCCGGTTCAACGTGGTCTGCGTCAAGGCCCCCGGCTTCGGCGACCGCCGCAAGGAGATGCTGCAGGACATCGCGGTGCTCACCGGCGGCACTGTGATCTCCAGCGAGCTGAACATGGAGCTCAGCGACGCGCAGATGACCGATCTGGGCCACTGCCGTCAGATCGTAGTCACCAAGGACACCACCACCATCGTCGACGGCGACGGCAATGCCGAGGACATCAAGGCCCGCGCCCACATGATCCGCTCCTCCATCGCCACCACCACCTCCGACTACGACCGGGAGAAGCTCCAGGAGCGTCTGGCAAAGCTGTCCGGCGGCGTGGCCGTCATTAAGGTGGGCGCTCAGACCGAGGTCGCCATGAAGGAGAAGAAGATGCGGGTGGAGGACGCCCTGAACGCCGCCCGGGCCGCCGTGGAAGAGGGCATTGTGGCCGGCGGTGGCACCGCCCAGGTCAACGCCATTGCCGCCGTGGAGGCTCTGGCCGAGGAGCTCCAGGGCGACGAGAAGACCGGCGCCCGGATCATCGCCGCCGCTCTTCAGTCTCCCATCCGTCAGATCGCCGAGAACGCCGGTGTGGACGGCTCCGTGGTCTTTGAGAAGATCCGCAGCTGCGGCAAGGTCGGCTTCGGCTACAACGCCTACACCGAGGAGTATGTGGACATGATCTCCGCCGGCATTGTGGACCCGACCAAGGTGACCCGCTCCAGCCTGGAGAACGCCGCCTCCATCGCCGGCTGCGTCCTGACCACCGAGTCCCTGGTGGTGGACAAGCCCGATCCCGCCGCGGACGCCGCCGCTGCCGCGGCCGCTGCCCAGGGCGGCGGAATGTACTAAGCCTTCGCGAACCCATAAAATTTCCGGACGCATCCAAGTGGATGCGTCCGGTTTTTTATATCCTCCCATCCGGCCCTCGCCCGCCGGGCTTCTTGGCTCGCCTTATCAAGAATAGTTCGCAAACACGGCACAGACCCTTGGCCCGTGCCGTGTTGTTTCTTGAAAGGGATCAGCCGAAGACGCTGAGCAGGAAGCCCGCGGCGATGGCGGAGCCGATGACGCCGGCCACGTTGGGACCCATGGCGTGCATGAGCAGGAAGTTGGAGGGGTTGGCCTTCTGGCCCTGGACGTTGGACACCCGGGCGGCCATGGGAACCGCGGACACGCCGGCGGAGCCAATGAGGGGATTGACCTTGCCGCCGGTGAGACGGCACATGACGTTGCCGCCGATGAGGCCGCCGGCGGTGGAGATGCCGAAGGCGATGACGCCCAGAACCACAATCTTCAGGGTGCTGGCGGTCAGGAAGGTGGAGCCCACCATGGTGGCGCCCACGGAGGTGGACAGCAGAATGGTGACGATGTTCATCAGGGCGTTCTGCGCGGTGTCGCTGAGCCGGTCGGTGCAGCCGGTCTCCTTGAACAGGTTGCCCAGCATCAGGCAGCCGATCAGGGGGGCGGTGTCGGGCAGCAGCAGGGCCACGAAGACCGTGACCAGAATGGGGAAGATGATCTTCTCGGTTTTGGAGACCACCCGGGTCTGGACCATCTGGATCCTCCGGTCCTCAGGCCGGGTCAGGGCGTTCATAATGGGGGGCTGGATCAGGGGGATCAGGGCCATGTAGGAGTAGGCGGCCACGGCAATGGCGCCCAGCAGATGGGGAGCCAGCTTGGTGGTCAGGAAGATGGCGGTGGGGCCGTCGGCGCCGCCGATGATGCCGATGGAGGCGGCCTCCGGTCCGGTGAAGCCCAGGCACACCGCGCCCAGGAAGGCCACGAAGACGCCCAGCTGGGCAGCCGCGCCCAGGAGCAGGCTCTTGGGGTTGCTGAGCAGGGGGCCGAAATCGGTCATGGCGCCCACGCCCATGAAGATCAGGCAGGGGTACAGGCTGGTCTTGACGCCTATGTAGAAGATGTCCAGCAGGCCGCCGTCACGCATGATCTGGCCGTAGCTGTGATAGACCGGGCTGGAGGGGTCCATGAAGGCGTCCCACAGCTCCTGATGGTACAGCCCGCCCATGGGCAGGTTGCTCAGAAGGCACCCGAAGGCAATGCCCACCAGCAGCAGGGGCTCAAATTTCTTGACGATGCCCAGATACAGCAGAACGCAGGCGATGACCAGCATCACCAGGTTCTGCCAGCCGCCGCCGGAGAAACTGGCGAAAATGGCGTAGAAGCCGGAGCTCTGCCACAGTTCCAGAAGGATCTGGCCCACATTGATGCTCATATTACTTGACCTCCTTGATGGAAATGAACCGCAGCTCGTTCAGGGGCTTGCCCATCTGATCGGCCACAATGGCCATGAGCATGGCGGCGGTCTTGGGTGGCACATCGTGGAGCTTGATCTTCCCCGCGCTGCCCGGAGCGGCCTGGGAAGACTGGGCCGCGGAAGCGGCGGCGGGGACGGCGGCGGGAGCGGGAACGGCGGCGGGAGCGGGAACGGTCTTCTCCGGCGTCACGGAATTCCGGCGGCCGGCGGCGGTAAAGGCCTTGCCCATGGCCATGACCACCAGCATCAGCAGGATCAGGCCGAAGAACACGACGGCGTAGCCCAGCACGGCAATGACGGTGGCGTCCACCAGACTCAGGTCCGTGGACACGGTGTTGGAAAGAAACATGGTATTCCTCCTCCATGATTAATAAGTACTTTTCCGCGGCTGTTCATCGGATAATTTCATGGGAACAGGCGGTTTTCCGGACCATTGTCTGAAATTCAACAGACTTCTGCCCAGTACACTTTACCATATTTTAACCAAAATGTAAACCAAATCTTAACCGGCAAAGGATTTTGGGAGCAATCCACAAAGAACCCGAAAAAGAAGGGGCCGTCTTTGTCGAATTTCCTGTTTCTTCCAAAATCGGCCTCCGGCCGGCAAAGCTCCTTGGCTCTCCTTTCAAGGAGAGCTGGCACCGGCGACGCAGGAGCCGGTGACTGAGAGGTCAAAGCCGCACTACGTTCTTGTGAGGTGCTGAGGTAAGGGTAAGTGCTCCCCGACCCCTCTCAGTCAAAAATCAGAGATTTTTGCCAGCTGCCCGCCGCGGCGGGCCCGGTCGCGGCTTTGACTGCCCACTGAGCAGTCATTCACTCCCGCGGCTGCGCTTCGCTTACCCTCCGGTCGGGAGGCAAGGGGGGCTTGCGGCGCAAAACGCCGCGGGGAAGGTTCCTTCCACGCGGCGTTTGTTTATGGGGTTATCAGTTCAGGACCACCAGAGCGGCGCCGGTGTCCACGGTGCTGCCCTTGGTCACGGGGATCTGGGCTACGGTGCCGGACTTGGGGGCGAAGATCTCGTTCTCCATCTTCATGGCCTCCAGAACCACCAGCAGATCGCCCTCCTTCACGGCCTGACCTACGGACACGGCTACCTTCAGAATGGTGCCGGGCATGGGGGCGGCGACCACTTCACCGGCCACAGTGGCCGCGGGAGCGGGAGCCGGAGCCGGAGCGGCGGCAGGAGCGGGAGCGGCGGCGGGAGCGGGAGCGGGAGCCGGGGCGGCCACGGGAGCGGCAGCCACGGCGGTGCCGCCGATGACCACCAGAGCGGCGCCGGTGTCCACGGTGCTGCCCTTGGACGCGGGCAGGGCGGTGACGGTGCCGGAGCAGGGAGCGTAGATCTCGTTCTCCATCTTCATGGCCTCCAGAACCACCAGCAGATCGCCCTCCTTCACGGCCTGACCCACGGACACGGCCACCTTCAGAATGGTGCCGGGCATGGGGGAGGCGACGGTGGTGCCGCCGGTGACGTTCACGGCGGGAGCCGCCGCGGCAGCGGGGGCGGCAGCAGCGGCGGGGGCCGCGGGGGCCGCGGGGGCCGCGGCAGGAGCGGGAGCGGGGGCGTAGGCCTCGTACTCGTCCAGGATCATGGCCTTGCCCGCTTCGACCTCCACCTCGTAGGTGCGGCCGTTCAGGGTCACTTTATATTTCATGATTACTTGACCTCCTTGATGGAAATGAAGCGCAGCTCGTTCAGGGGCTTGCCCATGGTATCGGCTACGATGGCCATAAGCATGGCGGCAGTCTTGGGGGGCGTGTCATACAGCTTCAGCTTGCCGGCGCTGCCGGGGGCCAGAACCGGGGCGGGCGCGGCCTCCGGAGCGGGAGCGGGGGCCGGAGCGGCGGGCTCCGCCTTCTTGTGCAGAAATCCGAAGAATTTCATAGGTCCGCCTCCTTATTCGCAGGCGACGATGGTGTAGGTGCCTTCGTTCTCTTCCTTGATCTTGCGCTCCTCCAGGAACTTCTCGGCCAGGTTGGGGAAGGCGATGTAGCTGAGCACATCCTCGTCGGACTTGGCCAGATCGCCCAGCTTCTGCCGGGCCTTGTCCACCACGGGGGCCAGGGTGTCGGCGTAGCGGCCGGTCAGGGGCTTCTCACCGCCCAGGATCTGCTTCTGGATCTCCGGATCGATGGGGGCGGGGGTGCGGCCGTACTCGCCGCGGCAGTAGGCCTTGATCTCCTTGGAGACGGACTTGTAGCGCTTGCCGTCGAGGACGTTGCGCACGGCCTGGACGCCGACCATCTGAGAGGTGGGGGTGACCAGGGGAGGATAGCCCATATCCTTACGGACCTTGGGGGTCTCAATGAGCACTTCGTCGAACCGGTCCAGGGCGTTGACCTGCTTCAGCTGGCTGAGCAGGTTGGACAGCATGCCGCCGGGGATCTGGTAGTTCAGGCACTGGGTGTCCGTGGCCATGGACTTGGGCATCAGGGTGCCGTCGGCAATGAAGCCGTCACGGACGGTCTTGAAGTAGTCGGCCATGGCCTTGGTGGCCTCGTCGTTCAGGTCCACCTCATAGCCCAGCTGGCGCAGGGCGTAGGCCAGGGTCTCGGTGGCGGGCTGAGAGGTGCCGCCGGAGAAGGGGGAGATGGCGGTGTCGATGATGTCGCAGCCGGCTTCCACAGCCTTCAGGTAGGTCATGAAGGCCAGGCCCGTGGTGGAGTGGGTGTGCAGGTCGATGGGCAGCTCAGGCACGGCGTCCTTAATGGCGGAAACCAGGTCGTAGGCCTCCTGGGGACCCATGATGCCGGCCATGTCCTTGATGCAGATGGTGGAAGCGCCCATTTCCTTCAGCTCCCGGACCATCTGCACATACTTTTTGTGGGTGTGGACCGGGGAGGTGGTGTAGGAGATGGTGCCGGAGGCGATGGCGCCGGCGTTGACGGTGGCCTCCATGGCGACCTTCAGGTTGTTGACGTCGTTCAGGGCGTCGAAGATCCGGATGATGTCCATGCCGTTCTCCACAGCCTTCTGGACGAAGAGCTTGACGAAGTCGTCGGGATAGTGGGAGTAGCCCAGAACATTCTGGCCCCGCAGCAGCATCTGCAGCTTGGTGTTGGGGACTCTGGCCCGGATCTTGCGCAGGCGCTCCCAGGGGTCCTCGTTCAGGTAGCGCAGGCAGACGTCAAAGGTGGCGCCGCCCCAGCACTCGATGGCGTAGTAGCCGGCCTTGTCGATGGTCTCCAGCATGGGCTCGAACTTGTCATAGGGCAGGCGGGTGGCGATGAGAGACTGGTTGGCGTCCCGGAGCACAGTCTCCACAAACTGAACTTTTTGTGCCATGTATTGTAACCTCCGTAAAATTGGATAAATGGAAGGGGTTGGGATTGGCCGCTATTTTGCGCCAAGAGCCGGGGGAGATCCCCCGGCTGCGGTAAAGCGATGTGGCGAACTTACAGCTGGGGACCGGCGGAAACCAGAGCCTTACCGGCCTCGTTGCCCTCGTACTTGGCGAAGTTCTTGATGAACCGGGAAGCCAGATCCTGAGCCTTGGTCTCCCACTGGGTGGGATCGGCGTAGGTGTCTCTGGGATCCAGGATGCCGCTGTCCACGCCGGGCAGCTCGGTGGGGACCTCCAGGTTGAACATGGGGATGGTCTTGGTGGGAGCGGTGTTGATGGAGCCGTTCAGGATGGCGTCGATGATGCCGCGGGTGTCCTTAATGGAGATCCGCTTGCCGGTGCCGTTCCAGCCGGTGTTGACCAGGTAGGCCTTGGCGCCGCTCATTTCCATGCGCTTGACCAGCTCCTCAGCGTACTTGGTGGGGTGCAGCTCCAGGAAGGCCTGGCCGAAGCAGGAGGAGAAGGTGGGGGTGGGCTCGGTGATGCCCCGCTCGGTGCCGGCCAGCTTGGCGGTGAAGCCGGACAGGAAGTAGTACTCGGTCTGCTCCTTGGTCAGGATGGACACGGGAGGCAGCACGCCGAAGGCGTCGGCGGACAGGAAGATCACGTCCTTGGCGGCGGGGCCGGCGGAGACGGGACGGACGATCTTCTCGATGTGGTCGATGGGGTAGGAGACCCGGGTGTTCTCGGTGACGGACTTGTCGTTGAAGTCGATCTTGCCGTTTTCATCCACGGTCACGTTCTCCAGCAGGGCGTTGCGGCGGATGGCGTTGTAGATGTCGGGCTCGGACTCGGCGTCCAGGTTGATGACCTTGGCGTAGCAGCCGCCCTCGTAGTTGAACACGCCGTTGTCGTCCCAGCCGTGCTCGTCGTCGCCGATGAGCAGACGCTTGGGATCGGTGGACAGGGTGGTCTTGCCGGTGCCGGACAGGCCGAAGAAGATGGCGGTGTTCTCGCCGTTCATGTCGGTGTTGGCGGAGCAGTGCATGGAGGCGATGCCCTTCAGGGGCAGGTAGTAGTTCATCATGGAGAACATGCCCTTCTTCATCTCGCCGCCGTACCAGGTGTTCAGGATGACCTGCTCCCGGGAGGTGATGTTGAAGGCAGCCACGGTAGCGGAGTTCAGGCCCAGCTCCTTGTAGTTTTCGGCCTTGGCCTTGGAGGCGTTGTAGACCACGAAGTCGGGCTCGAAGGTCTTCAGCTCTTCCTCGGTGGGACGGATGAACATATTCTTGACGAAGTGAGCCTGCCAGGCCACTTCCATGATGAAGCGGACAGCCATCCGGGTGTCGGGGTTGGTGCCGCAGAAGGTGTCAACCACAAACAGACGCTTGCCGGACAGCTCCTTCAGAGCCATGTCCTTGACGGCGGCCCAGGTCTCTTCGCTCATGGGGTGGTTGTCGTTGTGATACTCGGGGGTATCCCACCACACGGTGTCCTTGGAGTTGGCGTCCATGACGATGTACTTGTCTTTGGGGGAGCGGCCGGTGTAGATGCCGGTCATGACGTTGACCGCGCCCAGCTCGGTGACCTGGCCGACCTCATAGCCGGTCAGTTCCGCCTTGGTCTCTTCCTCGAACAGCTGCTCGTAGGAAGGATTGTAGACAATCTCGGTGGTGCCGGAGATGCCGTATTTGGTTAAATCGATGTTTGCCATTGGTTGACCTCCTAAAGAATATGGTATGCGGCGGAATGCGCCGCTTTTTCAAAGGATTTCGGCAGACGCTGGGGAAATTCCCAACTTCCACCAGATATATTTTACCACAAGTATTCCAGATTGTAAACAGCAATTTCGTGTTTTTCAGTATATAATTATCGGTTTCCGACGAAGAAATCTGGTAATTTTGCCGTAGCCCCCGGGACCTTCCGTCTCCGCGCCGGGCCTTGGCATGAAGAAAGCCGCAAAAAAGCAGAGGCCCAATTTACGGCCTCTGCCTTATGTTTTTTCCGCCGGCTGAACCGCCTCTTGGCTCTTCTTTTAAGGAGAGCTGGCACCGTCAGTCAATCTCCACCATTTCCTCCTGAAGTTCGTTGCTGCGGATCAGGAAGCGGCGGATGGCGAACAGGCCGGCAATGCAGGCCACGCAGGCCAGGTTGCTCCAGGGGTCGTCGTGGCTCAGAATCACATGGCGGGTAATGGCCACGGTGAGCACCTCCAGAATGTTGGCCGGGGTGGTGTCGATGAGCATCCGCACAAACTCCAGGCCCACCACAATGGCCAGAAGATTGTGCAGCACATGCTGTACGTCCGTGAAGTACTCCGGGTCCTGGAACATCTTGCACACCTCCAGGCCCAGACAGACGATCAGCGCCCCCAGGGTCAGCACCGCCAGGATCAGCTCCGCCAGATGGAGAATCCGGCGGAACACGTGCTCCACCCTCCGGTCCCGGCGGGCGCTCTTGGCAATCTTCTCCTGCAGCTTGGGGTCCTTGGTTTGGATCGGTTGGCTCATAGCGCTTCCTCCCTTTTTCTTCCCTCCCGCGGCGGGGGAGGTTTTTTACCATTATACCGTAAAATATAGAAAAAGCAAAGAAAAATTCCCCCGTTTCACCGCTTTTCTCCCTGACTGCCGAAATGCGCCTCCATCCGCGCCCGGGCCTGGTCCAGCTCCAGCTCCAGCTCCCGGACGGACATGCGCAGCACGCCGCTGCGGAAGCTGGACAGCTGGACCAGAGCGTCGTTGGTGACCACCCGGACGGCGTAGTTTTGTCCGATCTGATCCGCCAGGGCCTCGATGTACGCGTCGGCGGTCTGGCCCTCCCGGGTGTAGACCACCTGGATGCCCCGGCAGGTCTCCTTCTGCCCCGGATTTCCCTTGCGCTTGTAGCCGTCGAAGACCAGGATCAGGCGGACCTTGGTGAACCCGGCGTAGCTGGACAGCCGGTCGCAGAGGCTTCTCCGGGCGGCGTCCAGGTCCTCCCGGGCCAGGGCCGCCAGGTCCTCCATGGCGAAGATCACGTTGTAGCCGTCCACGATCAGGCACCTGTCCCGGGGCTGGCGGATGACCACGGTCTCCGCGGCCGGCCGCTCCTGGGCCCGGACGCCGTACTGAGGCCGCCGGATGGGTCCGAACTCCCGCTCCATGATCTTCTCCAGCTCCCGGTCCTCCGCCCCCAGGTTCCCGGTCAGCAGGGCCGGGGGCTTCTCCCGCCCCAGGCCGCTGTCCAGGTGCATGTAGGACCTGACCGCATTCCACTTGACCAGGAAGCCCGCCCCGTGGGCGCAGAACACGGAGTCCGGGGTGTTGTCCAGGTCCGCCTCGGGATCGTAGCCCGCCGCGGAAACCACCGCCTCCTGGTCGTGGCAGGGCCGGTAGCCCTGAAGGGTCAGCTGGAGCCGGCCCCTGCCCTGGGTGTAGGCCGCCAGGGTGTCGGCGTAGTCCTTCAGCTCCGAGGCGGGAACCAGGCCCGACAGGGTGGACACGGCCCCTCCGGCCTCAGGCGCCCCAAACTCCCCGCCCATGGCCCGGATGTCCGTAATGGCCCGGCCGATCTGCTCCGTGGGCAATGTCAGGGTAAAGGCGTACCAGGGCTCCAGGAGCCGGGACTTCGCCTGCATCAGGCCCTGGCGCACCGCCCGGTAGGTGGCTTGGCGGAAGTCGCCGCCCTCGGTGTGCTTCAGATGGGCCTTGCCCACCAGAAGCGTGATCTTCACGTCGGTCAGGGGCGCCCCCATGAGAACGCCCCGGTGGACCTTCTCGGCCAGGTGGGTCAGGACCAGCCGCTGATAGCCGGCCTCCAGCACGTCCGTGGGACACACCGTGTCAAAGACCAGGCCGGACCCCGGCGCCAGAGGCTCCAGAAGCAGGTGAACCTCGGCATAGTGGCGCAGGGGCTCGTAATGGCCCACGCCCTCTACGGTATTTTCAATGGTCTCCTTATAGAAGATCCGGGGGTCCTCCAGGGTAACATCCAGGCCGAAGCGCTGCTTCACCAGACTCCGGAAGATCTCCAGCTGGACCCGGCCCATGATCCGCGCCTGGATCTGCCCGTTCTCCCACTGCAGCCGCAGCTGGGGGTCCTCCTCCTCCAGCTGCCGCAGCCGGGGCAGAACCTGGGCCGGGTCCGCCCCGGCGGGAAGGTTCACCCGGTAGGTCATCACCGGCTCCATAGCCCAGTCCTGTCCTTCCGGTTCCGCCCCCAGGGTCTGGCCGGCCCAGGTCTGGGTCAGCCCCTCCACGGCCACGGCCATGCCGGCGGGGGCTTCCTCCAGGGCGGTGAACTTGTCCGCGCTGTACCGGCGCAGCCGCAGGGCCTTCTCCTGAACCGGCTCCCCAGAGTGATTGACATAACATATCAGATCCCGGACCTTCAGGCTGCCGCCGGTGATCTTCAGCCAGGTCAGCCGGGTCCCCTGGGGATCTCTGGAGATCTTGTACACCCGGGCGGCGAAGGCTTGGGGCCAGGTGATCCGGGGGGCGAAGCGGCGCAGCAGGTCCAGCAGGTCCCGGACCCCCTCCAGCTTCAGGGCGGAGCCGAAGACGCAGGGGAAGAGCTTCCTTTCGGCCGCCAGCCCCCGCAGGTTCCCTTGGGTGACCGTGCCGGCGGCCAGGTAGCTCTCCAGAAGGGCCTCGTCGCAGAGGGCGGCAGCCTCCGCGATCCGCTCCGGCGGCTCCTGGAAGTCCACGCAGGCCGCGGACAGCTGGCTCTGGAGCTGGGCCAGGACGGCGGCCCGGTCCGCCCCGGCCAGGTCCATTTTGTTGATGAAGAGGAAGGTGGGCAGGCCCCGGCGTTCCAGGAGCCGCCACAGGGTCAGGGTGTGGGCCTGGACGCCTTCGGAGCCGCTGATGACCAGCACGGCGCAGTCCATGGCGGCCAGGGTCCGCTCGGTCTCGGCGGCGAAGTCCACGTGGCCGGGGGTGTCCAGGATCGTCACGTCCAGGTCCCCGGTCTGAAGCAGGGCCTGCTTGGAGAAGATGGTGATCCCTCTGGCCCGCTCCAGCGCGTGGGTATCCAGCATGGCGTCCCCGTGATCCACCCGCCCCAGGGTCCGCTTGGCCCCGGCGGTATAGAGCAAAGCCTCGCTGAGGGTGGTCTTCCCCGCGTCCACATGGGCCAACAGGCCCACGCAAATATGTGTTTTCGGTTTTTGGGATTCCCGCTCACCCATGAAAAATGCCTCCCCTCATGATTGCATACTTTGTATAGTATATCATAAGGGGAGGCCGCAGTCGAGAAGTATTCCGCAAATCGGTCTTATACGATATTCTTGATTATGCTTATCCGCTTTAAACAGCAGAAATTGCAGAGGATACGTACCGGCTCAGAAACCCGCTCGCCCCTTGGCTCCCGCTCTCAAAGCCGCCCTCCCCTGGACCCCTCCCGGCGCGCTTTTCGTTTCGTGCAGGTATTGCCTTAAGCGCCAAATCGGCGGGGTGACCGTGTGGAGCGTAAGCATCCTGGCAGGTACCCAGACGGAAGTCTGCATAGAAGCAACGGATATCTGCGTTTTCTGCTGCGTAAACAGTCGATAAGAATTTAAAGATTTACTGTGAAAGCCTCTAAAACAACGGCAAAATTTAAACATTTTTAATGACTTTCATTTTTGGTGGCGCTGTACGCCGCATGGACATTTAATCAAGAGATAGTATCAAAACAGCGCTTTCAAGAAAACGCGCATAAAATAAATTCGGCCGGATTCCCTTGGTTTTGGTAATCCAGCCGTTTTTTATTGCGATTTGTTGGGCTGTTTTCAGCTTTTGGGATTCCCGCCCGACCATAAAAAACGCCTCCCCTTATGATTATACCTTATCGTATACCATAAGGGGAGGCCCCGGTGGGGAAATGTTCCGCGGGTCCTTACGGCTTCACCATTGCCTCAGGTTTCTCCCTGCTTCCTGCGGATGTATTCCTTCTGATCCTCCAGCATGCCGTCCACCCGGCCCAGGAGCAAGAGCACCAGGGCGGTGAAGACCAGGGAGGGGGCGTCGGCAGTGATCAGGCCCAGACATTCGGCCATGGAGCCGCCCAGGCAGGCCGCCGTAATGGCCCGGCCCAGGAGCATCAGCCCCTGCACGCACAGGCCCAGGACCATGGTCCAAAGCCAGCTGCCCCGAATGCGTCCCTTGCCCAGGCCGCGGATCAGGAGCACAGCCCCCGCGGCCGCCAGATTTCCCACGCCGTAGATCACAAAGGTCTCCGCTCCTGCCCCGATCACGGCCGCGAAGAACAGGCCGCCCAGAACGGCGTAGATGGCGGCGATGCCGCCCCAGCGCATCATCCCCATGGCGGTGACGGCGGCCACGGGAGACAGGGTGTCCACCATCCCAGGCAGCACCGCGCCCCAGGCCTCCCGGAGCAGGACCTGGGAGCCCATCATCATGGCCAGCAGGAAGCCCAGGTCGATCCAGCGGTATTGACGGAAGGAAATCTGATATTTCATAATGTATAACGCTCCTTAATATATAGTATCCGTATTCTTGGGTAAAGGTCCTTCTCCGGTCACAGGGGGCCGCCCCGGTCCCGGCAGGCGAAGCCGCACTCAGCCCAGAAGTCCGCCATGGCCCGCTGCCACCCGGAAACGTCCCGGCTGCACACCGGGGGATGGTTGGCCGGGTACACCAGCTCGTTGGCCAGGGACACCCCGTGGGGGCCGCTGCGGTAGATGTGCAGGGCGAAGCTGACGCCCTTTTCCTCCATGGCCTGGGCCAGGATCAGGCTGTTGCGCACCGGCACGGCGCCGTCGTCCCGGGTGTGCCACAGGAACACCGGAGGCATGTCCGGCCGGACCAGCTTCTCCAGGGACAGGCGGCTGCGCAGGTCCCGGTTCTCGCCGCACAGGGCCTGGAAGCTGCCCTCGTGGGTGGAGCCCCAGGACACGGCCACGGGATAGCTCAGGCCCAGGGCGTCGGGCCGAATCCACTCCGCCGGGGCGATGTCCGCCACCTCCGGGCTGTCGTAGAGGGTGCCAAGGGTGCCGCACAGGTGTCCGCCGGCGGAGAAGCCCACGGCGGCCACCATGTTGGGAATGACTCCGAAGTCCTTGGCGCTGCGGCGGATATAGGTCATGGCCATGGCGCATTCCCGCAGGGCTGTGGGAAAGACGCTGGGGGCGCAGGAGTACGCCAGAACAAAGGTCTGATACCCCAGAGCCGAAAATTGCAGGGCCACGGCCTCGGCCTCCCGCTCCGAGGTCATGCAGTAGCCGCCGCCGGGGAGAATCAGCACCGCGGGACTCTCCCGCCCCACCCCGGCCTCCTCCAAGGGCCGCCAGGTCATGCAGGTCAGGCGCCCCCCGGCAGCCCCCCGGCGCTCCATGCCAAAGGCCTCATACAGATCCACGTTCCGAACTTCCACACAGATCCCTCCGTTTTTTTTTGCTGTGTCCATCATATTACAAAAGGACCTTTCCGTCAATACGGATTTCCTCCCTTTTCCGGCGATTTCCCTCTGTTCAAAACCAGGGAACTGTGGTATAATAAAATATATGTTCGAATATTCCCCGCCCGCCCCAGGCAGGGGTCAGGGAGCACTTCCCTCCACCGCGGCACTTCAGGAAGAACGCGGTGCGGCTACGACCTCTCAGTCACCGTCCGCTTCGCTCCCGGTGCCAGCTCTCCTTAAAAGGAGAGCCAAGGGCCTGGCTGTGATCGAAATGCCGCGCGTAAAGCTGACGCTTTCCGAAGCGTTTCTCCAGCCGCCGCGCGTACAAAAAAATAAGCCGCCCGGGACCCCAGGCCCTGGGCGGCTCCATAGGAGGCGTGCGGATCATTCCCGTCACCCGCCGCGTTCGGCTTTGATATTGTCCGCTGAAACAGCAATTCCTTCTGTACGAACCGCAGGTTGACATTGGGAAACGGAGGCGCAAAATGGAAACCAGAACCTATCTCGCCATTGACTTAAAATCCTTCTATGCCTCCGTGGAGTGCATCCAGCGGTTCCGGGACCCGCTGACCACCAACCTGGTGGTGGCCGACGAGAGCCGGACCGAGAAGACCATCTGCCTGGCGGTGTCCCCGTCCCTGAAGGCCTATGGCATCTCCGGCCGGGCCAGGCTCTTCGAGGTGGTCCGGAAGGTCCGGGAGGTCAACCAGCTGCGGCTGGCCCGGTCCGGCCTGCGGGAATTCTCCGGCCGCTCCGACGACGACAGCCAGGTCCGGTCCGACCCCGGCCTGGCCCTGGACTTTATCACAGCCAAGCCCCGGATGGCCCTGTATCTGGAGACCAGCGCCAAAATCTACGAGATCTACCTGCGCTATGTGGCCCCGGAGGATATCCACGTCTACTCCATCGACGAGGTCTTCATCGACGCTACCCCCTACCTGAACCTGTACAAAACCGACGGGAAAGGCTTCGCCCGGAAGCTGATTCTGGCGGTCCTGGCCGAAACCGGGATCACCGCCGCCGCGGGGGTGGGGACCAATCTGTATCTGGCCAAGGTGGCCATGGACATCGAGGCCAAGCACATTCCCCCGGACGAACACGGGGTCCGCGTCGCGGTTCTGGACGAGATGTCCTACCGGCGGCAGCTGTGGGACCACCGGCCCCTGACGGACTTCTGGCGGGTGGGCCGGGGCTACGCCGCCAAGCTGGAAAAGCACGGGCTTATGACCATGGGGGACGTGGCTCGGTGCTCCATTGGCCGGGAGGACGAATTTTACAACGAGGAGCTTCTGTACAAGCTCTTCGGGGTCAACGCCGAGCTGCTCATCGACCACGCCTGGGGCTGGGAGCCCTGCGCCATGGCCCACATCCGGGCCTACCGGCCCGCCAGCAGCAGTCTTGGCTCCGGCCAGGTCCTCCACTGTCCCTACACCGCCGGGAAGGCCCGGCTGGTCCTGCTGGAGATGGGGGACCGGCTGGCCCTGGACCTGGTGGAAAAGGGCCTGGTCACGGACCAGCTGACTCTGACCGTGGGCTACGACGCCCAGAATCTGACAGACCGGAACTACCGGGGGCCGGTGACCCGGGACCCCTACGGCCGCCAGATCCCGAAGCACGCCCACGGCACCGTGAATCTGGAGGGACCCACCTCCTCCACCCGGCTGATTCTGGAGCGGCTGGGACAGCTGTACGACCGGATCGTGGAGCCGGAGCTTCTGGTCCGGCGGCTCAACGTCACCGCCTGCCATGTCCAGTCCCGGGCGGTGCTGGAGCAGCCCCGGGAGCCGGAGCAGCTGGACCTGTTCACAGACTACGCCGCCCTGGAACAAGCCCGGGCCCGCCAGGCCGCCGCCCTGGAGAAGGAGCGCAAAATTCAGACGGCCATGCTGGACATCAAGCGCAGATTCGGCAAAAACGCCATATTAAAGGCCATGAACCTGGAAGAGGGGGCCACGGCCCGGGACCGGAACGAACAGATCGGAGGACACAAGGCATGAGCGGAAACTACGACGACATCATCGGCCTGCCCCATCCCACCTCAGCCCGGCATCCCCGGATGCCCCTGACGGACCGGGCGGCCCAGTTCAGTCCCTTCGCGGCGCTTTCGGGCTACGACGAAGCGCTGAAGGAGACGGCCCGGCTGACCCAGCGGCGGATTGAGCTGGACGAGAGCGTGAAGGAGGAACTGGACCGGAAGCTGCGCCGTCTGGAGTCCCTGGGAAAGGAGGCCCCGCCGGTGACCGTGACCTACTTCCTTCAGGACCCGCGGAAGGAAGGGGGCGCCTACGTCACCGTCACAGGCCGGGTAAAGAAGTTCCACCGTCACTGTCAGGGCATGGAGCTGGAAGACGGGACGGAAATTTACTTCAGCGACATTCTGCGCCTGAATTGAAGAACGCCCCGGCGGCTTTCCTGGGCTGCCGGGGCGTAAAAAGGAGGCAGAGGCTTACCGTTTCGCCTCTGCCTCTTTATTCACTTTAAGAAATCTGCCTGTTCCTCTTTGCGCCTTACCGATGGTCGCCCAGGAAGAACAGGGCCAGGACGCCGGGGCCGGTGTGGGAGCCGATGACCGCGCCCACGTAGCTGATTATCACGTTCTTCACCCCGTACTTCTCCCGCAGCTGCCGCTCCAGATAGGCCGCGTCCTCGGGGCAGTTGCCGTGGGAGATGAACATGGTCTCGTTGTCCCAGTTCTGGCCCAGGACGCCCACCTGCTTGGCCAGGGCGTCGATGGAGGCCCGCCTTCCCCGGGCCTTGGCCATGTTGATCAGATGGCCCTCGTCGTCCACGTGGAGCACGGGCTTGATCTGCAGCATGGTGCCCACCACGGCGGTGGCCGCGCTGATCCGGCCGCCCCGCTTCAGGTACATCAGATCATCGGCGGTGAACCAGTGGCACAGATGGAGCTTGTTCTCCTCCACCCAGGCATGTACTTCCTCCAGAGACATTCCCTGGTCCCGCTTCTGGCAGGCGTACCACACCAGCAGCCCCTCGCCCAGAGAGGCCGCCAGGGTGTCCACCACCAGGATCTTCCGCTGCGGGTACTTCTCCCGCAGCTCTTCGGCGGCAATGGCCGCGGACTGGTAGGTGGTGGACAGGCCCGAGGAGAAGGCCAGGACCAGCACGTCCCTGCCGCTTTCCAGACAGGGCTCCATGGCCTTGGCCCAGCGGTCGGGGTTGACCGCCGAGGTCTTGGCCACTTCCCCGGCGGCCAGGGCGTCATAGAGGTTCTTCAGATTGTCGTTGTTCTCGTCGTCCCGGAGCTCTCCCCGGAACTCCACAGTCAGAGGTACTTTTACAAGATCCAGCTCCGCGTACATCTGGTCAGGGAAGTCACAGGTGGAATCGGTAATAATTTGATACATGGAAATCGCCTCCAAAAATATGCTGGACAGCCAGGGGCTGCCATGGTATAATCACGGGAAACGATGGCCCCGCGTTGAATTCTTTTCTATCATACATCAAATGAGGCCAAATGTCACGTGTTTTCCGGAGAAACCGCCGGGGAGAGGAGCCTACTTTGGGTAGAATCTCCCACTCTACCGCCGGTAGAGTCCCTTTTCCGCCTGTTTTGGGAGGTAATGTGATGACCGATCTGCTGCTTCGCCTGTTTGTCAAGGACCCTTCGGACCGTACCGCCGTGGGCAGTCTCAGCGGCGCCGTGGGCATCGGCTGCAATCTGCTGCTGTTCGCCGTGAAGCTTCTGGCGGGGATTCTCACCGGCTCCCTGGCCGCCGCCGCCGACGCCATGAACAACCTCTTCGACGCCTCCGGTTCCATTATGACCCTGCTGGGCTTCCGCATGGCGGAAAAGCCCGCCGACGAGCGGCACCCCTACGGCCACGCCCGGGCGGAGTACTTAAGCGCCCTGGGGGTCTCCGTGCTGGTGCTGGTGGTGAGTCTGGAGCTGGCCTGGAACTCCGTGAAGAAGATCCTCAATCCCACCCACGTGACCTTCTCGGTCCTGGCTCTGGGACTGCTGGCCGGGTCCATTCTGGTGAAATTCTGGCTGAGCCGGTTTTACAAAAGGCTGGGCCGGATGATCGATTCCACCGCCCTGGCCGCCGCCTCAGCCGACAGCCGAAACGACTGCCTGTCCACCACAGCCGTACTCCTGGCGGCCCTGGGGGAGCGGTGGCTTCAGATCCCTCTGGACGGCTTTTTCGGACTGGGGGTGGCCGTGTTCATCCTCAAGGGGGGCTGGGATATGACCATGCAGACGGTCTCCAGCCTTCTGGGCGAGAGCCCGGACCCGGAGCTTCGGCAGAAGATCGTGGACTATGTGGAGCAGCAGCCCAAGGTCCTGGGATACCATGACCTGATGGTCCACGACTACGGACCGGGGAAGCGGTTCGCCAGCCTCCATGTGGAGATGGACTGCCGGGAGGACCCGCTGGAGTGCCATGAGCGCATTGACGACATGGAGCGCGAGTGCCTGCGCAGCCACAACGTCCAGCTGGTAATCCACTACGACCCCGTTGTCACCGACGACCCGGAGCTGAACGCCCTGAGAGACCGCTGCGCCCGGCTGCTGCGGGAGCAGGATTCCCGGCTGGCCCTCCACGACTTCCGGGTGGTGGAAGGGAAGCGGCACCGGAACCTGGTCTTCGACGTGGCGCTGCCCAGCGACCTGCAGGGCCGGGAGGAGGCCATCACCGCCGCGGTGGAGGCGGGGATGAATGACGAAGGGAAGCGTGCTTACCATGTAAAGATCACCTTCGACTCGGCCCAGTTCAATTTGTGAAGCCCATCCGTGACAAAAAGGACTTGAATTTTCCAATCGGCTATGCTATAATACTGCATACCGACGCAGGGTTCGTATATCGGTAATACAACGGCTTCCCAAGCCGTGAAGGCGGGTTCGATTCCCGTACCCTGCTCCAGACAAGAAAAGGCCGCCCTATGAGGCGGCTTTTTCTTGTTTGGAAGGAAGGCGTCGGGAGCTGAACCCATGCAGCCTCGCGGCGCTGCCAGAATGATCGTTATGCGGCATAGAAGCGTAAGGTAAACCCGCGGTGTTTCGACCACCGCCAGCCCCTTGGCTTTCCTGAAAGGAGAGCTGGCGCCGGGAGCGAAGCGGACGGTGACTGAGAGGTTATTACCGCACCGCGTTTTTGTTAAGTGCTGAGACAGCGGGAAGTGCTCCCCGACCCCTCTCAGTCGCGAATCATAGATTTGCGACAGCTGCCCGCCGCGACTGCGTTTCGCTTACCCCGCGGGGGGAGCCAAGGGCGGGGCGCCTTACAGATTCTTTACATTCTCTTGACGGGAATATGATTGCGGCTTTTCCATCAATGGGGTATTGTATATTTTGGTAAATCAGAAAAAATTTTACGGGCGGCCCCGGTTTTTTTCGGCGTGGCCCGTATTCTATAGTTGCAGAGGAGGGGGCGTATGGAACAGCGACATGGGATTGCCAGGCGGGTCATGGCGGCCAGGCACGATACGCGGAAGGCGGAGGACCTGATCCGGGACTACCTGCCTTTCATCCGGGCCGAGGCCTCCAAATTTCTGGGCCGGTTCTGTACGGAGCAGGACGACGAAAACAGCATTGCCATGATCGCCTTTCACGAGGCCATGGAGAGCTATTCGCCGGTGAAGGGCGCCTTTCTGCCCTATGCCTCCCTGGTGATCCGCAGCCGCCTGACGGACTACGCCCGCCGGGAGGCACGGCATCAGGACCAGGTGTCCCTGGATGCCCCCATCTCCGAGGAGGGCGCGTCCCTCATGGACATGCTGGAGGACGGCACGGACCGGTTCGACGAGTCCGCCCACCGGGAGGCCGCCCGCCAGGAGATCCTGGAGCTGGGGGGCGTGCTGGCCACCTTCGGCTTAAGCTTCTCGGACATCGCGGACAACTGCCCCCGGCAGGCCCGGACCCTGGAGGCCTGCGCCGGGGCCATCCGCTGGGCCGCCTCGGACCGGGAACTGCTGGAGCAGCTGCTTCGGACGAAAAAGGTGCCTATGGCCCGGCTGGCTCTGGGCTCCGGCGTGGAGCGCAAGACCCTGGAGCGGCACAGAAAGTACATTCTGGCTATGCTGGTGATTCAGACCAACGGCTATGAAATCATTCGCGGACACCTGCGCCGGGTGCTGGGGAAAGGAGGGGCGCGCGTGTGAAATATCTGGTAATGCAATGCCACATGAGCTATGCCACGGTGCTGGACGAGGACGGGCGGTTCCTGAAGGTGGCGAACCTTCGATATACGCCGGGCCAGACCGTGGAGGAGGTCTTCCCCATGGCCCGGCCGGAGCAGAAGCCCAGCCACCCCTGGGCTGCCTCCCTGGCCCTGGCCGCGGCCTGTCTGGTTCTGGTCCTGACGGGTCTGCTGAATCTGAGCGGCGGAACCGTGGGCTCGGTGTATCTGACCATCAATCCGGCGGTGCGCCTGGACGTGGACCGGCGGGACCGGGTGGTGGACCTGGAGGGCGCCAACGCCGACGGCGATCTGCTCATCGAAGGCTACGACTATGAGAAGAAGGACATGGAGCTGGTTGTGGAGGAGCTGGTGGAGCGGGCTGTGGACCTGGGCTACCTCCACCAGGGCGGCAGAATCACCCTGACCCTGGACGGCGAGGATCAAAGCTGGGTGGTCAGCCACACGGAGTCTCTGACCACCCGCCTGGACGAGACCCTGGGGCAGAAGATGTCCGTCGCCATCACCGTTACCGACAGCCACAGCGCCGAAGGCAAGGCGGTCATTCCCGTGACGCCGGCCCAGACGGAAGCCTACGGAGAATCGGACTACGGGGAATCGGACCAGACCGCCGGAACCGCCGGGGACAGCGATTACGGCGCCCAGGACAATTCCGACAGCGGCTACGAGGGAGCCACGGACTACGCCCCCGACGACGATTCCGGCTATGAGCCAACCCAAGCCGACTCCGGCTACGAGCCCGCCCAGGACGACTCCGGCTACGAGCCAACCCAAGCCGACTCCGGCTACGAGCCAACCCAAGCCGACTCCGGCTACGAGCCCGCCCAGGACGACTCCGGCTACGAGCCTACCCAAGCCGATTCCGGCGGCGCGCCGGCCCAGGACGATTCCGGCTATGAGCCGCCCGACGACGATTCCGGCTACGAACCGCCCCAGGACGACGGCGATTCGGACTATGAGGACTGATTTTTTATTCTTGAAAATGCTTATCGACTTTAAACAACAGAAATTGCAGAGGATACGTACCGGCTCAGAAACCTGCGCGCCCCTTGGCTCCCCTTCACAAGGGGAGCTGGCAAAAATCTTTGATTTTTGACTGAGAGGTCGATACCGCAGTACGTTTTTCTCGGGTGCTCAGATAGAACC
>CALXFT010000002.1 GCA_944387635.1 uncultured Oscillospiraceae bacterium | reverse complement strand
AAGATCCGCTGTCCAGCCGCAGGCGATGGGGCAAAGCATCCCCTTGGCTCCCGCTCTCAAAGCCGCCCTCCCCTGGCCCCCTCCCGGCGCGCTTCTCGTTCCGTGCCGGTATTGCCTTAAGCGCCAAATCGGCAGGGTGCTCGTGTGCAGCGCGAGCATCCTGGCAGCTGCCCAGACGGAAGTCTGCATGAAAGGAACGGATAACCGCGTTTTTCGCAGCGCAAAGTCGATAAACGCGAAGATTTCAAAAGAGAATCAGTATTATTAGGGAAACTCCTCTATATCCAGGTCCTCATAGGGATACACCCGCTCCGTCCCCCGGATGCTGCTGCGGTGCCGGGACAGGAGGCGGACAATGTTGTATACGTCCACCCAGATCTCGGAATCGCACTCCTTCTGGCTCTCGTCGAAAATCAGCTCCAGACCGAAGTGCAGGTGCACGGTCTCAATGTTGTTCACGTTCTCTTTGTCGGAATAGCCGGTCCTGCCCATAAAGCCGATCAGGTCCCCGGCCTGGACCATGTCCCCCACCTTCAGGTCCGGGGCAAAGGGCTTGTCCTTGCGCAGATGGGCATAATAGTAGTAGCGCCGGCTGTCAAAAGAGCGGATGCCCACCCGCCAGCCGCCGTACCGGTTCCAGCCCAGGGCCTCCACCACGCCCCCTTCCACGGCCACGATGGGGGTCCCCAAGCCGCCCATCAGGTCGTTGCCCAGGTGCTTGCGGCGAAACCCGAAGGACCGGGCCACGCCGAAATCGTCACAGTGGCTGTAGCCGTACCCGGCCGCAATGGGAGAAAAGGCCTTCAGGCCATAGGCGGGGACCCACTGACCGTCCTTTTCAATGGCATAGCTTCCCACCAGTCCCCCCAGAACGGCGGTGTAGGCCCGGTGGTAATAGTCATAGTACTGGTACAGCTCCCCCAGCAGCTCCTCCGCCGACCGGTCCTCCGCCAGATCCGCGGCGGCCTTCTTCACCGAAGCCAGGGGACACTTTCCCCCGGTTCGGCAGGCGGCCAGGGCCAGAATGTCAATCCAGGAAATGTGCTTCTCCTTTTCGAAGCTGTCCACATCCTGCTCCAGGGCATACTCCAGGGATTCATAGGGTACGTCAAAGTCCACCCACCGGATGGTCCCGGCCTCCGCGGTCAGGACCAGCATGGGCAGCAGCAATATGGACAGAACCGCAAGCCGCTTCATAGCCTCACCTCTACTCTAGGGTGTGGAGGCGCTTCGAAATTATCAGCGGCAATTTCTCCCTCCGCTCCGCCTCTTGCCAGACGGCGTCCGATGCCGTATAATGTTTCTCAAGAACTCCGGAAGGCAAGGAGGTTATCCTATGGAGCAAATTTTGATCGTTGAAGATGACAAGGCCCTGAGTCAAGGGCTTTGCAAAGCCCTCCAGGACCAGCGGAGGCAGGTCATCGCCTGTCCCGGTCTGTCCTGCGCCCGGGCGCAGCTGCTGTGCGGACTGCCCTCCCTGATCCTGCTGGACATCAACCTGCCCGACGGCAGCGGCCTGGAGCTGCTGCGGGAGGTCAAGGCCCAGGCCCCCGGCCTCCCGGTAATTCTGCTGACCGCAAAGGATACGGACATGGACGTGGTGGAGGGACTGGACCAGGGAGCCGACGACTACATCACCAAGCCCTTCTCCCTGTCCGTGCTCCGGGCCAGGGTGAACGCCCGGCTGCGTGGGGCCGGATACGGAAAAGCCGCCGTTCTGGAACTGGGCCGCTTCCGCTTCGATTTTACAAACATGGTCTTCTACGCCGGGGAAGCGCAGGTGGAACTGAGCAAGACCGAGCAAAAGCTTCTGCGCCTGCTGGCAGAGAACCGGGGCGCCGTCCTCCCCCGGTCGGTGCTGGTGGACCGGATCTGGACCGACGGCGCGGAGTACGTGGATGAGAACGCCCTTTCCGTCACGGTCAAGCGTCTGCGGGACAAGCTGGGCGCCCAGGACGTCATCAAAACCGTCTACGGCGTGGGCTACACCTGGGTGAAAGAGCATGGATAAGGCCGGATATATTTTCGGGCTGGTCTGCGCCCTGGCCCTGATCTGGAACCGCCGAAAGACCAAGAAGATCCTGACCTCCATAGAAGCCATGCTGGACGCCGCGGCGGCGGGCAGCTTTTCCGAGACCGCCTTCGACGAAAGCCGCCTGTCCGCCCTGGAGACCCGGTTTGCCCACTACCTCTCCGCCTCCGCCATTTCCGCCCGGAACGTGGCTCTGGAGAAGGACAAGATTCAATCCCTGGTCTCGGACATCTCCCACCAAACCAAGACCCCCATTGCCAATCTGCTGCTGTACAGCGAACTGCTGATGGAGCAGACGCTGCCTCCGCCGGCCAGGGCGTATGGGCAGCAGCTGTATGAGCAGTCGGAAAAGCTTCGCTTCCTCATCGACGCTCTCGTAAAGACGTCCCGGCTGGAAAACGGCATCGTCGTCCCTGTTCCCAGGCCCGGCCCTTTGCAGCCTATGCTGGAGGCGGCCGCCGCCCAGTTCGCCCCCCTGGCCGCGGAAAAGGGCCTGACCCTGGAGCTGAAGGAAACGGATATCCGCGCCGTCTTCGATCCCAAGTGGACGGCGGAGGCCCTGGGGAACCTGGTGGACAACGCCGTCAAATACACCCGGCAGGGCGGCGTCGTCCTGTCGGTCACGGGCTACGAGATGTTTGCCCGCATCGACGTCCGGGACACCGGCGTTGGGATTCCGGAAAGCGAGCAGGCGAAGATCTTCTCCCGGTTTTACCGGGGCGCAGCCGGGGAGGATCAGCCGGGCGTGGGGATCGGTCTGTACCTGGCCCGCCGAATCCTCCAGGATCAGGGCGGCTATATCAAAGTCGCCTCCACCCCCGGCAATGGGTCCGTCTTCTCGGTCTTTTTGCCGAAACCGTGACAAATCTTTCAGAACTGTAAGCGTGGACCCTCTCCCGGAAAGATTCTGGAAAGGATTCTGTGAGATGATCTGTATGTATGGAAGGCACGTCCTTGGCATACATACAGATTTTTTATGGAGGAAAACCAAATGGAAATTTTACAGGCAAGAGACCTGAGAAAGGTCTACGGCTCCGGAGAAAACGCGGTCCGAGCCCTGGACGGCGTGGATCTGACGGTGTCCAAAGGGGAATTTGTGGCCATTGTGGGTACCTCCGGCTCCGGCAAGTCCACCCTGCTGCACATGCTGGGCGGACTGGACCGGCCCACCTCCGGCTCCGTCACCGTGGACGCTCAGGACATCTTTTCGCTGAAGGACGAGGCCCTGACCATTTTCCGGCGCAGGAAGATCGGCTTCGTCTTCCAGTCCTATAACCTGGTGCCGGTGCTCAACGTCTACGAGAACATCGTCCTGCCCATCGAGCTGGACGGCCGGCCGGTGAAAAAGCCCTTTCTTGACCAGATCCTTCACACCCTGGGTCTGGAGGAGCGTCTGGAGGCCCTGCCCAATCAGCTCTCCGGGGGCCAGCAGCAGCGGGTGGCCATTGCCCGTGCTCTGGCCGCCGCCCCCGCCATCATCCTGGCCGACGAGCCCACGGGCAACCTGGACTCCAAAACCAGCCTGGACGTACTGAGCCTCATGAAGGTCTCTGCCCAGACCTTCTCCCAGACCATGGTCATGATCACCCACAACGAGGAGATCGCCCAGATGGCGGACCGGATCATCCGCATCGAGGACGGGCGCATCGTCAACCGAAGCTGAGGAGGGAGCTTTATGCGAATGTGAAGGATAGCGTCGCCATCAGCGCCAGCCCTGTGATCTTCCTGCTTGCGGCGGTGTTTGCTCTGGTTACGGTGCTCCTGTCCTGCGCCCGTCCTGGAAGACTGGCCGCCAAGGTCTCCCCGCTTCCAATCCATGTTCCTGATCCTGGGCGGCCTGCTGTGCGCCATCATCGGCGTTGTGGGGGTCCTGAACTTCTTCAACGCCATCATGACCGGCATTCTGTCCCGGCAGCGGGAGTTCGCGGTGCTCCAGGCGGTGGGCATGACCGCCAGGCAGCTGAAAGCCATGCTGATCTGGGAAGGGCTGTTCTACGCCTTCGCCTCGGCCGCTCTGGCCCTGGCCGGCTCTCTGATCCTGTCCCCCCTGGCGGCCGGGCTCCTGGAGCGGATGTTCTGGTTCATCCGGGCAGACTTCACCATCTGGCCGGTACTGACGGCCCTGCCGGTCTTCGCCCTTCTGGGATGGGCCATTCCCTCTTTGCTGTATGGCCAGGCAGCCGGCTCCAGCGTGGTGGAACGGCTGCGGAAGGCGGAAACCTGACGGTTTCCCGCTGTCCATGCCCGGTTCCGCCCGCGTTCCACGGCAGGCTCATTGGGCTATGGGCAGTCCGGCGCCCCAGGGCGATGTCAACATAAGGCAGCCCCCATAAAAGACGGAGCATTCCCGTCTCTTATGGGGGCAATTTCCTATTTTGGTCAGAACAGCTTGTCATAGGCCAGCTTTCCGCTGCCCTGGAAGATCACCGTGCCGCAGTGGACAAAGCCGCACTTTTGCAGCACATGCTGCATCCGCTTGTTGGGAAAGTCCGTATCCGCCCGGAGATAGCCGGCGCCCTTGCGGCGGCAAAGTTCCTCGATCAGAGAGAAGGTTGTCCCCGTGAGCCCCCGGCCCCGGAAATCCGGATGGAAGGCCATCCGGTGGACCACGGCGTAGGGCAGCTCCGCCCGCCACTTACCGTCAATGTGCTCATAAGCAGGTTCTCCGTCAAAGTCCACGCACATGTATCCGGCGATTCTGTCCTCCGCCATGACCACATAGCCCTTCCCCTCCCGGATATCCTGACGGATGGTCTCCAGGTTGGGATAGTCCTTCGTCCATTGGGTAAAGCCCTGGGCCTTCTGAAATTCCCGGCCCATGTCCACGATCTCATAGCAGTCTTTCAGCATCTGGGGCTTCGCAAGTTCCAGTGTTACCATAAACATTCCTCCAGCAGGTTGTGTTTTTCATGCTCTGGATATATAATAACCCAAAGGAACCATAAAATCAATTTGAAGTAAAAGAAAAGTCGCTTCAATTTTTTTGAAGGATTGGAGGAAACCATGGACCTGAATCATCTGAACACCTTCCGGGTCATCGTACAGACCGGCAGCTTTGCCAAGGCGGCGCGGCAGCTGTCCTATTCCCAGTCCGCCATCACCTTCCAGATCTCCCAGCTGGAGCAGGAATTGTCCGTGAAGCTCTTTGAGAAAACAGGCCGGAACATGGTTCTGACACAGGCGGGAAAGATGCTGATCCCCTATGTAAACCAGGTGTTCCAGTCGGTTGAGCGGCTGCACTGCGTTCAGAGCGACTTGGCCGCCTTTCACGGAGAGCTGTCCATCGGCGTGGGCGAGACTCTCCTGTGCTACCGGCTCCCCGCCGTGGTGGATGCCTTTCACCGGCTGGCTCCCAACACCCGTCTGCATCTGCGCTCCATGAGCTGCTGTGACATTCGGGACGCTTTGCTGTGCGGGGAACTGGATCTGGGCGTGTTCTATTCCGACGTAGGCGGTCTTGGGAATCTGACGGCCTGTCCGCTGGGAGAATATCCCATCGAGCTGGTGGCCTCCCCGGAAACCGCGGAGCGCTTCCCGGACTTTATCACGCCGGACCGGCAGCTGAGCGTTTCCTTCCTGATCAACGAGCCGACCTGCATTTTCCGGCAGATCTTCGAAGATTATCTCACCCGCCGGTCCATCACCCTGGCCGATACCTTGGAGCTGTGGAGCATTCCAACGATCCTGAATCTGGTGAAGAGCAATCTGGGCGTGACCTGCCTTCCGTCCTTTGTGGTGGCGGAGGATCTGGCCCGGGGAACCCTGGTCCGAATCCCAACGGAGATCGCCCACGGAACCATCCAGGCCGTATGCGCCCATCACAAGAACAAGTGGATCAGCCCCGCCATGGAGGCCTTTCTGGACCTGTGCCGGGAGCACATATGAGCCTGCTTTCCGGTCAGGAAACAGCGCCAAACACCGGACATTTCCGGCGTTTGGCGCTGCTGTGCCGTATGGAATTCCGCGGCTCAGGCAGTTTTTCCGGAGACTACCTCAGATCTCTTACCACGTCCCTGGCTACCCGGTAAATATCCTCCATGGTGGTCAGGGAGGTGATCTGCTTTTTGTAGCAGCCGCTGTGGGGAACTCCCCGTAAGTACCAGGCGAAGTGCTTTCTGGCCTCCAGGCAGGCAATGTGCTCCCCGTGGTCTTCTTCCGCCAGACGGAACTGCTCCAGGGCCACGCCGATCCGGTCCTTCAGAACCGGGCGGCCGGGGTATTCCTCCCCATTCAGCGCGGCCCGGACCTCCTGGAAAATCCAGGGATCTCCAAAGACGCTTCTTCCGATCATGAGCCCGTCTGCTCCCGTGCGCTTGAGACAGCGGACCGCCGCCTCGCCGCCGGTGATGTCCCCGTTGGCAATCACCGGAATGGACAGCTGCCGCTTGACCTTGCCGATGGTATCCCAGTCGGCAACGCCGGAGTAGAGCATGGCCCGGGTCCTGCCGTGGACCGTTATCATGGCCGCGCCGCAGTCCTCCATCCGCTTGGTAAAGTCCAGCACGTTGATGCTGCCCTTGTCCCAGCCCAGGCGGCACTTGACGGTGACGGGTACGTCCACGGCCCTCACCACTGCCCTGACGATGTCTCCGGCCAGCTCCGGCGTGCGCATCAGGCCGCAGCCGTCGCCGGAGCCGGCGATCTTGGGCATGGGGCAGCCCATGTTGATGTCGATGAAGTCGCAGCCGGATATCTCCAGGGCAAGCCGGGCGCCTTCCGCCATGATCTGGGGATCGTTTCCGAAGATCTGGGCGCCGCAGAGGCTGCCCGCGTTCTTCCGCAGGAGCTTGGCGCTCTTCTTGTCCCGGTATACCAGCGCCCTGGAGGACACCATCTCGGTTACGGTGATATCCGCCCCCAGTCCGGCGCAGACCGTGCGGAAGGCCCAGTCCGTGACCCCCGCCATGGGGGCCAGGATCAGGGGATTTTCCATTGTCAGATTTCCGATGTTCATAGTTCTCTCTTTCTGTCCGGTGGTTCTCCGGGAATTTCTAAAACAGCCAGGTCAGCAGCCAGACCATACCCGTCGCCAGGGCGCCGCCGGCGGCCCACACGGGGCCGCAGAGGTACAGCCGCCGCTGCTTCCCCTGCCGCTCCGGCCCCCGGATGGCCTTACGGGCCTCCTGGAGCAGCTTTTCGTCGGTGATCCCTTCTCCCACGGCATCGTCCTTGAGAATGAAAATGGCCTGGTCAAAGAGCTTCGGGTCCGGAGACTGGACCACGATGACCTGCCTGGAAACGCCTTTTACCATACGTTACCGCCTCCTTACCCGGAAAGTTTTCCCGGCAAAAGGCAGCTTTATACAGCCCTGCCAATTCCGGCCAGGCAGCAAAAGCGGCAGGCGTCGCCGCCTGCCGCTCCGATTTACGCAACGGGATTACTCCTCGTCCTCGCCTTCGTCCTCAAAGGAGAACTCCAGGGTCTCTCCGCAGTTGGGACATACGATGCTGCCCGACTCCAGGGTCTCTTCGTCAAAGTCGATGATGTTGCCGCAGGCGCACTCCACCTCGTAGATGGTGGTGTCCTCGTCGCCGTAGTCGAAACCTTCCTCCGGCTCCTCGTCGAAGTCCTCGTCAAAGTCCTCGTCAAAGTCGCCAAAGTCATCGTAATCGTCCTCTTCATCCATGATGAAGTCCTCGATGGCGTCCAGATCCTCTTCGATCTCGTCCAGCTCATCGGAGATGGCAATGGTGGTCTCCTCAATGTCCGTGACCCGCTTGGCCACATCGCCCAGCAGATCCACAATGGCTGCGATCATCTTACCCTCGTCAGACTCGGTGTTCAGGCTCAGGCCCTCCATCAAGCCCTTCAGGTAGGCGGACTTTTCAGAAATGGTCATAGTAAAGTCTCCTTTTTTCAGGCGGCTGCCTTACGCCTTGGAACGGCCCAGGTACTCGCCGGTACGGGTGTCGATCTGGATCTTGTCGCCCTCGTTGATGAACAGGGGTACCTTCACCTCAGCGCCGGTCTCCACAGTGGCGGGCTTGGTGACGTTGGTGGCGGTGTTGCCGGCGAAGCCGGGCTCGGTCTCGGTGACCACCAGGTCCACAAAGTTGGGTACTTCCACGCCGAAGACCTTGCCCTTGTAGCTCATGATGGTGCAGATGTCGTTCTCCTTGACGAACTTGAAGGAGTCGTCCAGGGCGGAAGCGTCGATGGGCTCCAGCTCATAGGTCTCCTGGTCCATGAAGTAGTACAGAGAACCGTCGTTGTAGGAGTACTCCATCTTCTTACGCTCAACGTAAGCGGTGGGGAACTTGGCGGTGGGGTTGAAGCTGGTTTCGGTGACGGCGCCGGTGATGACGTTCTTCATCTTCACCCGAACAAAGGCAGCGCCCTTGCCGGGTTTGACGTGCTGGAACTCCACAACCTGCATGACCTTGCCGTCCATGTCGAAGGTGATACCGTTTCTGAATTCACCTGCAGAAATCATTCTGTTTGTCCTCCTAGTCTACCTTCCGAAAAAGAAGGGATTGAATGTTTGCAATAATCTAGCTAGTATATTTTATCGTAAGATGCGGAATTATTCAAGGGGGTAAGCGAATTTTTTCACACAATGATCAAATTTTTGGGACTCTTGGTAATATCTTCACAGCCATCTTCCAACAAAATGGTCACGTCCTCAATCCGCACGCCGAATTTTCCGGGCAGGTAGATCCCCGGCTCGGCGGAGCACACGGCGCCCACAGGCATGGGCTCGGCGTTGGCGGCGTTGGGGTTGGGACCCTCGTGGATCTCCAGGCCCAGGCTGTGGCCGTAGCCGTGGCCGAAGTAAGGGCCGTAGCCCGCCTCGGCAATGATGTTCCGGGCCACGGCGTCGATGTCCCGGCCGGGGATTCCGGCCCTGGTCATGGCGATGGCCGCGGTCTGGGCCTGGAGCACCGTGTCATAGACCTTTCGCATCTCCTCGGTGGCGTAGCCCACAGCCACGGTCCGGGTCATGTCGGAGCAGTAGCCCCGGTAGGATGCGCCGAAGTCCATGGTGACGAAGTCCCCGGGCTGAATCACCCGTTCCCCGGCCACGCCGTGGGGCAGGCTGGTATTGGGGCCGGAGACCACAATTGGATCGAAGGCCAGGCCCGTGCCGCCGTTCTTATACATGCAGTAGATGAGCTCGGCCTGCAGCTCCAGCTCGGTCATGCCGGGCCGAATCCGGCCCAGGACCTCGGCAAAGGCCTTGTCGGTGATGGACTGGGCCTTGCGCATAAGCTCCAGCTCCCAGGGCTCCTTCCGGCCCCGGAAGGAATTGATGGCCTTGTGGCAGGGGACAAATTTGGCGTTGACGTTTTTCTCATAGTCCATGAGCTCCGCCACGGAAAGATACCCCTCCTCATAGCCAAAGGCGGTGACGCCGAAGTCGGCCACGGCGTCGTTGAGCCGCTGAAAGTAGGTGTGCTCCCGGTCCACCATGAGCACCTCGAAGCCCTTGAGATTGTTCTGGGCGGACTCGATGTAGCGGCTGTCGGTGAAGTATCGGCAGCCCTTTTGGGTGACCACGGCCACGCCCTCGGCAATGTCAAATTCCGCGCCGTAATGGCGGCTGTAGCGGGAGGTCAGCAGCAGGCCGTCCACCTGGCCGTTCAGCAGCGACAAATACTTATCCAGGTTTTTCATAATTTCAGATCCTCCTGTTTCTTGCGGCAAAAATAAATGGCAGTTCCAGCACGTGCCGTGCCTTCAGCCAAAAATTGTGGTTGTCAATGGCCCTGACCAGAATGGAGCAGACCCCGGCGCAGTTGGCGCCCAGGGTGTCGGTGTAGATCTGATCCCCCGCCAAGGCCGCCTGGGCCGCCGGAATGCCGTACTTGCCCAGACATTCCCGGATGCCCTTGGGGAAGGGCTTTCTGGCGTGGGTGACGCAGTCCAGACCGTACTCCTGACAGAACCGCGGCACCCGGTCCCGGTGGCTGTTGGAGACGATACACACCTGGATGTCCGAGGCGTTCATGTCCCTGAGCCACTTCTGCATCCGCTCCGTGGGCACGTCGGTGGTGTAGGGCACGATGGTATTGTCGAAGTCCAGCATCAGCAGCCGGACCCCCTTGCTGTGCAGCAGCTCCGGGGTGATGTCCGTCAGGCTGTCCGCCTGAATCCGGGGCAGCAGTGAAAAAGGCATAAGACCCTCCGTGGATTCATAAATTCTAAAAACAGCAGGGCCGCGGCCCGGCCGCGTCGGACCCAATGCCCAACGGATTGATTATAGCACGGAAAGGTGGTTTTGTCCATGGCAATCCGGCAATATCTTGCCATGACAGGGGCGGAAATTGAAAATTCCGACACTCTGCCGCCAAAAATCGGCTGGATGGCCTGCCATTTTTCTCCCTACGGCACCGGGGTCTCCCACCTGCCCCGTAACCTGCCTCCGGATTCTCTGCTGATTTTCGATGACATAACCCCCGTCCACGGCCACGACCCGCAGACCATTGCCGGACAGCTTGCCCGGTGTGTAGAGCGGCTGGAGTGCGGCGCGGTGCTTCTGGATTTCCAGCGGCCCGGGTATGCCGAGGCGGCGGATGTGGCCCGGGTCCTGGTCCAATCCCTGCCCTGTCCCGTGGGGGTGGCGGAGCCCTACGCCCGGGATCTGGACTGTCCCGTGTTTCCGCCTCCAGCGCCTCTGAATGTGCCGGTGGAAGACTGGCTTGCGCCCTGGCAGGGCCGGGAGATCTGGCTGGAGCTCGCCCTGGACGCCCAGACCATCTGCCTGACAGCCCAGGGAGCCTCCGTCTCAGCCCTTGCCCATGCCCCGCAGAACACGGATGGATTCCGGGAGGCGCGGCTGTGCTGCCGCTACCGGCTGGAGCTGTCAGACAGCCGCGCCCTGTTCACCCTCTGGCGGACCCGGGAGGATCTGGACGCCCTTCTGGACCGAAGCGAGGCTTTGGGAGTCACCCGTGCGGTGGGTCTGTACCAGGAGCTGGGACGTGAAAAACCCGCCCTGCCGTAACGGCAGAGCGGGCAAAGCACACGAACGCGCAAGAGGGATCAATAGAACTTTCTCTTGTTCTTACGGGCAGCTTCAGACTTCTGCTTCCGCTTCAGACTGGGGCTGACATAATGTTCGCGCTTCTTCACTTCGGCGATGACGCCCTCCTTGGCACAGCTGCGCTTGAACCGGCGCAGAGCGCTTTCCAGAGACTCGTTCTCCTTAACGCGAATTTCAGACATGTTTTTCCCTCCCTCCGATGGCATCCGGCTAGATCCTGGATGCTTTCAGGGCCTAACACTAGGCTTGAATATTATATACGGCTTTTCCCCAATTGTCAAGAAAGATTTCGATAAAATTCCAAAATTCTTCTTCCCCGGATACGGGGCCGTTACTTGACGATCAGGTTCACCAGCTTGTTCTTGACCACAATGGTCTTGCGGATCTGGCCGCCGTTTTTCTGCAGGAAGGCCGCGATCTTCTCGTTGGCCAGGACGTTGGAGAGGACGGTCTCGTCATCCAGATCCGCGGCCATGACCACGGTGCCGCGCAGCTTGCCGTTGACCTGCACGGCGAAGGTGATCTGGCTCTCCTTGCACTTTTCCTCGGAGTAGGTGGGCCAGGGCTCGTAGGCAATGGTCTTGTCATGGCCCAGGATCTGCCACAGTTCTTCGCCCACGTGGGGGATGACGCAGGAGATCATCTTGATGAAGCCCTCGGCATATTCTCTGGGGCAGGTGCCGTTCTTGTACACCTCGTTGACGAAGACCATCATCTGGGCAATGGCGGTGTTGAAGCCCAGGGTCTCAAAGTCGGAGGTGACCTTCTTCACGGTCTGGTGGTAGATCTTGGTCAGCTTGCCGTCGTCTTCCTCGGTGATGTTCCCGGTCTCGCTGAAGAAGTTCCACACACGGTTGATGAACTTCTTGGCCCCGGCCACGCCGGTGGCGCTCCAGGGCTTGGAGACCTCCAGGGGACCCATGAACATCTCATACAGCCGCAGGGTGTCCGCGCCGTAGTCCCGGACGATGTCGCTGGGGTTGACCACGTACTCCGGATACCGCTTGCCCATCTTGATGCCGTTCTCGCCCAGGATCATGCCCTGGTGGACCAGCTTCTTGAAGGGCTCCTTCACGGGAGACAGGCCCTTGTCATACAGGAACCGGTTCCAGATCCGGGCGTACATCAGGTGGCCCACGGCGTGCTCCGGGCCGCCCACATACAGATCCACGGGCATCCAGTGCTTCAGCAGCTCCGGATCGCAGAAGGTCTTGTCGTTGTGGGGATCGATATAGCGCATGTAGTACCAGGAGGAACCGGCGGAGCCGGGCATGGTGGAGGTCTCCCGGACGCCCTTGATGCCGTTGGCGTCGTACCGCTTCCACTCGACGGCGTTCTCCAGCGGGGCCTGACCGTTGCGACCCTTGTAGTCCTCCAGCTCCGGCAGGATCAGGGGCAGCTCCTCGTCGGCCAGGAACACGGTCTTGCCGTCTTCGGTGTAGACGCAGGGAACCGGCTCGCCCCAGTAGCGCTGGCGGGCAAAGATCCACTCCCGGAAGTGGTAGCTGTTCTTCCGTCTGGCGACTCCGGCCTTCTCCAGCTTACAGGTGATGGCCTCCTTGGCCTCCTCCACGGTCAGGCCGGTGAACTCCTCGGAGTTCATGAGCTTGCATCCCTTGCCCAGGTAGTCCTGCTTTTCGAAGGCCTGCTGGCTGACGTCCCGGCCCTCAATGACCTGGATCATGGGAATGTTGTGGGCGACGGCGTACTCAAAGTCGCGCTGGTCGTGGCTGGGAACGGCCATGACCGCGCCGGTGCCGTAGTTGGCCAGCACAAAGTCGCCGATGAACACGGGGACCTGCTTGCCGTTGACCGGGTTGATGGCGTAGACGCCCTCCAGGCGGCAGCCGGACTTGGTCTTGTTCAGCTCGGTCCGGTCCATGTCGCTCTTCTTCAGGGTCTCGTCGATGTAAGCCTGAACCTCCGCCTTGTTCTCGATCCGGTCCATGAGGGACTGGACGATCCTGCCGTCGGGGGCCAGGACCATGAAGGTAATGCCGTAAATGGTTTCAATACAGGTGGTATAGATGGAGAATTCTCCGCCGCCCACCAGCCGGAAGTCCACCTCCACACCGGTGGACTTGCCGATCCAGTTGCGCTGGATCTCCTTGGTGGATTCGGGCCAGTCCACTTCCTCCAGGCCCTCAAGCAGCTTCTCGGCAAAGGCAGGCTGGTCGATGACCCACTGCATCATGTTCTTCTTCACCACGGGATAGCCGCCCCGCTCGGACTTTCCGTCGACGACCTCGTCGTTGCTCAGGACCGTGCCCAGCTCCTCGCACCAGTTGACGGGCATCTCGATGCGCTTGGCGTATCCGGCCTCCCACAGCTTCTTGAAGATCCACTGGGTCCACTTGTAGAACTCCGGGTCCGAGGTGGCGATGACCTTGGACCAGTCGTAGTCAAAGCCCAGCTCCTTGAGCTGATTGGAGAAGGTCTGGATGTTCTCCTGGGTGAAGCCGTTGGGATGGTTGCCCGTGGAGACGGCGTACTGCTCGGCGGGCAGGCCGAAGGAGTCGTAGCCCATGGGGTGCAGCACGTTGTAGCCCTGCATCCGCTTCATACGGGAGACAATGTCCGTGGCGGTGTAGCCCTCGGGATGGCCCGCGTGGAGGCCCACGCCGGAGGGATAGGGGAACATATCCAGCACATAGTACTTGGGCTTGGAGAAGTCCCACACGTCGGTGTAAAATGTATTGTTCTGCTCCCAATACTTATGCCATTTTGCCTCAATGGCGGAGAAATCGTAATTCATTTCAAACACCTCATTATTTACACGGAAAGCAGGAGGCGGCAGCCGCGCTCTCCTTTCCATGGAAAATCAATTTTCAGCAATGAGAATCCGGCTCAGGTCCACAGTTTCCGCGTCGGCCCACAGCCGCTCCAGGTCGTAGAACTTCCGGGCCTCCTCCGTGAACACATGGATCACGATGCTGCCGTAGTCCAGCAGCTCCCAGGAATTGCCCCGATGGCCTTCCCGGCCCAGCATCTTCTCCCCCAGGTTCTCCAGGGTGTACTCGGCGTAGTCGCACAGGGTCTTGACGTGGGTGTTGGAGGTGCCGGTGCAGATCAGGAAATAGTCCGCCAGGGAGCTTACCGCGTCGATCTTCAGCAGCTTGATGTTCATGCCCTTCTTGGCGTCCAGGGCTTTGGTCACTTCATAGGCGATCTGTGTGGGTGTTAACATAACAACTTCCCTTCTGTAATGTTCTATGGAGCCTCTGACCCAATCGGCAAGCGCGAGCGCCGGGAGATTTCGGCACATCCGGAGATTCAAAAAGCGGAGGGATCTGGTAATGGACTTCCCGCTTTCGGAACCGGGCGGATGGGGCTCTCGACCCGGCATTCCGCCCCAGGCGGCGGATTCAGAGGTTTTCTATAAATATTACGGTTGCTTCAAATACTCCAGGGCTTCCCTGGATTCCGGAGACAGCTCACTGCCCTGCCGCTTCAGATGCTCCACGGTCATCTCCAAACCCAGGCGCAGGGCGGCGGTGAGGTCTGTAAACGCCAGATCCCGCAGCTTCCCGACACCGGGGAAATCCCGGTTTGGCTCCATATAGTCCGCCACGTAGATGATGGTTTCCAGCAGGTTCATGCCCGCCTTCCCCGTGGTATGGTAGCGGATGGCAGACACCACGGCTTCATTTTCTCCGAAGATCCGCTCCGCCACCAGAGCGCCTGTAAGGGCATGGAGGGTCTTGGGGTATTTTCTGGAAAATTCACTGAGTATTTTACCATGGGCGGCGCACAATGTCAATTGCAGGGGACCGTCCAGGGCCTTGGTAATGTCGTGGAGGATTCCCGCCCGGGCGGCGTCGGTCTCGTCGGCCCCCCAGTGTCTGGCCAGCGCCACCGCCGTATCCCGGCAGCCCAGCACATGGTCCACCCGGTTGGGATTCAGCAGCCGGATCACAACCTCCTCCAGCCGGTCCATGGGCAGGTTCTTCCACCGGGCGTTCACATCATACAGGCTGTTCTGACGGATATAGTCTCCCACCCCCGCGGGCAAAAATTCGTCGGCGCAGTGGAAGGCCAGAAGCCGGCGCATCTGGGTGGAGGAGATGGCCGTGATCTCGTTCTTCACCAGCTCCACCCGGCCGCCCTGCTTCTTCAGCCGGGCTTTCTGCCGGGAAACCGCCTCCCGCTCCTCGGGCTGCCCCCGGTAGAACACCGCCAGCGTCACCTTCTTCACCAGTTCCTCACTGGCGCGCCAGGTATGGAAGGACAGGAACATGTCCGTTCCCATGAGCAGCACCAGTTCCGCCTTGGGATAGGCCGTCTCCAGAGCCCGGATCGTGTCGATGGTGTAGCTGACCCCCTCTCGGCGCAGCTCCATGTCCGAGACCTCCAGTCCGGGGCAGTCCCGGGCGGCGATGCGCAGCATTTCCAGCCGCTGCCATGGCGTCGGGGCGTCGGCAGGCAGCGCCTTGTGCGGGGCGATCCGGTCCGGGATGAGCAGAAGCCTGTCCAGTCCCAGAGCCGTTACCGCCTGCTTTGCCGCCTCCATGTGTCCCGCGTGAGGTGGGTTAAAAGTCCCGCCGAAAATTCCGATCCGTTCCATTTGCACCCTCCTTGAACCGTCGTTTCCATGCCCCGGACCCGGTCCGGGGCGTCTCTCTTCCGCTTACGAACCGACGCTTATTTCTGATTGCGCAGCTGCCGCTCCCGGTCCCGCTCGATGGCTTTCTCAATGGCCTTCTCCCGGAAGAACTGGTTGCGCTGCTCCCGGACCTTCTGGGCCGCCGCCCGTCTGGCCCGCGCCCCCCTGCCTACGGGGTCGGACTTGCTCTTGGGTACTTCCTTGCGCTTGGCCCGGCCGGTCTGATTGCGCTCCTGCTGGCACTTCTCACTGAACCGCCAGATGACGAACTTGGACCCTACGCAGCTGACGCCTTCGGCTCCGGTGGCCTGGCAGATGGCGTCGCTGACCTCCCTGGGGCTCATGAGCGCCGTCTCCAGAACCTTTCCCTTCACCAATTCCCGGGCGGTGAGCAGCCGGTCCGCCTCTGCCGTCACCGCGTCGGTGACGCCGTCCTTGCCCACCATGAGCGTGGTCTCCAGCTCGTTGGCCTGGGCCCGCAGCTTTGCCCGTTCCTTACTTGTCAGCATATCCTGCCTCCTTTAACTTCTCATAAAAAACCCTCAGGGCTCTGGCCCGGTGGGACACCTGGTTCTTTTCCTCGGGAGATACCTGGGCCAGGGTTTTGCCGAAGGGCGGATAGTAGAAAATGGGGTCGTATCCGAAGCCGCCCTGGCCCGCAGGAGCACGGAGCAGCTCTCCGTGGACTTCCCCCCGGGCCTGGATCACCTGGCCCTCGGGAGTAACCATGGTGATGACGCAGACGAACTGGGCCTGCCGCCGGCCGTCGGGGACCTGCTCGGTGTTCTTCAGCAGCAGCTGAAGCCGGCCCCAGTCGTCCAGGCTCTCGTCAAAGCCGTACCGGGCGGAGTAGATTCCGGGCTCCCCGTTCAGGGCGTCCACGGCAATGCCGGAGTCATCGGCCAAAGCGGGCAACCCCGTGGCCCGCATAACCGCGTCGGCCTTCTGGAAGGAGTTCTCCTCAAAGGTGGAGCCGGTCTCCTCCACGTCGATGTCCACGCCCAGTTCCGACTCCAGAACCAGCTCGATGTCAAATTGTTCCGTGATCTTGCTGATCTCCACCAGCTTGTGGGGATTTTTGCTGGCCAATACCACTTTCATCGTTTAAATCAACGCCTCCACAAAATCTCTGGCCGCAAAGGGCATCAGATCGTCCGCCTTTTCACCTACGCCAATGTATTTCACGGGAATCTGCAGCGCATCCGCCACGGCGATGACAATGCCGCCCTTGGCGGTGCCGTCCAGCTTGGTCAGGGCGATGGCGGTGACGCCGGCAATCTGCTGAAACTGCCTGGCCTGAATCAGGCCGTTCTGGCCCGTGGTGCCGTCCAGGACCAGCAGAACCTCCTTGGCCGCCTGGGGCAGCTCCCGGTCCACCACCCGGCGGATCTTGTTCAGCTCATTCATCAGGTTGGTCTTGTTGTGCAGCCGTCCGGCGGTGTCGATGAGGATCACATCCACGTTCCGGGCCTTGGCGGCCTGGAGGCCGTCGTAGACCACAGAGGCGGGGTCCGCGCCCTCGTGCTGGCGGACAATGGACGCCCCGCTGCGCTCAGACCAGATCTCCAGCTGGTCCGCGGCGGCGGCCCGGAAGGTATCCGCGGCGATGAGCAGGACCTTCTTGCCCTGGTCCGTCATCTGCTTGGCCAGCTTGCCGATGGTGGTGGTCTTGCCCACGCCGTTGACGCCTACCACCAGGATCACCGAAGGCTTGGTGGACAGGTCCAGAGCCGTGTCGCCCACATTGAGCATGTCCGTCAGAATGTCCTTCAGGGCGGTCCTGGCCTCCTCCGGGGTCTTCAGATGCTGCTCCCGCACGGACTTGCGCAAACGGTCCACAGCCTTCACCGCCGTGTCCACGCCCAGGTCCGCCAGGATCAGGCTCTCCTCCAGCTCGTCATAAAAGTCGTCGTCAATTTCGGAAAAGCCGGAGAACACGCTGCCCAGGGTGCTGCTCAGAGCGTCCCTGGTCTTGGATAGGCCGGCTTTGATCTTATCAAAAAATCCCATGTAGCTTCCTTCCTTTATTTTTGCCCGCCGCCAGGCGGGAATCTCGATTATTCCACAATGCCCAGATACTGCTCCATCTGGTTCAGGTCCAGCCGCAGCAGCTTGCTGACGCCCTGCTCCTGCATGGTCACGCCGTAAAGCACGTCGGCAGCCTCCATGGTGCCCCGGCGGTGGGTGATGACGATGAACTGGGTCTTCTTTGCCAAATTGTGCAGGTAGCTGGCAAACCGCTCCACGTTCCGGTCATCCAGGGCCGCGTCAATCTCGTCGAGCAAGCAGAACGGCGTGGGCCGGACCTTCAGAATGGCGAAGTACAGAGCCGTTGCCACAAAGGCCTTCTCGCCGCCGCTGAGCAGGGTGATGGTCTTGACCTGCTTTCCGGGGGGCTGGACCCGGATCTCAATGCCGCAGGTCAGGGGGGTGTCCGGGTCCTCCAGAATCAGCTGGCCCTTGCCGCCGCCGAACATCTCCTCAAAGGTCTCGCCGAAATATCGGTTGATCTTGCCGAACTCCTCCACGAAGATGACGGTCATCTCCTTGGTGATGTCCCGGATTACGCTCTCCAGCTCCCGCTTTGCCCCAAGCACGTCGTCGCGCTGGGCGGCCAGGTAGGTATAGCGCTCGTTGATTCGGGCGTATTCCTCAATGGCGCCCAGGTTGGGTGTACCCAGGGCCGAGATCTTCCGCTTCAGCTCGGCGCTGCGGCGGCTTCCGGCGGCGATGCTCTCGATCTGGCCCCGATGCTCTCCGGCAGTGCCGGGGGTCAGCTCGTAGGTCTCCCAGAGCTTGTCAATGATCTGCTTTTCCTCCATGGAGGCCGTGAGCTTCTTCTGCTCCAGCAGGGCGCAGGCCCGCTCCATGTTCAGGATCTCCTTGTTCTTCTCCTGGGCGTCCCGCTCGGCCCGGGTCTTGGCAGCCTCCGCCTGAGCCCGTTCCGCCGCGGTCTTCTCCATCTGGACCTTCATGGCGGCGGTCTCGGCGTCGTTTTCCTCCTGCCGCAGCTTCAGCCGGGCGATCTCGGCGTTCAGCCGCTGATTGTCGGCTCCAATGGACTCCATGAGCGCCAGCTTCTTCTCCCGGTCCCCTTCCATGGCCGAGCGCAGGCCCTCCAGATCCTGAATGTGAGAGCGGGCCGTGGCCTGCTCCGCCTCCAGAGCCGCTTCCTCGGTCTTCAGAGCCGTCATCCGGTCGGTGATCTCCGCCGTGGCCTGGGCCGCCTCGGTCTGGCCGCCCTCCAGCTGGGCCAGGCTCTGGCGGGTCTGCTCCAGCTGCTGGGTGCAGACCTGGATCTTGGCCTGCTGGGCGGCGTAGCGTTCCCGGTCGTTCAGCCCCCGGTCGTTCAGACTGTCCCGTTCCCGCTTGGCAGAGGTCTGGGCGTCTACGATGGCTTCCAGGAGGATCTCGTGCTGCTTCTGCCGTCCCTCCAGCAGAAGCACCCGGTCCTCGGCCTCCCGGAGCTGGTCCCGGACGGCCTGCATCTGGAAAGCCACCTGGTCATACTGCCTCTGGGCCTCCTGCAGATCCGCCTCCAGGATCAGCTTGTCCTGTTGGAGCCGCTTTTCCTGGGCCGTCAGCTTTTCCAGCTCGTTGGCCCGGGACAGGATGCCTGCGTCCTTGTTCACGGAACCGCCGGTCATGGAGCCGCCGGGGTTCATGACCTGGCCGTCCAGGGTGACAATTTTGAACCGGTTTTTATATTTCTGGGACATGGCGATGGCGGCGTCCAGATCCTGGACCACCACGGTCCTGCCCAGCAGATTGTCCACAATGTTCTGATACCTGGGCTCCGCCGTCACCAGCCGGGAGGCGATGCCCACAAAGCCCCGGCAGCCCTCCAGCCCGGTCTCCTGAAGGACCCGGCCCTGGATGGTACCCAGGGGCAGGAAGGTAGCCCGGCCGCCGCCGGTGCGCTTGAGGAAGGCGATGGCGGACTTGCCGTCCTGTTCCGTATCCACCACAATCTGCTGCATGGCCGCGCCCAGGGCGATCTCAATGGCCACGGTGCAGCTGTCCTCCGTGCGGATAAGCCGGGAAACCGGTCCGTGGATGTTCCGCAGACGGCCCCGCTGGGCCTCCTGCATGACCATGCGCACCGCCTTGTTATAGCTTTCAAAGTCCCGTTCCATGGCCCGGAACACCCGCAGCTTGGCCGTGACGGAATCCAGCTGGGCGTTCAACTGCCGCTGCTGCTGCGTCAGCTCGTCCCGCCGCTTGGCCCGGGCCTCCTGCCGCAGGGTATAGCCGGCGATGGTGTTGTTGGCGGCCACCACAGCCTGGCGGGCCTGGTCCAGCTCCTTGCCGCACTGGTCCAGATTGGCCTGAGCCTCGTGCCGGCGGGCGGCTCCCGAGGACAGGTCCCGGTCCAGCTCCTCCAGCCGCTGCTGGGTCTGGACCATGCTCTCCTCCAGGCTCCTTACGTCCGCCTGGCGTCCGGCAATGTCGGCGGCCAGGGAGGACTCCTGACCCCGCAGCTCCAGGAACTGCTTCGTCAGTCCCTGAGCGCTGGCGGTCATGGCGGCCAGCTGCTGTCCCAGGTCCTGAAGCGTCAGTCCCTTCTCCTCCAACTCCGCCTGGATCTGTTCGATCCGCTCCCGGGTCTGGCGGATCTGGGCGGCCACGCCGCCGCTGCGGTCCTCCTGGCCCTTCAGCTCCTCCTGAATCCGGATGATGTTGCTTTCGTTGTTCTCCACATTGCCCCGGAGCACGGCCATCTGGCCGTCGAGCTGCTGGTGGGTGCCGGAGAGCATGTTCACCTTCAGCCGGACGGTTTCCAGATCCCCGTCCCGCTGGCGCAGGGTCTGGCCCAGCTCCTCCGCCTGACGGTACAGGCCGTCCAGCTCGTCATGGGCCTGCTGGAGCACAAAGGACGCCGAGGCGTAGTCCTCCTCCGCCTTCTTGGCGGCGGCGGAGAGCCGGTCCAGGTTGTCCAGCCACAGGGCCACTTCCACGCCCTTGAGCTCGTCCTTCAGCTCCAGATATTTCTTCGCCTTCTCCGACTGAAGCTTCAGGGGCTCCAGCTGCAATTCCAGCTCCGAGACCTTGTCGCCGATGCGCAGCAGGTTGTCCTCGGTGTGGGCCAGCTTCCGCTCTGCCTCCTCTTTCCGGTGGCGGTACTTGGAGATACCGGCGGCCTCCTCAAAGATCTCCCGGCGGTCGCCGCTTTTCAGGGACAGGATCTCGTCGATGCGGCCCTGACCGATATTGGAATAGCCCTCCCGGCCCAGGCCAGTGTCCATGAACATCTCGTTGATGTCCCGCAGGCGGGCGGATTGCTTGTTGATATAGTATTCGCTGTCTCCGGAGCGGTAATACCGCCGGGTCACCATGACCTGGTCTGCGTCATAGGCCAGAGCCCGGTCCGTGTTGTCCAGGGTCAGGGTGGCTTCGGCAAAGCCCACCGCGGCGCGCTTCTGGGTGCCGCCGAAGATCACGTCCTCCATCTTCGCGCCCCGGAGGGTCTTGGAGCTCTGCTCGCCCATGACCCAGAGAATGGCGTCGGAGATGTTGGACTTTCCGGAGCCGTTTGGTCCGACGATGGCGGTGATGTCGTCGCCGAACCGGATCAGGGTCTTGTCCGGAAAGGACTTGAATCCCTGCAATTCCAATGATTTTAAATACACAGAAAAACCTCATGTCAAAATGATAATAATTCAATTTATTATAGTTCATTCCCCATGGAATTGCAAGGGTTAGTTTTGGCTTTTCCCCGGTTTCCCGAAGATTTCCCCGCGCTTTTGCAGTTGACGTGCCGGCGGGAAACCGGTATAATGGATGCCGTACCGATTTACGGAATCCGTTTGAAGGAGTTTCGCTATGGACAGCAACCTTTCTTCCCGGCCCCTGATCTGGGAGCAGTGGGCGCGACGGCTGGGCCGCCGGGTCCGGGAATATCAGATCCCTCTGCTCTGCTGTATGATCGTCGGGGTCCTGTGCTACATGTTCGCCCTGACCAACAAGCTGGTCAACCACGACGATGTGTTCACCCTGTTCTTCAAGGGCGGGACCCTGAGCCTGGGCCGCTGGGGCCTGGGCCTGCTGGACAGCGTTTTCCCGGACTACTCCATGCCCTGGATTAACGGCGTCCTGACCCTTTTGTTCATGAGCGTCAGCGTCTGCGTCATGCTTGACGTTTTCCGGATTCAGAACAAGCTGGTTCAGAGCCTTCTGGCCGGATGCGTCATAGCCTTTCCCTCTCTCATCGGCACCATGACCTACATGTTCACCGCGGCCCCCTACGCCCTGGCCTTCCTCCTGTCCGTGGCGGCGGTGGCCATGCTGCGCCGGTCCCTGAAAACCGGCTTCCTTCCTGCCGTGGTCCTGATGATCCTGTCGCTGAGCATCTACCAGTCCTACGTCGCCGTATCCGCCGGCTTTCTGGTTCTGCTGCTGATCCGGGACCTGCTGTACGGCGAGGACGTGGTCCCCACCGTCCGCCGGGGACTGTGGTATGTGGGGTTCCTGATCCTGTCTCTGGGGATCTACTACGGGGCCACCATGGTCTTCAACCGCTTCCTGGGGACCTCCTTCAACAGCTACGCCACGGGAAATCTGAGCTTTGATTTCCGGTCCATTCCCGCGGACATAGTCCAGGCCTATGTCACCTTCGCCCGCTGTATCACCGAAGGCTTCCAGGGACTGCTGCCCACACCCTTTTCCAGGGTGGTCCACTGGATTTTCCTGGCCGTTTCGGCGGTGCTGCTGGTCCTGTGGGCCGGTAAGCAAAGCCGTCCCCGGACAGGCCGCTTCCTTCTTCTGGGGGCGCTGCTGGCCATTCTTCCCCTGGCCGTCTGCTGCATGCACCTGTTCACCTCCGAGGACGCGGTCCACACCCTGGTGTTGTACAGCTTCATCTGCATCTATGTCCTCGGGGCGGTGTTGGCCCAGTGGCACCTGGACCGTTTCTCCGGCGGCGCCGCGGCCCTCCGCCTCAGCCGCCTGAGTCTGCATGCCGTCACAGGGGCCATGGCCGTAATCATCGCCATCAACATTTTTGTAGCCAACGAGGCCTATCTGAACCTGTATCTGCGCTACGAGAACGCCCATTCCTTCTACACCGCCCTGGTGGCCGACCTGAAGCAGATGCCGGAGTTTGACCAGGACACAAAGCTCGCCGTCATCGGAAGCTACCGCAGCCCGGACTTTTACTACGAAAACTTCTACCACACCGACCAGATCACCGGCGCCGCCGGATTCCTGCCGGACAACTACTCCAAGGAGCGCTTCCTGGAGTACTACCTCGGCCTGTCCATCCCCTTCGCCTCCGAGGAGGAGATCGCCGCCATCCAGGAAACGGAGGAATTTGCCGAAATGCCCGTGTATCCCTACTACGGCTCCATGAAGATGTTCGGGGACATCTGCGTGGTGCGGCTGTCCTGACTCCCCTCCATACGCCCGCAGCCCGGAACCCGGAACCTCCCAGTGGGAAGTCCGGTTTCCGGGCTGTGATTCTTTTTACGGATAGTAATCCCCGGTGTCCACCGGAGCTTTGGCCTCCTCGCAGGCCTTCCGCAAGCGGCGCACAGGCGTAATGTACAGCCGCAGCAGGTCCCGCCACAGGTGCCTGGGGGGCAAGGTGTTTCCCGGTGTCTTCAGGTAGTCCCAGAGCAGGGATTTGAGCAGGCGCAGGCTCTGCTCCGAGTTGTCCGGGTACTGGGACATATAGCTCAGGGCGTCCAGGTAGGGTACGTCAAAGTCCCGGCGCAGTTCCGGGAACCGGCGGATCACCCTCTGCCGCCGTTTGGTCAGCGCGTCGATCCGGTCCATGACCCGCTGGGCCGCAGCCTGGGGCGAGCACATGACGCTGGAAGCCCGGCGGCGGTAGTTGTAGACAATCCGCTCGTCGCAGACCACCTTTCCGGCGTTCAGGAACCCCTGGTAGGTGAAGTACTCGTCGTCGATCTTGTGGCCCTCCTCGAAGAAAATGCCGTCAAAGAGACCGCGCCGGTACAGTTTGTTCCACAGCAGGGCGCAGGTCCAGTCATGGTTGAACCGGATCAGGAAATCCTTTCCGGAGACCACCTGCCGCCCCGGAGCGCTGGGGTGTTCTTCCTGTCGTGTCCGGTAGACATTGCGGAAGCCAAACTGGGCCGCGTCGGCGCCGCACCGGCCCAGGACGGACAGCATATAGCCGTAGACCTTGGGCTCCAAATAGTCGTCGCTGTCCACAAAGCTCAGGTATTCCCCGGTGGCTACGCGCAGCCCCGCGTTTTTCGCCGCTGCCGCCCCGGCGTTTTTCTGATGGATCACCCGGACCCGCGGGTCGGCGGCGGCATACCGGTCGCAGATCCGTCCGGAATCGTCTGTGGAGCCGTCGTCAATGAGGATCACTTCCAGATCCTCATGGTCCTGGGATAGGATGCTGTCCAGACACTGGGGCAGGTAGTCCGCCACATTGTATACCGGCACGATCACCGAAATCCGCTGGTTCATCTGTTCCCTCACTTTTTCAGCTTGTCTTTGATTCGTCCGGCCAGCCACCAAAGGGGCTTGGCAGGGTACGCCTGCTCATAGGCCCACAGGGTATCCCAGCCCAGGGGAAAGACCTTGTACACCCTTCCCAGCTTCAGGGCCTGCCGCAGCTTCTTCTTCAGAATGGGGGCGCAGTGCCGGGCATCCGCCTGCCGCTTCACCGTTTCCAGCTGGCCGTAGGCAAAGAGGATGTTTTGCTTTACGGCTTTTTTCAGCAGGCCCTCCAGACACCGCTCCCGAGCAAAGGCAATCTGGCAGGAGAAGGCCTCCAGCAGGTCCATCCGCCGGGGATTCCACTTTGACAGCATAATCCCCTGGGGGTTCTGGTAGTAGGCGTACAGCTCCGCCCGGAGCACGGCCGCTTCACCGGCGGCATACACCGCCCGGTAGGTGGTGAACTCGTCCTCGTGGAGCTTGCCCACGGGATAGCGCAGACTCTCAAAGAGGCTGCGGTGGTAGAGCTTGTTCCAGGCCACCGCCGTCACGCCGCCGTGGATCTCCCCGCCGCAGTAGTACTCTTCCGCCTCCATCTTCCGGGGCTCCTCGGCCGGCTGCTCCGGAAGGGCCTGGCCTTCCGTGCGGCGGAAGCCGCAGACGCTTAAGCGGCAGCCGGTCTGTTCCGCCGCCCGGTACAGCCGCTCCAGAAAGTCCTCCGCCACCCAGTCGTCGCTGTCCACAAAGGCCAGCCACTGGCTCTGGCTGTGGGCGAAAACCCAGTCGATCCCCGCGTTCCGGGCGGCGGAGAGTCCGCCGTTTTCCTGATGGATCACACGGACCCGGCTGTCGAGCCGGGCATAGCCGTCGCAGAGAGCGCCGCAGTTGTCCGGGCTCCCGTCGTCCACCAGGATCAGCTCCAGATCCCGGAAGCTCTGGCGCAGGATGCTTTCCACACACCGGTGCAGGTAGGCTTCCACCCGATACACCGGAACGATCACACTGATGCTGGCCATAGTCCCCTCCTGGGTCAAATTATACTGATTCTCTTTATAAAATCTTTAATCAATTCGGATTAAAGATTTTCATTAGAGAATCATATGAGACGGGAATATGTGATTTTCTATTGCGAAAATCACATATTCGGCAGCGTCCCAAGGCGATGCCTTCTTGATTAAAGTTAAATACTTTAATCAAGAAACAGTATTAGTCTCTCTTGATCCACGATTTCAGCTTCTCATAGCCCCGTTCTCCCAACAGGGTACAGCCCACGCGGTAACGCAGATTGCTCATCCGCTCCTCCCGCTGCCGCCGCTTTTCCGCCTCCATGGCCAGCAGCTCCTCTTCGGTATGCCAGCTTCCGGAGAACCAGTGGATGGCCGCGGTTTTGCGGGTCTTTTTCAGCTTCATGGTCTCGTAGTCCACCGGGCAGAAGACCTGCCTTGGGTACACCGTCAGCCCCGCCACCTCCTGGCGGGTGTCGTTGAACTGTAAGCCCTTCTCCCGGCACAGCCGGGTCAGGACCTGCACGTTGGTGGTCACGTCCTGGGTCCCGTCGGACCGGTAAAAGACGGCGGTATCGTAGTGGCGCAGAAATTCTTCAAACAGAGCAAAGCCCTTCCGGCATGCCATAAGGCCGGTCTGAACCCGGTCCGCGGCCTCAAATCCAGCGAACGCCTCATGGTGGAGGTATTCGTCCAGAGGCTTCAGCAGCTCCACGTCCGTATCCAGATAGACGCCGCCCTGCTCCGTCAGAGCCTTCAGACGGACATAGTCCGTGACGAAGGCCCAGCGGCCCGCCTCATAGGCCTGGCGGACGTACAGGGGCGCGGCGGAGACGTCAAAATTTCTTTCGTTCCACTCCCGGATCTCATAGTCCGGGCAGTATTTTTGCCAGCTGGCCATACATTTTTCCGCCAGAGGCGGCTTGGGCTTCCCGCCGAACCAGCAGTAGTGAATGATCTTCGGGATCATGGCGTGTCTCCTCTCCCCAGCTTGCGCAGCTTCTTCCACAGCCCGCCCGGCCCCTGTTGTCTCAGGGTCCGGACCGCCCCCTCCAGGGGCCAGTACAGCCGGATCAGCTTCGGATGGGCGGCATCAAGCAGGAGCTCAAAGCGCTCCTTTGTCATAGGCAGGCGATGTTCCCGGCGGCACCGCTTCACCGATTTTTTGATCTGCCGGGCAATGTCCGGCCGGTTCAGATCGTATTTGGCCCGGCAGTAGAATCCCACGGCTTCCCGGACATACAGATCCCAGAACCGGTCCCGCAGAGTCAGGAATCCCCGCTGCTGGTAGGTTAAAAGAATCTGTTCCAGAGCCCAAAGGTAATCCAGCCGCTTGAGGCTGAAGCCGCCCTGGGTGGTGCTGTCCGGATTGGTCCGGTAGTAGTACAGCGCGTCCGGAATCCGGGCCAGGCGCCCGGCGGCCAGGAGCCAGTGACACACCGCTTCGTTGTCCTCATAGACCCGGCCCGGGGTGAAGGGCTTGCCCCGCGCCACCTCCCGGCGGACCAGCTTGGCGCAGGCCACCCAGCCGGGATATTCCCCCCGGTCCAGGCAGTCCACCAGCGTTTCCTCATCCATTTCCAGAACACGGCAGGTTCCCGACGGGCTTTGGAGGAAGCCTTCGGGCATCCGCGGCGCCTCCCACATCCGGCACATGCTCATGGCCGCGCCGGTGTCCAGGGCCGCCTGATACAGCCTTTGGAGCATCTGAGGGTGGATCGCGTCGTCGCTGTCCACAAAGCAAAGCCAGCTGCCCCGGGCCATGTCCATTGCCCGATTCCGGGCGGCGGACTGGCCCTGATTCTCCTGGTGGACGACCCGAACCCGGCTGTCCCGGCCGGCGTATTCGTCGCAGATCCCCCCGCTGCCGTCGGGGCTTCCGTCGTCCACCAGGATCACTTCCAGGTCGGAAAAGCTCTGGTTCAGAATGCTGTCCACACAGCCGCGCAGGTACCGCTCCGCCTTATAGACCGGCACGATCACACTGATCTCAGGCATTGGCGTCATCCCTCCCTCGCGGCTTCAGTTCCAGCCCCAGCCGGTACAGCCGGGTCCATCGGGGAAAGAACTGAATCAAAATGTCAAAATCTATCCAGAAATCCAGATACCCCTTCCTCCAGGCCCGCCGGAGCAGGGCGCGGATCTTGCGCCGCATGGCGGACAGGACCCTTTTATCTCCCCCGTCCCGGGCCGCGGTCCAGTTGACCATGGCGTTTTCCAGGTAGCCCCGGTAGCGGTATCGTACCAGTTCCTCATCGCCGTAAGCTTCAAAATAGGCGATCTGCTCCTCATAGGCCTGCCAGGCGTCCAGCCGCCGGGGAGACCATCCGCCTTTGGTGATCCCGGCAGTGTTGACGAAGTAGGCATACAGGGGCGCGGGCAGAAAAACCACCGGCGGGTGGTCAAACAGCAGCCGGTAGGTCACAAATTCGTCTTCGTGGAGCTTGCCCACGGGATAGCGGACCCGGGCGAAGCATGCTTTCCGATACAGCTTCCCCCAGGCGATGGTGGCGTTGATGAAATGCTCCATATAAAACGCCTTGGGGGTATCCACCCGGGGCGTCAGGTCCTCCGGCCGGACCGCAGGAGCCTCCCCCCGGGTCTCGGCATAGCCGCAGACGCTGATACTGGCCCCTTGGTCCTCAGCCGCCTTCACCAGCAGCTCCAGATACTTAGGATGGACCCAGTCGTCGCTGTCGATGAAGGTCAGCCACTGGCTGGCGCTGTTGGCGAAGGCCCAGTCGATGCCGGCGTTTCTGGCGGCGGACAGCCCGCCGTTGGCCTGGTGGATCACCCGGACCCGGCTGTCCTGCCGGGCATAGCCGTCGCACAGGGCGCCGCAGCTGTCGGGGCTGCCGTCGTCTACCAGGATCAGTTCAAAATCCTCCCAGGTCTGGGCCAGGATGCTTTCCACGCACCGGGCCAGGTATGCCTCCACCCGGTACACCGGGACGATGACGCTGATCTCTGCCATGGGGCACCTCCTTCCGTCAATCCTCGAGGTTGGACTTTCCCAGGAGCTTACGCAGGATCCGCCGGGGCATTTTCCGGATCTGGCTCCAGCTGCGGTACCGCCTCAGCCGCTCGGCCCACCGCTCACAGCCCTCTTCGCCCAGGATTCGTTTCACCCCCCGGCGGAACGGGCCCAGAACCTTGTCACGGCGGGCCTGCCTGCGCAGCCGCTCCCGGTGCCGGGACTCCTGGGCCGTGTACCAGCTGCCGGAGAACCAGTGAATGGCCGCGGTCCGGCGGGTCCTGCGCAGCCGTCCGGTCTCAAAGTCCACGGGGCTAAACACGTCCCTGGGATAGATGGCAAGGCCCTCCAGCTCCTGACCGGTCCCGTCGGGAACCAGACCCTTCTTCAGGCAGATCCCGGTGACAGTCTCCACGTTGGTGGTCATATTCAGGGACCCGTCGGGGTTGAGAAAGCGCAGCTCGTCGTAGCGGGCCATGAACTCCCGGAACAGGGGGAAGTCCTTCCGGCACCCCATGATTCCCGTGGAGATGGTGCCGTCGGTCTCAAACCCCACAAAGGCCTCATTCTTTAAAAAGGGCGTCAGAGACTTGACCAGCTCCACGTCCGTATCCATATAGACCCCGCCCATCCGGGTCAGGGCCAGCAGGCGAACATAGTCCGTGACAAAGGCCCACTTCCCCGCCTCATAGGCCTGACGCACATACAAAGGCGCGGCGTCCAGGTTGAAATTGTCCTCATTCCACTCCCGGATTTCATAGTCCGGGCAGTATTTTTCCCAGCTTTTGATGCACTTTTCCGCCAGTCTGGGCTTGGGGTTCCGGCCAAACCAGCAATAGTGCAGGATCTTCGGGATCATTGGAATCACTCCTTGCGAAAGGAATCTACGGCCTGGATCAGGCTCCGGCGGCTCCGCTCGCCCTGCTCCAGGACCCTTTGGCGGATGCCGCCGTCATATTGGCTGAGGGTGTCCAGGATCCGGCTCAGGGGAACGCTGGTTTCGGTGACGCCCTGGGGAAACCCCAGCTTCTCATAAAAGGCGGTCACCTTCCCGTCCCAGGCGAAGCCGAAGGAGGGAACGCCAAAGGAGGCCGCCAGGATCTGGCTGTGCATGCGGAAGGCGATGATCTTCTCAAAACCGGTGACGATCCGGGCCAGCTCCTCCGGGCTTTGGGGCCGGGGCAGCAGATAGTCCCCCAGATCGTCCTCCGGGATTCCGGCATCCAGCAAGAGCTTCCGGGCATAGTCCTGGTCGTAGAGCGAGCCGTTGGTAAAGCCCTTCCAGCTCAGGCCCGAGGCCAGAAGCTGGCGCACCAGGTCCATCTGCGTGTCGTAGCAGCGATCAATGAAGCCCACGCCCAGAGGCAGCTCCCGCCGGTCCGCCCCCCGGTAATAGCGGCTGGAGAGCAGGGCCGTATCGAAGGTCTCGGTCACCGGGGCCTTCACCGTGAACAGGCGGTTGAACCGCTCATAGGAGTCCCGCAGGGAGATGGAGACGATCCTTCGGCTGCCCAGGACCTGGCCCAGCAGATACTCCCCGTCGGCCGACAGGGTGCTCATGCCGCAGGCGTGAAAGATCACCTTGGTCCGGGTAAACAGAAGCCGGCGCATCATCAGGTTGATCACGCCGGCAAAGTAGTCCATGAACAAAGAGCCCCCGGCGAAGATCACCAGATCGAACCGGTGCCGCTTCAGCAGCTCCCCCATCCGGTACCACACCCGCAGGTGCCGGCCCTTGTCGCTCTCATAGGCCCGGCAGATGGCCGCCCGGCGGTAGTAGCGGTACCGGTCGCAGACGCCCTTGGTCACCGCGTCCAGCAGAGGATTGGTTTTCGGTTCGTAGTATTCCGTGGGGCTGAGCTTGCCGCTCATGTCAAAGGGGATGATCTGGGCCTGGGGGTCGTATTCGCGCAGGATGGCCTCCACCGTCCGGCACAGCAGCGGGTCCCCCAGATTATCGGAGTAGAACTCCCCGGCCAGCAGAATTTTCATAGGAATTTACTCCTCTGTCACCTGGATGTTGGGGAAGACCACGCTGCCCCAGTACTGCTGATTCCACCGCTTGGAGGTGTCGTTGACGTTGATCCGAAAGGCCTTGCGCAGGGAGAAGGCGGCGTTGACCACGTCATGGACGATCTCCGCGCCGTACTCGTTGACCTCGTACAGCACCACCCGTCCGAAGTACTCGCCCTCGGCCAGCTGCGGCAGAGGCAGCCGGAAGACCGCCTGGTTCTCTCCCCCGCGCACCTTCAGCACAGGCTCCGAAGCCGCCATGCCCACAGGCACGCTGCCCGCCGTAAAGAAGATGGTTCGGAAGGCGATGCCGGTAAAATCCCGCTCCGAGGAGAAGGTGAGCTTCAGCTTCAGGTCCTCGCCCTCGTAGACAATGGGAGCCTCCCGGTCCAGAATCCGCACCGTGCGGATGTGCATAGCGCCGTCTCCGATGGGCTCCCGGGTGGTGTGGTCGCAGTCGTTGACCAGCTGCAAGGTCTCGCCCTTGCCGTAGTAGACGCCGATGGCCTCCTCCACGTCGCCTTCGAAGACGATGCGGCCCTTGTCCATGACGATACACCGGTCGCACAGCTGGCGGATGGTGTTCATATTGTGGCTGACATAGAGGACCGTCCGGCCCTCCTGCTTGGCGGCGGCGCGCATCCGGTCCAGGCACTTCTTCTGGAACTGGACGTCGCCCACAGCCAGAACCTCGTCCATAATCATGATCTCGCTGTTCAGGTGGGCCGCCACGGAGAAGGCCAGCTTGACGAACATACCGGAGGAGTAGCGCTTGGTGGGGGTGTCGATAAACTCCCGCACCTCGGAAAACTCGATGATGGCCTCCATCTTCTCATCGATCTCCGCCCGGGACATGCCCAGGATGGCGCCGTTCATGTAAATATTCTCCCGGCCGGTCATTTCCCCGTTGAAGCCGGTACCCACCTCCAGCATGGAGGCAATGCGGCCGTAGATGTCGATCTCCCCCTCGGTGGGGGCCGTGACCCGGCACAGGAGCTTGAGCATCGTGCTCTTGCCGGCGCCGTTGCCGCCGATGATGCCCAGGGCCTCGCCCTTGTACACCGTCAGATCCACGCCGTTGAGGGCCATAAAGGTCTTCCCCACCAGCCGCTGGTCCATGCCCACAGGCACATTGGGGTCTTCCTTGCCCCGGATTCTGGCCCACCAGCTCTGCAGGTCCTCCTGCAGGGTGGCGCCGCCGATCTGGCCCAGCTTATACCGTTTCTTTACACCGGAAAGGCGGATGGCAATTTCCCGGTTATCCACTGTACGCGCCATTGCTTCCTCCTTACACCGTGTCCATAAAGGTCCGCTCGACCTTATTGAAGATCATAATGCCCAGCACAGCCACCGCGAAGGTGACGGCCCAGGACAGAGCATAGTATCCCAGGCAGACGGAGCCCTCCCCCAGCACCGCGTAGCGCAGCAGCTCCACAGAGCTGGTCACCGGGTTGAGCAGGAGCAGGGTCCGGACCCAGCCCTCCCCCAGGGTGGACAGGGGGTAGACCACCGGCGTGGCGTACATCCAAAGGGACATGCCGAAATCCACCAAAACCGAAAGATCCCGGTATTTGGTGGTCATGCTGGAGATAATGATGCCGAAGCCCATGCCCAGAATGCCCAGATGGACCAGTTCCACCAAAAGAATGCCCCACAGATACCAGTTGGGCGCCACCTCCCCCTTCAGCAGGAAGTAGGCCATAAACAGCAGCACCAGCAGCATCTGAATCAGAAACCGGATCACAGCGGACAGCACATTGGAAATGGGTGTGGTGAGCCGGGGGAAGTAGACCTTGCCGAAGACGTAGGCGTTGGCGGTGAAGGTATTGGCGTTGCTGACCACGCAGCTGGAGAAATAGCTCCAGACCGCGTTGCTGAACAGGTAAAACAGCAGGGTTGGCACGCCTTCGGTGCCGATGCCCGCAATGCCGCCAAAGACAAAAGCGTGGACGATGCTGCTGAACAGCGGGGTCAGAAAGATCCAGGCCGGTCCCAGAATGGTCTGCTTGAAGGTGACCACAAAGGACCGCCGGGTGAACATGGCGATCAGATCCCGGTAGCGCCAGACCTCCTTCAGATTCAGGTCCAGAAGCCGGTGCTTGGAGGAGATGTGGGTGTGGTAGGTATTTTGAGAAGAATTAGCCATTTGGTTTCCTCATTTTCCGTGTCAGTTGGATCAGCCGGTGGACCCATTTCATAGGCGCCACCAGGACGCGGGGCATGCCGATGTACCGGGCGATCTGAGCGTCGGTGCAGCGGTCCATGGCGTCGCAGACAAAGCCGTACCACATGCCCAGCATGGTCTTCGGTGGGTAGTGAAAGAACTTCGCCTTCTCCCGGAAGAACAGCCCGGTGCCCTGGGGATTCTCCAGGAAGAGCCGGTAGCCCGACCGGGTCAGGCCGTCGTCCTTGTACTCGTAAATCCAGATGATGTCGTTGAAATAGCGGACTTTGTAGCCGTCGCCTGCCATGCGGTTCCAGGCCACGGCCTCGGTCATAAACTTCTCTCCGGGGAACTCCGGGTATGGGTACTGCCGGTGAATCCGGGTATAGAAGATCATGGCCCGCTCTCCGTCCACCTTGCCGTAGCGGTCGAAGGCCGTGCCGTCGAAGTATTCCCCCGGCACAGGCGTGTTGGGGGTGGTGTCCGGGGCGGTACCCAGGTTTCCGGCCACGCCGCAGAACTTCTGGTCCCTGGGCAGTTCCCGCTCCCAGCGGGCCGCCTTCTCCAGGGCATCGTCGGTCAGGTAGTCGTCGGAGTCCACGGTGAAGAACAGCTCTCCCCGGGCCAGGGTCAGCCCCCGGTTGATGGCCCGGCACTTTCCGCCGTTCTCCTGGCGGACGTAGCGGATGGGAAAGGGGTTGTCCTCTCTCTGCCAGCGGTCAAACAGTGCCTCGGTGCCGTCCCGGGAGCCGTCGTCCACCACCAGCCATTCAAAATCCGTCCAGGTCTGCCGCTGCAAGGACCGGTACAGCCCTTCAAGGATGTAGGCCCGGTTGTAGGTAGGGGTAAAAACCGTGATCTTACAGTCAAAGCCCATAGGCCACCTCAAGTCAGGACATGGATTCGGACCAGGAAGTTCAGAATCCGGCTCACACCCACCAGGGAAATCTGGCCCAGGATCACCAGCAGGTTCTTTCCCAGGGACAGCTCGGCGCTGACGGAAATGGGCTTAAGGGCCTTTACCGCGCCGCACAGCACGGTCCGCGCCTGGGTACGGTCCTCCTTGGGCAGGAACCGCAGACTGCCCTGCATGGCGTAGACGCAGGTAAAGTACAGGTCCCGCTTTGCCTCTTCCACCAGCTGGGGCATGTGAACCTTCAGATATTCCAGCCGCTGCTGTTTGGCGCGCACGCCCTCCAGCCGGGCCAGGGAGTATTTTCTGTGCATGACGCTGCCGGTCTGCTGCCGGTAGGCGTACATGCGGTCGGTGCATCGGGCAAGAGCCCGGGCATTGCCGATGACCTGATAAGCCCAAAACTCGTCGTCAATCAGATGCCCCTCAGGGAAGCGGATGGGGCCGATCATCTCTCTGCGGTAGAGCTTATTCCAGATGGTCTGGCAGAAGGCCTCGTCCCGGATGTGCAGGCGCATAGCCTCCACCGCCGGATAGACCCGGCTGTTTCCGGCATGTCCGTCGTCCAGGGAGCAGTGGTCCTCCTCGGTGACCACCAGGTCACACTCGGCAATATCCACATCCTCGGTCAGCATGCCGTAGAGTCTGCGGTACATATTCGGATGGATATAGTCGTCGCTGTCCACGAAGCCGATCAGCGCCCCTTTGGCCAGGTCCAGGGCCAGGTTCCGGGCAGCGCCAGCCCCCCGGTTCCGGGTATGGATCACATGGATCCGGCTGTCCCTGGCTGCCCAGGCGTCGCAGATGCCGCCGCTGCCGTCCGCGGAACCGTCGTCCACCAGAAAAATCTCCAGATTGGAATAGGTCTGCTCCACAAGGGAACCAATACAGCGGTCCAGATATGTTTCCACGTTATACACCGGAACGATCACGCTCAGCAGCGGAAGGTCATTCATGCAGTTCTCTCCTAATGTTGTTCTTCCCGCTGAAACACCTTCACATACAGGCCATAGGCCAGGGTGAACAGCCAGGGCGTGTGACAGATCATGTTCGCCAGCAGCCGGTTCCTCCGGGAAAGCAGGGGAAACCACTGGCGCTCCCCTGCCAGCAGCTGCCGGACCTCCCGGCGGTATTCGCAGGCGCCGGGTCCCCGGTACACAGACAGCTGGGCATAGGCAAACAGGCAGTTTCGCAGCAGCGCTTTCCGGGCGTCCGCCTCCAGCTCCGGTCCGCAGCCGCGCAGAATATACCGGCGGACCTGAATGGGATCAAACACGCTGTTCCGGTTCAGGACCCGGTAGGAGGCGGAACCGGGGCGCAGCAGGTAATGATACGGGCATACATCCTCATAGACCGATGTGGCGCTCCGGGCGAATAGATAGTAATTCATCAAATAGTCTTCGTTGTTCCGGATCTGGGGGAGCATCCACTCCTCCAGTCCTTCGAAGAGCTTCCGGCGGAACAGTTTGGTGCACAGGCTGGACTCCACCTGGCCCCCGTCCATCAGATCCCGCAGCCCCGTCAGGTTGTCCTGAACGCGCAGGCAGCCGGTGCCGTGGACCTTCACAATCCGCCCGTCGGGGAAGCACACCCGATGGCCGCAGTGGGCAATGTCCGCCCCGTGTTCCAGGGCGTTTTTCATCAGCCGCTGGTACATCTCCGGCTCCGCCGCGTCGTCGGCGTCGGAAAATCCGATCCAATCTCCCGTGGCCTCCCTGAGCCCCCGGAGCCGGGCCGAGGTGACGCCGCCGTTTTCCTTGTGAATGGCCCTTACCCTGGGGTGCTCCGCGGCGTAGGCGTCCAGGATTCGGCCGGTGTCATCGGTGGAGCCGTCGTTGACCACGATGACCTCCAGATCCGGATAGGTCTGGTTCAGCAGGCTGTCCAGGCACCGGACCAGCCAGGGAGCCGTATTGTAAGCCGGCACAATCACCGTGATCTTCTGGGATCCCATATCTCTCTCCAATTCCGCCCCTCAGCCTTTCAGCCGGGCTTCGTAAACTTCGCAGTATTGCCGGGCCATGCTCTGGGCGGAGAACCGGACACTGTCCCGCCTGGCCTGCTGGCCAAGGTCCTGGCGCAGGTTCTCATCCCCGGCCAGGGTCTCGCAGGCGGCGCAAATGGCGTCCACCTGGCAGGGGACCAGCAGTCCCGTCTTCCCGTCTTCCAGCATGTCCGGAATGCCGCCTACCCGGCTGGCCACAATGGGCAGACCCGTACCCATGGCCTCAATGATGGTCATGGGGTTGCCCTCATACAGCGACGGCAGGATAAAAATATCCGCCTGCTGAAGATAGGGGTACACGTCCTGCCGCATGCCGCAGAAGTCCACCCACCGCAGAATGTCCAGCTCCCTGGCCAGTTCCTCCATGGCGGGCCGCAGATCTCCGTCTCCCACCAGGGTCAGCCGCCACCGGCCGTCCCGGCTGTGGAGCTTTTGGAAGGCGCGCAGCAGTCCTTCGTGATTTTTCGGCACGTCGAACCGGCCCACATGGACCAGGTTCACGGTCTGTCCCAGGCCGTAGCTGTCCTTGGGACGGCACCGGGACAGGTCGATGCCGTTGGGGATCATGGGGATCTTTTCCTTCTCCAGGCCGTAAAATTCCGCGATGGACCCGCGCACCTCCCGGCTCAGGCCCACGGGAAGGGACCAGCCCAGGCGAAAGTAGGCGTTGTTGATCCACTTCTGGATTCTGCCCTCGGCCTCCTTGTCCGCTACGGAGTGGACGGTGTGGACGCAGCAGGGAATCTTTTCCATATGGGCAGCGGCGGCGGCGTACTTGATCACATCCAGATGGGTGTGGACCACGTGGGGCCGCTCCTGCCGAAAAACGCGCCGGAGCTTCGGCACCATGGACAGGTCCAGCCCCGGCTGCTTATCCAGCCAGAGGATTCGGACCCCCGCCTGCTCCATCCTCCGGGAAATGGGGGTGGGCCTGTTGTACAGGCAGACCACCGTCACATCCTGCCCCAGGGCCAGCTGAGCCCGGGTCAGGTTCTCGCACATGATCTCCGCCCCGCCGAAGCAGAAGTAGGGCAGAACTTGCAGAATTTTCATAAGCTTCCTCTTCCGCCATAGCAGCTCTCTATGGTCTGATAGTAGCTGTCGGCGTCGTTGATCCGGGCGAAGGTCTCCATGGCGTGCCGGGACAGTTCCTCCCGGTGTTCCGGCTCCCGGAAGATACGCAGCAAGCTCCGGGCCAGGTCCTCGTCCTCCTGGCACAGGTAGCCGTCCACGCCGCTGCGGATCAGGTCCTTCATGCCGTCGGAGGGAGTGCTCACCACCGGGGTCCCCAGGGCCATGGCCTCCAGGGCGCACATGGGGGTCCCCTCCCAGCGGGAGGTCAGGACCAGAGCTTTGCTGCATGCCATCATTTTTATGGGATTGCTCTGGAAGCCAAGGAATCGCACATTGGCCTCCAGGCCCAGCTCCCGGCACAGCTGCCGGGTCTCCTCCTCCAGCTCCCCGGTACCCACCACCGCCGCCTTCAGGTCGGGCTTTTCCGCCTTCAGCCGGGCGCACAGTCTCATGAGCCGCTGGGGATCTTTCTGGTAAGTAAGTCTTCCCACATAGATCAAGTCAAAGTCGTAGACATTGGGGTCCTGGGCCTTCTTCCGGTATATCTGCTCCCGGTCGATGATGTTGTAGAGCACCTGGCTTTTCTTTTCAAAGAATTTGTGGAACAGATACCCTTCGTAGGAGCTTTGGGACACCCAGAGAATCTTTTTCGCCTTGAAGCCCGCGATCAGGTAAGCCACGGATTTGGCCGACAGGCCCCTGGCGTCGTAGGCGTTGTTGTGGATATGGGAGATCAGGGGGATCTTTCCGCAGCACAGGGCGCTGACGAATCCGGCCCGCATGTCGTGGGCGTGGATGATATCCGGCTTTTCCGCCCGAATCACTGCCTTCAGATTTCCCGGAGTCAGGGACTTCACAGGCAGGAAGGTCACGTCCTGCTCCGCCAGCATCTGCCGGACGATATCGCTGTCCGGGCTGCAATAGACCATGGGGACGCCCTTTTTCTCAAAGGTCTTGATGATCTGGCAGACCACCTTTTCCGCGCCGGAATAGATCCGGGAGTTGAGAACGTGCATCACCTTCATGGCCGCTCCTCCTGTGTCCGCGCGCAGGCCAGGGCGGCCTCCGCCATGTTCCGGCTCTCCATGCCGTATTCCTCCCGCAGGGTCTGGTAGTAGGCGAAGATCTCCTCCAGCTGCTTCAGGTGCTCCCCGGTCCGCACCCCGATATTGTGGGGGTGCCACCACAGGTGGAAGGTCAGTCCCTTCCGGGCCGCGTGGCGCATCTGGGTTTTGATCCTGTGAATCTTGAGCCCCTCCAGGAAGGCCAGGGGCGGGAAGATCGGCTTATACATTCTGGAACCGGTGAGGTTCCAGATCCCATTTTCGTTTTTTGGGCGGCTGCCGCCCAGGCCCGTCAGGGGCAGGTACACATCTAGCAGCCGCAGGCCCCGCTGCAGGGGCCGGAACTGGATCTTTCTGTGAATCCAGTCGTTCTCCTCGTCCCGGTAGGCTGTAAAGCCCGCCTCCCGCAGGATCTGGGTGTACGCGGGGCGGCACTGGTTTCTGGGCAGCACCACGGACTTCAGGTCGAACCCGCTGTCCCGGGCAATGGCCTTGGCCGCCCGGATGTCGGCGGCGAACTGCTCCGCCGTCTGGCCCTTCTCCCGGCAGTAGTAGTGGGAAAAGGTGTGGCTGCCAATCTCCTGTCCCGGTACTGCGGCGATCCGGCGGATCAGGGAGGGGGCGTAGAAGCAAGGCGCGTCCGCCTCCCCGCCGGCGATAGTTTGGAACCGGGGATAGGGGGACAGGTCCTTTTTTTCATAGGAAGGGCGGCAGTCCTCACCGGGGAAGTAGGCCGCCAGCTCGGAGGCGTTTTCGGCGAAGAGAAAGCCCACGGAAGCCCAGGTGGCGTGAATTCCGTATTTCTGAAACAGGTCCAGCAGCTTCGGGATGGCCGCCCGGCCGCCCAGGACGTTTTCCCGGTAGTCCTCCAGGGGACACACATCCAGCATTCCCCAGAACAGTTCAAAATCCAGGGATACGATCAGCGTTCCGCGCATGCCCTGCCTCCTTCATGGGAGCCTCAGCCCAGGCTCTCGTAAATCTCTTTCATTCGTTTGTGAACGTTCACATTGTCATACTGCCACACCTGTTCTGCGGCAGCTCTGCCCAAGGCCGTCCGGTATTCCGGATCCCCGTACAGCTTCAAAATCGCCTCCGCCACAGCCTCCGGATTGTTCTCCGCGAAGACGCCGCTGACGCCGTCCTGGATCAGGTCCCGGTTGCCCCGAATCCGGGAGCAGACCACGGGCATGCCGCTGCTCATAGCCTCCATGAGGGCAACCGACAGGCCCTCCCGGAAGGGCATAAAGGCGAACAGGTCGCTGCACGCGTACAGCTCCCGCACGTCCTTCCGGTAGCCCAGGAAGTGCACATGGTCCGCCACGCCCAGGACCTTGGCCTCGTAGACCAGGGTCTCCCAGACCTCACCCAGGCCGCAGATCAGATAGTGCATATAGGAAAATTCCGGCGTGTCCCGCAGCAGGGACAGTGCCTTCAGAATGGTGATGTGATTTTTGTTGCGGGTCATTTCCGCCACGGTCAGGATCAGGAAGTCCTCGCCGTCATAGCCCAGCTCCCGCCGCTTTTCCATGGGGTCTTTCTCCACCTGGCGGAACTTTTGGGTGTCGATGCCCACGCCCGGCACATACTCCAGGCGCTTGGCATGCAGATGTTTTTTCGCCCGGACGTAGTCCTCCCGGTTGATGGTGATCAGCACGTCCGTCACAAAGGACAGCAGCCACTCCGCCGGGTAGAACACGAGCCAGTTCATCATCGGCGCCCCCGTAAAGAAGTGGAAGCCGTGGGCGGTGTAGATCACCTTGGTCCCCCGCTTCCGGGCGTTCAGGGCCGCCAGCCGGGCAATGGCCGCTCCCACAGGGGTGTGGCAGTGGATCAGGTCGTAATTGCCCTCGTCGATGACCTTTTTCAGAGCCCGGTAGGCCCGGATATTCCGGCTCTTCCAGGGCGCCCGCTCAAAGGGGATGTTGTAGTATTCATCACAGTAAGGGATCTGACAGTCCGGAGGGTTTTCATAGTCGTTTCTGGCAGCCACAGCGGTCTCCCAGCCCATCTGCTGAAACATCCGCAGATAGGGAATATGGAACTGCATAATGTGGGTTTTGACCACAGTCGCCACAAACAGAACCTTCTTTTTCATCGTCCATCAACCTCACGCGAATATTGCGACCCCGAAGCGGTCTGACGCCGTCGGGACAGGTCATTCTCTTTCAAGGAAGGGTTCCGCGAGCCCTTCCGCCCGCGCCCCCGGTTCCTTTAATATTCCAGTGCAAAAGCAACAATTCAATGGTATTATACACCATTGCAGGGCCGATTTCAACCCTAATCGCCGGCCCTTGGCCCGGATATTCCAAAAACCCGAAGCCGGAACCTCAGATCAGGACCTTGCGCCTGCGGATTCGCAGTAGCTCCCACACGCCGATGGCCGCGCCGGTCCCCCAGCGCAGAAGCCAGTGGTCCTTCGTCAGGTGCACAAAGGCCAGCATGGCAAAATAGGCCGCCGCGTACTTCCACCAAAGCTTCACGCCGAAGGGGTAGTCCGCTTTTCCCAGGAAATACCGGGTGTACACATAGTGGGCCGTAAGCTGGAAGCCGTGGGAAATGGCCGTAGCCAGAACCGCGCCCATCATGCCCCAGAGCTGAATGAAGCAGTAGTTCAGGCCGATGTTCAGCAGGGAGGCCGCGATGGTCACCGCCGCCACCGCCTTGGTCTTCTTCCGGTAGTACTCGTAATTGACCGGGAAGGTGCACAGGAAATTCAGATAATAGCTGGTGACGAAAATGGGGACCAGGCCGGTGCTGTCCCAGAAGTCCCGGCCGGCATATATGTGGTAGACCTCCGTAGCCAGCAGAATGAAGCCCACGGAGAGGACCGTGTACAGCTCCAGAAAGTTCCGGGACCGGTCCTGGATCTGGGTGTGCCTGCCCAGCTTGATGTCCTCGAAGAAGAAGGGACACCAGGTCTTGTTCAGGGCGCCGAAAATCACGAACATCACGTTGGCCAGGTTATAGGCCATGCTGTACTTGCCCACTTCCGACTCACTGAGCATCTGCTGAAGCATGATTTGGTCGCTCTGCCCCAGGACCAGGTCCGAAAGATTGTAAAAAACCGACGGAATGGCAAGGGCCAGACAGAATTTCCAGTATCCTTTGTGGAAGAAGGTCTTTCCGGCAGCCAGAATGGAAATGCAGATGGGAATGCCCAGAAGGCCGTAGGTGGCGGCAATGGCAATGACCCGGCCATAGTAGCGGACCTCCAGGGGCATGTTCAGGACCAGAACCAGAGACAGGACCAGGGTGGTCAGGGTCACGGCCAGGGAGGTGACCATGTTCCGCCCCGCCTTAAACTCGTAGACGAACTTGGTGTTCAGAAAGTTGACGCAGAAGGTGCCGAAGGCCTGGATGAGCATCAGATAAATCAGAGGCTTTTCCAGCATGAGCAGCTCCGAGATCGGTTCCCGGAACGCCAATACCAGGGCGCTGCACGCCAGAAACACCGCCATAGACAGGCTCATGGCGGAGGAATGGTATTTTTTCTGCTCCTGTTCGGCATATTCCACCCGGGCATTGACCAGGGTCCCCTGGGTCTGCAAGGTGAAGACGATGGCGATCACGCTGACCCAGACGTTATAGACCCGCAAATACCCGTAGCCGCTGGTTCCCAGAAGTCTGGAAAACAGCGGCCCGGTGAAGATGGAGATCCCGTTGAGCAGTATGGTGCTGAGAATGTTGAAAAATGCTACACGGTTCTGTCGTTTCATCCGTTTCTCCCATGGTTCGGTTTCAAAATACGGTAAAGCACGCGCATGGGGCGGTAGAGCCCCGCCGCCAGCAGCAGGGCGGTGAGCCGCTCCTGCCGGCCGAAGAAGGGACCGGTCAGCACGAACCGCCCCAGTTTTCTCAGAGCCGCCAGGGATTCCCGGTACACCCACGAAAACCGCTGCCGGTCCTCCGGCCCGGCGTTCTCCAGGGTCAGCAGGTTATAGGTCAGAGAGCGGACCCGCAGATATCTGGCCTGGGGGAGCAGCCCCGGGTGATTCTGCTCAATATCGGAAAGAATCCGGGCCGTATGCCGGGAGAAGTGAAAGGTCTTCTCCGAAACCGGGGCATTGGTGATGCTGCCCTTGCGGTGGAAGTAGTTGTAGACGGGCTTATTCAGCATGGCCGCCCGCCCCGCCTCCAGCGCGATGCCATAGGTCACGGGTACGTCCTCCACAATGACCCCCACAGGATAGCGCCGCTCCCGGAACAGACTGCGGTGGTACAGCTTGTCCCAGGCGGCGGAGTCCACCTGATCCCAGGTAAAGATCCGGCCCGCCAGCTCCTCTCCGGAGATCACTTCCCGCCGGGGCGGACACAGCCCCACGGTTTTCTGTCCCGTCTTCTGGCTGACGTCGAACCGCCCGGCGCAGACCAGCTTTACCCCCGTCTCCAGAGCCAGGGCCAGCATGGCTTCGTAAGTATCCGGCTCGATCCAGTCGTCGCTGTCCACAAAGGACAGGTATTCCCCCCGGGCCGCCTCCAGTCCCGCGTTCCGGGCGCTGCTGAGGCCGCCGTTTTCCTTGTGGATCACCTGCACCCGGGAATCCCGTGCGGCATATTCCTCGCAGATTGCCGGGCAGCTGTCCGGCGACCCGTCGTCCACCAGAATGATCTGCAAATGTTCATAGGTCTGGGCCAGGATGGAGTCTACGCACCGGGCCAGAAAGGGCTCCACCTTGTAAACCGGCACAATGACGCTGATCAGACAGTCCATGGTCTTCTCCTCCTTCCCCGGCTCAGATCAGAGACGCGTAAATATCCGTCAGATTCTTTAGGTTCTTGTCCGGGTCGTGGGTCTTCCCGGCGTGGGCTCTGGCCGCCAGGCCCATCTGTCCGGCCAGGCCGCCCATGGCAAAGACCGTTTTCAGGTAGTAGGCCAGCATATAGGGGGCGGTGGAGGGATAGACAAACCCTTCCTTCCCCCGGACCAGCAGGTCCGCCACGCCCCCCACGTCGGCAGCCACACATGGCACGCCCAGGAGCATGGCCTCCCCCAGGGAGTTGGGAGAGTTTTCAATGGTGGAGGGCAGGGCAAAGGCGTTGGCTTCCAGGAAAGCCGCCTTCATCTGCTCCGCGCTGAGGCTTCCCAGGAAGGATACCCTTCCCTCCAGGCCCAGATCCCGGATCTGACCGGCCAGGTACTTCTGATAATTGGTCCGGCGCAGCCGGCCGGCTTGGGCCGGGTCCTTACCGGGAACTGCCAGGGTGGCGTCCGGGTAGTCCTTGACCACCTCGGCGAAGGCCTCCAGCAGATAGTGGAAGCCCTTGACGGGATAGGTGCAGCTGGAGGCAAAGATTCTATGCTTCCGGCACCGGCCGTAGTCCCACTGTCCCTCGTAAAAAGGCTCCCGCAGGGTCTCGTTGCAGAAGTGGTACCGGGCCTTGGGAGAGATTCGCTCGACACAGGCCCTGTCCCAGTCCGTACGGCCGATGACGTGGCGGGTCTTCTCCAGGGCGGCAGCCTCCAGCCGCCCCCGGCGGGCAAAGGCCTGCTGCTGGCGCAGGATATTGTCCCGGCGCGCCAGGTCCCGGAAGGTCCAGCCCCGCTGAACCCGGAAGGGTACCCCCTCGGCATAGTGCCGGGCATAGACCGAGCACAGGCCCTGGATGCTGACCACGGTCCGGTCCAGCAGTCCCATAGCCTCCGCGGAGCGGACCATGGCCAGGGTGTGGCCGTACTCCGTACCCCAGATATGGAGCACATCGGGGCGGAACGCCTCCAGCTCCTGAGAAAAGGCTTTCTCCAGCTCCGGCAGGTACACATAGGGAAGGCCCTCCCGGAAGGTGGCAAAGCCGCATTTGTCATCCAGACTGCCCCGGGCGCCGTCGCCGGGACACAGAATCCGGACGGTCAGGCCCAGGCCCCGCAGGCCGCTGAGGACCTGGTCCACCCACAGTCCGCCGCCGGAGCCCTTGCCTGTGATCCGTTGCCGGACTTCGCCGGGCATCATATTGCACAGCCACATCAGGCGCATGGCCTTACCTCCTCTGTTCCATGGACTCCAGCATGTGAAGGATCTTTCCCGCCTGGATCACGTTGTTCTTTTCCCGCAAAATAAATTCTCTGGCCCGGCGGCCCTTTTCGGACAATTCCTCGTCGGAATGCTCCAGAACCCGTTTCAGGGCATCCGCCACGCCCTGGGCCGACTCGTCCTCGATCAGATATACATAGGGGTGGTACTCCCTGGGCATGCCCGGCAGTACGGTGGTCAGCACCGGGGTCCCCGAGGCCATGTACTCCATGGTCTTGGAGGGGAAGGAGTACTTCACATATTTCTCGTCCGTGGGCCGGGGATTGACCAGAAGCGTGGCCTCCATCTCCTTGTCCACGATCTGGCTGCTGAGGAGCATGCCGCCGTAGACCACCCGGCTGTCCTGCCGGGCTATGTCCCGCAGCCGCGGCACATAGTCCCCCGGACCGTAGATGTGCAGCTCCGCGTTGGCCGGGTTTGCCCGGAGGAAGCCCTCCACCAGGTTGTCCAGGCCGTAGCGCTGGCTCACGCCCCCGGCGTAAAGGCAGACTCTGGGCTTGATTTTCTTTTCCGGGTCCGGGGTCTTCCGCTCCATGGCAATGTCGGCGTGGCCCTCCAGAATCACATAGGGCTTGCCCTTGGGGTTGAGATAGCCGTTCATGGCCTCGGTCAGCAGCACATAGCCGGTACAATGGCGGATGACGAAGTTTGCCAGCCCCTTGGAGAAGCCGCCGCCCCCCAGCATATCCGGCAGGTCCGTGACAATGCCGACGCAGGGCCGGCGGCGCAGCCTGGCCGCCGCCATGGCCGCCAGGGCCGTGACCCGGTTCAGGCAGTCCACCACCACGGCGCTGTCCCGGTCAGCCATGGCAAGGGTTCTTCCGAAGGTTCCAAAGCCCACCACAAGGGCTTTGCAGATGGGATCTCGAACCGCCGGAAGATAGCGGTAATGGGCGCCGCCCTCGTTCTCCGGCGCCAGCCGGAGGAAGGGCTTTTTCAGCACCGCGCGGTTCACCGGGGCGTTGGCAATGACCTCCACCCGGGTGTGGGCCGCCAGCCCCTCAATGAGGAGCCGGTGATATTTCTGAGACTGAAAGGCCGGTTTCACCGGGGCGTCGGCGAACAGCTCCCGATAGGTCCTGTCCGAACAGGTGGTCACGGCATAGAGAATCCGCATGGCTTATCTCCCGCTTTCAAAAATTTCTTCATGGACATGGGCCATGTTCTCGATGGTGTAGGGCCGGATCTTCTCCAGGGATGCCTTGCCCATTTCCCACAGATCCGCCTCCAGAACCCGGCGGATGGCCTCCGCCAGCGCCTGGGGATCGTCGGCAGGGATCAGCGCTCCGTTGACGCCCTCCTCCACCAGCTCCAGCCCGGCCACGCACTTGTCCGTGGTCACCACAGGAAGGCCGAAGGCCATGGCCTCGTTGATCACCAGGCCCCAAATGTCCTCCCGGGTGGGCAGGACGAACAGGTCCGCCGCCCGGTAATAGTTTGCCAGCGCTTCCTTTTTCTGAAAGCCCCGGAAGATCACCCGGTCCGCCCCCAGTTCCCGGCGCAGCTTCCGATACTCCTCCCCCGGCTCCCCGCCCACGATGCACACGGACACGTCCATGCCCGCAGACGCTTTCATCAGCACGTCAAAGCCCTTGCGATGGATGAACTGGCCGATGGACAGAGCCAGCGGTCCCTCCGGCAGATCCAGTTCCCGGCGCAGAGCTTCCTTCTCGGCTTGGGAGGCCGGGCTTTCGCGCAAATCCGCCTGGCTCAGAGAGGAGAACGGATAGGTCACCACCCGCTCCGGATTCGCGCCGTAGTGCACAAGGTATTCGGTGGTGGCCCGGCCGGTGCTGAGCCAGCGGCTGGCCATGCGGACCAAGCGCCGCTTGAAGCGGTACTTGAGCCAATTTTCCTGCCGGATGAGTCCGCCGTCCACCTCCATATCGAACCGAATCCGCCGCAGGCGCATATAGGCCATGGCCAGGATCATGGTGGGAAGGCCGTAGCCGCAGACGACAATGTGGTCAAAATCCCGGCGCAGCCAGGAGATCACGTCCGTATACACGGTGCTGCCGCCCAGCTTCACGCCCCGCTCCAGCTGAACGGCCCGGAAGTTCCCCTGGCCGGAGATGTACCAGTCCTTGTTCCGGTGCCTGACCTCACTGGTGGGCTTGGCGAACAGCACCGTCACGTCCATGGTCTTGCCCAGCTCATCAAAGAACCGGACCCGGTAGGGCGAGGGGTAGTTGGTTAAAAACAGCACACGCTTCATCCGGCGCGCTCCTTTCCGAGGCTCACTGCCCCAGGTCGATCTCCATGATCTGATGCCGGTTCTCCCGCTGATCCTCCGGCGGCGGCGTCATATAGTCGCCGTACATGGCGGTGAGCACCGCGTCGTACTCCTTGGGTCCGGCAAAGGTGGTGTCCTCAAAGGGATACTCCGCCAGCTCCGTGCACCACCGGGTCTTCAGATAGTGGGTCACGGGGGTGGCAAACTGTTCGTAGACCGTGTCGCTCTCCGGCACGGCGGCGGACAGCGCCTCGTACCTGCGGACCAGCCCCTTCCCGCTGACGAACAGGGACAGGAACTGATAGAACAGGTAGCCGATCCGCTTCTTCCAGACGATCCGGTCCTCCTCCATCCAGGGGGTGTAGCCGGACTTCATCATCTTCACCCGGAACAGGTGCAGCTGCTGCCTGGTCAGCTTTTCCCGGTCCTCCGGGCTCTGAGGGGCGTAGTCCAGGGGGAAGATGTCGATGTAAATGCCGTTCTCCGGAAACCGGGTACCCTTGGCCTCTACGAACAGCGTTCCCCGCTTGCGCAGCTTGCCGAAGGGCAGGGCGTAGTTTTCCTCCGTGCTCCAGTCCTGGAAGACGAACTCCGGCCCCAGCTTTTCCGGAGCGATCCGGCGGAACTTCTCATAGTCCTGGCGAAGCATGCCGAAGTCCATGTCGTCGTCCCAGGGGATGAAGCCCTTGTGCCGCACGGCGCCCAGGAAGCTGCCCCAGTTGAGGAAGCAGCGGATGTCGTTCTCCTCACAGACCCGCTTGAGCTCTTTGGCGATCTCCAGCTGGATCAGCTGGACTTTTCTGAGCAATTCTCGTTCCACGTTATCCCTTTCCTTTCCGTCGGCGCAGCGCCGGTACGGCCCGCTCGGTCAGCGTCATGACCGGGAAGAGCCAGAAGAACACATCCGCCGTCAGATTCTGGGTGTTGAAGGACATGAACAGAATCACCAGCACGGCAAGATTGACCCACACTTTCCCCTTCCGGTCCCACGCCAGGGCAGCCCAGGAGAGCACATGGAGCGCGCCGCCCGCAATGCCGAATACCGCAAACAGGATCAGGGTGGAGGTGGTGTTGTTCTCCACGGCGTGGAGGGTATCGTAAATGGTTTGGCCGAAGATGGGGCTGTCCAGAAACAGCTTCAGGTCCACCAGCACCGCCTCGGTCCGCTCGGAGAAGGAGTCCCCTCCGGAGACGAATTTGCCGATGAGCATGTCGTAGAGCTCCCAGTACAGTTCGTTCTTCTGCGCCACGCTCACCGCCACCACCACACCGGCCGCGGCCGCCAGGGCCAGGGCGAAGAGGACGAACCGCTTGTCCCGGTAGAGCTTCTTGTCCACAAACACCACCAAAGCCAGCAGTCCCAGCTCGATGATGCCGCCGGTGGCCAGGGTGGTCACCAGGGTGGCCGCCAGAATGGCGGTGGTCAGCCACATGTGCCAGGTCTTTTTCCAGTCCACATGGTACTGGGTCAGGTACAGTCCCAGGATCAGAAAGTACTGGTATACCCCCGGCTCCCGGAAGATGCCGAAATTCCGGTTCTTCACGAACCAGACCGAAACATAGGACAGTCCGAAGTTGTAGAAGTCCACCTCCCGGTCGTTGCGGAACATGGGCACGGAAGCCACGCCGCTGTCCGGAATCCGCCGCAGCAGATAGGTGGCGATGACGGAATAAACCGCCAGCACGGACAAAATGATCACATAATACTTGGCCGTTTCCCGGCTTGTCAGGAAATAGCTCAGGAAGACCCCGAAATACACACAGATCAGGATGCTCAGATACATCATCTGCCAGTCCCACTTGCAGACCATGGGAATCAGAATCGCTGCCGTGGCGATCAGGACCACCAGAATCCGCCCGTCGGTGAAAATGGCCTTCAGGTTCCTCCGATTCACGATCAGGAACACCACAGCAGCCAGAGCGATGATGCCGAGCATGAGAAACTGGGCCGGATAGAACCCCAGAACACAGGAGGTGGTCAGGGTGTCCCGGGCCAAGAACAGCATGGCAAACAGGAGCAGGCCCAACAGAGCCTTGGTCGCCCGGCTTTCCGGGAACCGGTAATAGGTCATGGGGTTTCCTCCTTCAAAAGTACCGCGATGGCCCGGCGCAGATGCTCCGCCCCCCGTGGCACGGCGACGCCGCCGAACCCAGCAACGATCTCCTCACAGGCCGTATCCCGGTAGACCACAGCCTCGGTGCCGCAGCAGCGGGCCTCCAGGGTGGTCATGCCGAAGGTCTCCTCGGTGCTGGGATTCACATAGACGTCGGCGGCGGTGTAAATTTCCGCCAGGTCCCGGACCGAATCGGTTCTGGGCAGTCCCAGAATTCCGTTGGGCAGCCCCCGGATCTGGTTCCGGTTCAGGCCCACCAGCACAATGGCGTACCGGGAATCCAGCAGCTTGCGCAGCTCCAGGAAGTCCCCCAGGCCCTTGCGCTCGTCCCAGACGCTGGCCACGCCCAGGATCATCTTCTTCCCTTCCAGACCGTACCGGCTCCGGAAGCCGCCGGGTGTGGGCCGGAACACCTCCCGGTTGACGGTGTTGTACACCACCCGGACCGGGTACTCCTTCAAAAAGCTCTCCCGCACCCGCTTCTCCAGCCAGTGGGAAGGCACCACCAGGGTCAGATCCGGGATTCCGGTGAACAGAGCCTTCTTCCTTTCATAATTTCGGCGGCTGCCGTCCAGCAGGCTGCTCTTGGGATAGGCCCCTTTCTGGGGGCAATCCCGGCAGCCGGTCTTCCATGCCTGGCAGCCGGCAAAGTCAAAGTAGGCGCAGTGGCCCGTGAAGCTCCAGCAGTCGTGGAGGGTCCACAGGATTCGCTTGCCGCAGACGCGAAGATAGGCGAAGAGCATACCCACATTCAGATAGTAGCCGTGAAGGTTGTGCAGCCAGATCACATCCGGATCGTATTCCCGGACCCAGTCGAGAAACTTCCGGGTCCCCCGCCGGGAGCCGAAGCCCTGGTCATCCAGCAGCCGGTTCCGCGCCACATGGGCGGCAATCTCCAGGGATGAGCCGATGCGGACCGTGTCGATGTCGTCGCAGCCCACCTTGTTCCGGCCGTAGGCCAGAACGCACCGGTGGCCCTGGGCCGTCAGCTCCCGGCACTGATCCGCGGCGATCCGTCCGGTGCTGCCGAAGCCCGCCACGGAGTTGATAAACAGGTACTTCATGGCCTGTCCTCCCGGCTCAGAATTTGCGCCAGACCATCTTGTCCACCACGCCGGTGTAGGACTGGATGATCTTCACCACCTTGGTGGATACGTTCTCCTCCACATAGTCCGGCACCGGAATCCCCCAGTCCCCGGCCCGGTTCATCTCCACGGCGGTGTCCACCGCCTGGAGCAGGTGTCCCTGATCGATGCCCGCCAGAATGAAGCAGGCCTTCTCCATGGCCTCGGGCCGCTCGGTGGAGGTGCGGATGCACACCGCCGGGAAGGGGTGGCCGACGCTGGTGAAGAAGCTGGACTCCTCGGGCAGGGTCCCGGAGTCGGAGACCACGGCAAAGGCGTTCATTTGCAGGCAGTTGTAGTCGTGAAAGCCCAGAGGCGCGTGCTGAATCACCCTGCTGTCCAGCCGGAAGCCGCTGTCCTCCAGCCGCTTTTTGGACCGGGGATGGCAGGAGTAGAGAATGGGCATGTCATACTTTTCCGCCATGGCATTGACGGCGGTGAACAGGGACAGGAAATTCTTCTCCGTGTCGATGTTCTCCTCCCGGTGGGCAGAGAGCAGGATATAGCGTCCCTTTTCCAGGCCCAGCCGCCGGTGGATGTCGGAGGCCAGAATATCGCCTAAGTTCCTTCTGAGGACCTCGGCCATGGGGGAGCCGGTGACATAGGTCCGCTCCTTGGGCAGGCCGCACTCGTGCAGGTACGTCCGGGCGCGCTCGGAGTAGGCCAGGTTCACGTCGGAGATGATGTCCACAATCCGGCGGTTGGTTTCCTCGGGCAGGCACTCATCCTTGCACCGGTTGCCCGCCTCCATGTGGAAGATGGGAATGTGCAGCCGCTTGGCGGGAATGGCCGCCAGGCAGGAGTTGGTGTCCCCCAGGACCAGCATGGCGTCGGGGCGGATGGCAGCCATAAGCTTATAGGAGCAGTTGATGATGTTGCCCACGGTGGCGCCCAGGTCGTCGCCTACGGCGTTCATATAGACCTCCGGGTCCTTCAGCTTCAGGTCCCGGAAGAAAATTCCGTTTAAGTTGTAGTCGTAATTCTGTCCCGTGTGGGCCAGGATGCAGTCAAAATAGGTTCTGCACTTGTCGATGACGGCGGCCAGGCGGATGATCTCCGGCCGGGTGCCTACCACGATCAGCAGCTTCAGCTTTCCGTCGCCGCGGAAGGAAACGTCGGAGTAGTCCAGTTTCATTTCCACACTCATACCTCCTCGCGGAACGTGTCGGGGCTTTCGGGGTCAAAGCACTCGTTGGCCCACATGACCGTCACCAGGTCCTGGGTGTCGGACAGGTTGCGGATGCTGTGGGTGTAGCCGGGCAGCATGTGCACGGCCTGGATCTTTTCCCCGGAGACTTCAAACTCCAAAACCTCTTCGCTGCCGATCTGCCTCTGGCGGATCAGGCCATGGCCGGAAACCACCATGAAAAACTCCCACTTGCTGTGATGCCAGTGCTGCCCCTTGGTGACGCCGGGCTTGGAGATGTTGACGCTGAACTGGCCGCAGTCCCGGGTCCGCAGGAGCTCCGTAAAGCTGCCCCGGCTGTCCACGTTCATCTTCAGGTCGAAGGCCGCCTTCTCCCTGGGCAGGTAGGACAGGTAAGTGGAATACAGCTTCTTTTCAAGGCTCCCTTCGGGGATTCGGGGCATCGTCAGGGTCCGGCTCTGGGCCTTGAAGCTGTCCAGAAGCTCCACGATCCGGCCCAGGGTGGCCCGGTGGGTCACGGCGGCAGCGCAGTAGCGGCCCTCAGGCGTGAGCACGGTCTGCACCCCGTCAAACTCGCACCGGTGCTCCCTGCCCTGAAGGGCCAGAAGCATTTCCCGCACCAGATCGTCGATGTACAGCAGCTCCAGCTCCACCGCCGGGTCATGGACGGTGATGGGCAGGTCGTGGGCGTAGTTGTAGCAGAAGGTCGCCACGGCGGAGTTGTAGTTGGGGCGGCACCACTTGCCGAAGAGGTTGGGGAACCGGTAGACCAGAACCTTGGCCCCGGTTTCGGCGGCGTAGGAGAAGAACAGCTCCTCCCCCGCCTTCTTGCTCCTGCCATACTCGCTCCCCGCGTAGCGGCCCATCAGGGTGGCCTGGATGGAGGACGAGAGCATAACCGGGCAGGTGTTGCCGTATCGTTTCAGGGTGTCCAGCAGGTCGGAGGCAAAGCCGAAATTGCCCTCCATAAAGGCCTCCTGGTTCTTGGACCGGTTGACCCCGGCCAGATTGAAGACGAAGTCCGCCTCCCGGCAGCCCTCCTCCAGAATCTGTCTGGGGGAGTTTATGTCGTAAAGCCAGAGCTTTTCGATCCGCAGGCCGGGATGGGTCCGGTCCTTCCCGTCGCGGATGCATTGCAACGCCGCCGTCAGGTTCTTTCCCACGAATCCGCCAGCGCCGGTGATCAGTATGTTCATCCCGGTGTCCTCCTGTGTGGATCAGTCTTTTCCGAAGCGCTCCAGCTCCTGGCGGATATAGTCCAGGCTCAGCAGCTTCCGCTGGACCTGCTCGACGTTGAGCATCTGGGTGTTGTTGCTGTTGAATTCCGTCAGGCTGCCGCGCTGGATGTTGCCCTCCCGGAAGTACTTGTCGTAGTTCAAGTCCCGCTTGTCGCAGGGGACCCGGTAGAAGCTGCCCAAGTCAATGGCCCCGGCGCACTCCTCGTTGGTCAGCAGGGTCTCGTACATCTTCTCGCCGTGGCGGATGCCGATGATCTTGATCTCGTGGCCCGGATGGAACAGGCCGGTGACGGCCTCGGCCAGGGTCTCAATGGTGCAGGCCGGGGCCTTCTGGACCAGAATGTCGCCGCTGACGCCATTTTCGAAGGCGAACAGCACCAGGTCCACCGCCTCCTCCAGGGACATAATGAACCGGGTCATGGACGGCTCGGTGATGGTGATGGGGTTGCCCGCCCGGATCTGGTCGATCCACAGGGGGATCACGCTGCCCCGGGAGCACATGACATTGCCGTAACGGGTGCAGCAGATCTTGGTAGCCTCCGGGGAGACGGTCCGGGACTTTGCCACAATGACCTTCTCCATCATGGCCTTCGAAGTACCCATGGCGTTGACGGGGTAGGCCGCCTTGTCCGTGGACAGGCAGATCACCGTCTTCACCCCGGCCTCAATGGCGGCGGTGAGCACGTTGTCCGTGCCGAAGACATTGGTCTTCACCGCCTCCAGGGGGAAGAACTCGCAGGAGGGCACCTGCTTCAGGGCCGCCGCGTGGAAGATGTAGTCCACCCCGTGCATGGCGTTCTTGACGGAAGCCAGGTCCCGCACGTCGCCGATGAAGAACTTGATCTTGTTGGACGCCTCGAGCATCCGGGCCTGGAATTCGTGGCGCATGTCGTCCTGCTTCTTCTCGTCCCGGGAGAAGATCCGGATCTCCCGGATGTCCGTATCCAGGAAGCGGTTGAGCACCGCGTTGCCGAAGGAACCGGTGCCTCCGGTGATCAGCAGCGTTTTATTCGCAAACATAGCATTTCCCTCTTTCTTCAATCCGCCTGGCAGGCCGCTTCCAGGACGCCGCACAGGGTGTCCAGGAAGGCCTCCTTCCGGAAGTATTTCTGATAATAGTCTCGGGCGTTTTCCCCGTATTCCGTCAGCCGGTCCGGATTTTTCAGCAGCTGCCGGATGGCCGCCGCCAGAGCCTTGCCGTCCTCCGGCGCCGCGCAGACGCCGCACCGGGCCTGCTGAATCAGGGACGCGGTCTCTCCGCCGATGGCGCCCACCACCGCCCGGCCCGCGGCCATGTAGGACTGGACCTTGCCGGGCAAAGTACTGGCCAGAACGGGGTTGTCCTTTAACGTCACCAGCATGGCGTCGGCCATGGTGTAGTAACCTTCCATTTCCCCCACGTCCCGCCGGCCGTGGAAGGTGATATTGGTCAGGCCCCGGGCCTTTTCCTTGCAGTCGTCCAGACTGACGCCGTCGCCGACGATGTGGAACCTCACGTTTTCCCCGGTCAGCTCCCGGGCCGCCTCCACAATGGTCCCCACGGACTGCATCTCGCCGACGTTTCCGGCGAAGACGAAGTGATACGGCCCTTCGTGGGCGGTTCTGGGGTGTACATTTTCAAACAGGTCCTCAGCATACTGGGGAAGGTACCGGCAGGGGGTTTTTACGCCCAGGGTATCTTGCAGGTAGGGGATGAATCCCCGGGAAGTCACCAGGATCTGATCGGCGGCGTTGTAGATCCCCCTGGAGACCCGGGCAAAATAGCGGTAGATGGGAGATCCCGGTCCGATGCCTCCGGCGCACAGGCTCTCCGGCCACAGGTCCAGGCAGTACAGCACGCTTTTCTTGCCCTTGCGCCCGGCCCAGGACAGGCCCGGCTGGGCCATCATCACCGGAGAGAGCTGGTTGATCAGCACCAGATCGTAATCTTCTTTCATTCCCCGAAGATACCGGCCGGCGCTGAAGACAAAGCTGTAATAATTCAAAAACCGGTGCGCCATGCCCCTTTTTCTCGGGATCAGGGGACACCGGTGGACCTTTACGCCGTCCAGGACCTCATCAGACCGGGCGCCCTTTTCGTACCCGGGGTAGATCTCCCCCTCGGGGTAGTTGGGCGTCCCTGTGACCACGGCAACGTCATAGCCCCGGCGGACCAAGGCCTGACAGATATCCGGAAGCCGGAACGGTTCCGGCGCGTAGTACTGACACACCACCAGCAGCTTCATCGGCCGTCCTCCCGCCTCTGCTTTTCCAGCTGGCCTGTGCCGCCCTCCACCACGCCGTCGTGTCTGAGCACCGACCGGATGGTTCCGAAGAAGCACTTGCAGTCAAACAAGAAGCTCAGGTTCTTCACATACTCGCCGTCGTAGCGGGCCTTTACATCGATGGGCAGCTCGTCCCGGCCGTTGATCTGAGCCCAGCCTGTCAGTCCGGGCCGCACGTCGTTGGCGCCGTACTTGTCCCGCTCCTCGATCAGGTCAAACTGATTCCACAGGGCGGGCCGGGGTCCGATGACGGACATCTTCCCGGTGAAGATCTGGAAGATCTGGGGCAGCTCGTCCAGAGAGGTCTTGCGCAGGATGCGGCCCACCCGGGTGATATAGCGCTCAGGGTTCTCCAGCAGATGGGTAGGCGTATCCCGGGGGGTCTCCATTTTCATGGTCCGGAATTTCAGAATCCGAAAGTGGGTTTTGTGAATCCCCACCCGCTTCTGGCTGAAAAACACCGGCCCCGGATCGTCCAGCTTGATGGCCGCCGCCACAATCAGATACACCGGCGCCAGCACCACAATGCCGCAGCCGGACAGGATGATATCCAGCAGCCGCTTTCCAAACTTCTGATACATACCTCTCTCCCCTTCGCCTGGTGATTATACCTTCTCTTCCTCTTGGACCTGGTAGGTCGGCACAATCCTGGCTACGATCCGCTTGATGTCCGCGGACTCGGCCTTGCTGGCCGCTTCCAGCTCGGCCAGCTGCTGTTTGAACAGTTCGTCGTCCATTTCAATGGGCTTGCCGATGTGGATCAGCCGGTTGGCCGTCTCCTGCATGCCCTCTTCCTTCATCAGAAGTTCCTCATAGAGCTTCTCGCCGGGCCGCAGGCCGGTATACACAATCTTGATATCCACATCCGGCTCCAGGCCGCTGAGGCGGATCATGTTCCGGGCCATGGTGTCGATCTTCACCGGCTCGCCCATGTCCAGGACGAAAATCTCGCCGCCCTTGGCGTAGTACCCCGCCTGGAGCACCAGGCTCACCGCCTCGGGAATGGTCATGAAGTAGCGGATGATATCCGGGTGGGTCACGGTGACGGGACCGCCGGCTTCGATCTGCTTCTTGAACAGGGGGATCACGCTGCCGTTGCTGCCCAGCACATTGCCGAAGCGCACGGCCACGAACTCCGTGTCGGACTCCCGGTTCATCATCTGCACCACCATCTCGCACAGCCGCTTGGACGCGCCCATAATATTGGTGGGGTTCACCGCCTTGTCTGTGGAGATCTGGACAAATCGCTTGACATGGTAGTTTGCCGCCGCCCGCGCCAGTTTATAAGTGCCTAGCACGTTGTTCTTAATGGCCTCGTTGGGACTCTGCTCCATGAGCGGCACATGCTTGTGAGCCGCCGCGTGGAAGATCAGGTCCGGCCGGTAGGCGCCCACCACATCGTTGACCCGGTTGGTGTTGCGGACGGAGCCGATGAGCACCTCCAGGTTCAGATCCGGGAAGTTGCGGCGCAGCTCCATCTGGATGTCGTAGGCGTTGTTTTCGTAGATCTCAAAGATAATCAGCTGCTTGGGATGGGCACTGGCAATCTGACGGCACAGCTCTCTGCCGATGCTGCCGCCGCCGCCGGTAACCATGACCACCTTCCCGCAGATGTAGTCGATGATCTCATCCAGATTGACCTTGATGGGGTCCCGCCCCAGCAGGTCCTGGGGGTCCACCTGCCGCAGCTGACTGACGCTGACGTCGCCGTTGACCATCTGAAACATGCCCGGGAGCATCATCACCTCACAGCCAGTGGTGGTGCAGATGTCCAGGATCTCCTTGCGGTCCTTGGCCGGACACGAGGGAATGGCGAAGAAGATTTTGCTGATCTTGTGCCGCTTCACCGCCGCGGGGATGTCGTAGCGGTTGCCCACAATGGGCGCGCCGCACAGCCGCTTGCCCAGCTTCACCGGGTTGTCGTCAATGACGCAGGCCAGATGGTCCCGGATATAGTCGCTGTTGGCAAACTCCATGGCCAGAGCCCGGCCCGCGTCGCCCGCGCCGATGAGCATGACGTTTTTCAGGCCCGAAGCGTGGGCCGCGTGGCTGATCTTCCGCCAGGCCGTCAGCCACAGGCGGTAGGAAAACCGGATGCACACGGTGCACACGAAGCTCATCAGAAAACCCATCACCATACTGGACCGGGGCATGAGCACGCCGTCGAAGTGAAACAGCAGTACGCCCAGCACCGCCAGCACGATATAGGCCCCCACAATGCGGAAAACTTCCGAGGTGCTGACAAAGGCCCAGATACTGCTGTACAGCCGGAAGCAGGCAAAGACCGCCACGGTAATGGCGCACCAAGGGCCGATGGCGGAGAGGAATCCGGCCATATGGGCCGACTGGATGTTCTCAAAGGCGAAATCCGCCCGGAACCACAGGCCCAGGAAAAAGGACACCGCCGTGGCCAGCACATCCAGCAGCGCGATCAGGACCACCTTGGAAGCGGAATTCATCATGGACTTCGTCGGTTTTTTCAAATTCTGATTCTGAAAAAACATGGTTTTCTCACCTCATCAACAAGGGACCCGGTCCGCCGCTTGAAAAGGAAACCGGACGTCCCCGCAAAACCTCAGGGCCTGTCCCACGAATACACATTGCATTATATTATAACACAATATCCCAAATACAGCAAGGGGCTTTTCCCTGAAAACCGTCAAGAGCGGGGAAAAAGCCCCCGGATTTTCCGAATAATCCTGTCATTTTTTCCACAATCCGAAAACCGCCCGGGATAGATCCCGGGCGGTCTATATTCACTGTCCGGCGCATTGGCGGACAATCTGCTTCATTTCCTCCATCTGTCCCAGCATATCCCGGGCAAGCGCCATCTGGCAGCGGGTGCGGACCATGTTGTGGTCCGCGGACAGAACCTTGAAATACCGGTCGCCGTCTAAGTAGTCCGTCAGGAAGCGGGCCGCCAGCTCCGCGGTCAGGCACAGGCAGCTGACCGGCAGGGTCTCGCGCTCCAGTACGGTCATGGTCCCGGCGGTTTTGGACAGGAAGCCCTCGGCAAAGGCCCGGAAGACCTCAAGATCCACCCCGGCCCTGTCCGCCTCCGGGCAGTCCTCGGCCACCCGGTTGGCGGCGAAGCGAATGGCGTCGCCGAAGTCGTGGCCCATGAGGCCGGGCATGACCGTGTCCAGATCGATGACGATCTTGGCCTCCTTGGTCTTCGGATCGAACAAGACGTTGTTGATCTTGGTGTCGTTGTGGGTCACCCGCAGGGGCAGCTTCCCGGCCGCCTGGAGGTCGGTCAGGGAACAGGCCACGTCCTCAATGGACAGCAGGTAGTCGATCTCCGGAGCCGCCGTCTTCACCCGCCCCACCCGGTCGGCGGCAATGGCGTCGCGCAGGGCCCGATACCGCTGCCGGGTGTTGTGGAAGCCGGGGATGGTCTCCGTCAGCTCGGTGATGTCAAAGTCGGAAAGGTCCATCTGGAACTCGCCGAAGGCCTTGCCGGCGTTGCGGACCACGTCCAGGTCGGCTACGTTGTCGAAGGTCACCGAGGGGACATAATTGGTCATTCTCCAGAAGTTCTCCCCGTCGGCCACATAGGTCTTGCGGTCGGCAGTGTGGTGAAAGTGCAGCGCCAGCTGGCCCGGCTTCTTCCGGCGGATGTGCTCGGTAACCTTGTCGATGTTCTCCATGAGCCCCACAGGGTTGCGGAAGGCGAAGGTGTTGACGTTCTGCACCAGGAAGGACTTGGGCTGCCCTTCCGGAAGCAGGAAGTTGACTTTATAGGTATGGTTTACGTTGCCGGTCTGAATGGTCTCGTAACCTAAGTATTCATATTCAATGCGGAATTGCCTGCTGACCTCCAGCAGTTTCTGTCTCAGATCCAAGGGATTCTCTCCTTTCGGCCCCGCCGCGCCCTCCGACGCAGGGTCATTCCCATAGATAATATCGGATTTGGGTATTTTTGTCAAGAAAAAGCGGAAACAGCCCAAAACTGCCCGCAGGAATGCCCGGCGGCATGCCGCCGGGCAACGGAATTCTGACAATGGCCGCTCCGGCCTTACTTGCGGTCGGGGAACAGCGCCGCCACAGCCTCCCGGGCGGCGTCCTGCTCCGCCCGCTTTTTGCTGCTGCCGGAGCCGCAGCCTACCACCTTGCCGTTGAGGGACACCTCCACGTCAAAGTGCTTGTCGTGGTCCGGGCCGGACTGGCCCACCAGCTGATAGGTAAGGGTCTGGTTTTTCTTCTGCTGGACCAGTTCCTGGAGCCGGGTCTTATAGTCGACATTGTGCAGGCCCTTTACGGGGACCTCCACCAGAATGAACTTCTGAACGAAGCTCAGAGCCGCCGAGATTCCGCCGTCAAGAAAGCAGGCGGCGATCACGGACTCCACGGCGTCTGCCAGGATGGAATCCCGGTACCGGCCGCCGCTCTGCTCCTCGCCGTGGCCCAGCATGAGATACCCGCCCAGGCCGATGCGGTTGGCGGCGGCGGCCAGGGTCTTTTCGCAAACCATGTCCGCCCGCATTCGGGTCAGCTCCCCCTCGGGCCGGTCCGGAAAGCTGCGGAACAGGTACTCCGCCACCAGCATGCCCAGAACGCTGTCGCCCAGAAATTCCAGCCGTTCGTTGCTCAGAAGTCCGTTGTGCCAGCGTTCGTTGGCGTAGGAGGAGTGGGTCAGGGCGTTCTGGAGCAAGGTGAGATTTTTGAACCGGTAACCGATGGCGGTTTCCAGATCTTTGATCATGGTTTCGTCTCCTTCATGGCCGCCAGACTCTTCTCCAGCTGGGCCGTAAAATTCCCCTGAGCAGCGGTCATGGCCTGCTTTACCGCGTTGCGGAAGGCCAGAGCGTCCGAGGAGCCGTGGGCCTTGATCACCGGCTTCTGGATTCCCAGGAACTGGGTTCCGCCGATCTCCCGGTAGTCGAGCATCTTCATCAATTCGCCGACGCCGGACTTGCACAGAAGGTAGCCGGCCTTGGTCAGGGCATTCTTCTTGAAGACCTTCTTCAGCAGGCTTCCCATAAACATGGCGGTACCCTCAATGGACTTGATCAGCACATTGCCGTTGAAGCCGTCGCAGACCACCACATCCACCGCCCCCAGCGGCACATCCCGGGCCTCCACGTTGCCCGTGAAATGAATCAGGCCCTTGTCCGCCGCGTCCTTGAGCAGGACGTAGGCGTCCTTCTGCAGCTGGGTACCCTTGCCCTCCTCGCTGCCGATGTTCAGCAGGCCCACCCGGGGCTTCTCGATTCCCAGAACATTCTGGGCATAGGCCGACGCCACCAGGCCGAACTGAAGCAGGAACTCCGCCGTGCACTCAGCGTTGGCGCCGCAGTCGCAGATGATGATCCGGCCGCCGGTCTTGGTGGGCATGGAGGGCGCCATGGCCGCCCGGCGGATGCCCCGCACCCGTTTGACGATCAGGGTCGCGCCGGTCAGCAGCGCGCCGGTGGAACCGGCGCTGACGAAGGCGTCACCCTGGCCGTCAGCGAGCATTTTCAGGCCCAGGATCATGGAAGAGTTCTTCCGCTTGTGGATCACGGAGCCGGGGTCATCGTGCATATCCACCACATCGTCGGCATGGGCGATCTCCATACCGGCGGGCAGGTTTTCAATGCCGTGCTTCTCCATGACCTCCAGAATGGCCGGCCCCCGTCCCACCAGGGTGATCTCCGCGCCATAGGTCTTGGCCGCGTCGATGGCTCCCAGAACAGCGGCCTCCGGGGCGTTGTCACCCCCCATTGCGTCAACAATGATTTTCAACTGCTCCACCTCTTTCTGTCAGATGCCATTTGCCAGCAGCCCGTCGATCACCTGAAGGGACCGCTGGGCAATGGCCATATTTTTTTCCGCTTTTTTCCGAATCCGCTTCTCCAGCGGGGCGATGATGCTGAAATTGATGTTCATGGGCTGGAAATGCTCGATGCTCTCATCGCTGATGTACCATCCCAGGGCGCCGATGGCCGTGGTCTTGGGGAAGTCCGGCACGGGCAGTCCCCGAACCTTTGCCGCCATGGCCACCGCCGCCAGATACCCGGAGGCTGTGGACTCCACATACCCCTCCACGCCGGTCATCTGTCCGGCGAAGGCCACCAGAGGGTCCCGCCGGTCGGCATAGTACCGGTCCAGGAGCTTGGGGCTCTGGAGGAAGGTATTGCGGTGCATAACGCCGTAGCGGACAAACTCGGCATTGCGCAGCGCCGGGATCATGGAGAACACCCGCTTCTGTTCCCCGAACTTCAGATGGGTCTGGAAGCCCACCATGTTGTAAACGCTCTTGGCCGCGTTGTCCTGGCGCAGCTGGACCACGGCATAGGGCTCCCTGCCGGTCCTGGGGTCCGTCAGGCCCACAGGCTTCAGCGGACCGTAGCGCAGGGTGTCCATGCCCCGCCGGGCCATGACCTCCACGGGCATGCAGCCTTCGAATACGTTCTTATCCTCAAATCCGTGGACCTCGGCCTCCTGGGCCTGGGTCAGTTCCCGGACAAAGGCCTCGTAGCGCTCCTTGTCCATGGCGCAGTTGATGTAGTCCGCCGTGCCCCGGTCATACCGGGACTGCCACCAGGCCAGGTCCATGTCTATGGACTCCGCGCTCACCAGAGGGGCGGCGGCATCAAAGAAGTGCAGATATTCCGCCTGGCCGAAGTGGCGCGCGATGTCCTGGGACAGGGCGTCGGAGGTCAGCGGACCCGTGGCAATGATTACCGGCCCCTGGGGGACCCTGGTCACTTCCTCTTCCACCACGGTGATGCCCGGATGGCTGCGGATTTTCTCCGTGACCATCCGGGAGAAGCCCTGCCGGTCCACGGCCAGGCAGCCGCCGGCCTCCACCCGGGTGGCCTCGGCGCAGGCCAGGATCAGACTGCCGCAGCGGCGCAGCTCCTCTTTCAGCAGCCCCACCGCATTCTCCAGCCGGTCGCCCCGGAGGGAGTTGGAGCACACCAGCTCGGCAAAATCCGGGCTGTGATGGGCAGGACTCATTTTCCTGGGCTTCATCTCACAGAGCGTTACCTTCAGGCCCCGGTTTGCCAGCTGCCAGGCGGCTTCGCATCCGGCCAGGCCCGCGCCCACTACCTTTACTTCCATGCTCAGGTCTCCTTCGTCTTGGCCTTCTTTACCGCGGCCTTGGCGGTCTTGGCGGTCTTTGTGGTCTTCGCGGTCTTTTTGGCCGCAGTCTTCCTGGCCGGAGCCTTCTCCTCCGGCTCGCCGCCCAGAACGATGCCCTCCTCCGCGGATTCCTGGGCCTCCCCGCCGGATTTTTTCTTCCGGTAGTAGCCCCGCTGGTCTTCAGGCAGGAAGCGGCTGCAGCTTTCGTTGATGCAGAAGGGCTTGTTTCTGCCCTTGCCGGACTTTTTGAACATGGTCTGGCCGCACTCCGGGCAGTCCTCCGCCGTGGGTACGTCCCAGGTCATGAAGCCGCACTCGGCGCCCTTCTCGCAGGCATAGTAGGCGTAGCCCTTCTTGGACTTGCGCTTGAGCATGCCGCTGCCGCACCTGGGACACCGGCCGGGCATCCGCTCCACCAGGGCCTTGGTGTTCCGGCAGTCCGGAAATCCGGGACAGGCCAGGAACTTGCCGAAGCGGCCCATTTTGATGACCATCTTCCGGCCGCAGAGCTCACAGACCTCGTCGGTCTCCTCCTCGGGGACCTTCAGCCGGACCCCTTCCAGGGCCTGCTCCGCGTCGGTCAGCTCCTTATGGAAATCGCCGTAAAACTCCGCCAGCAGCGCCTGCCAGGACTGTTTGCCCTCTTCAACGGCGTCCAGGCGGTTTTCCATGTTGGCGGTGAATTCCACGTCGATGATGTCGTTGAACCGCTCCATCATCAAACCCGTGACGATCTCGCCCAGGGGGGTGGGCGCCAGACGCTTGTCCTGCTTGACCACGTAGTCCCGGTCCTCAATGGTGGAGATGGTGGCAGCGTAGGTAGAAGGCCGGCCGATGCCCTTTTCCTCCATGGCCTTGACCAGGGTGGCCTCGGTATACCGGGCCGGAGGCTGGGTGAAGTGCTGCTCCTTCCGGATACCCGTGGAAAGGGCCTGGTCCCCCGCCGCCAGATCCGGCAGAGCCGAACCCAGGACCTCTCCCTCATCGTCCCGTCCCTCCTCGTAGACGGCGATGAATCCGGGAAAGCGCATGCTCTGATGGCTGGCCCGGAACACATGGCCGGCGCACTCGGTGTCGATGGACACGGTGTCGTAGACGGCGCTGGCCATCTGGGTGGCCAGGAACCGGCTCCAGATGAGCTTGTAAAGTTTATACTGATCCGGGGTCAGGCTGCTTCGAACCCGTTCCGGCTCCAGCTCCACATGGCTGGGACGGATGGCTTCGTGGGCGTCCTGGGCGCCGGACTTGGTCTTGAACACGTGATGCTTGCCGTAGTAGTAGCTCTCGCCGTAGCGGCCTCGAATGAAGGCGGCGGCGGCGTCCATGGCCTCGTCGGACAGGCGCAGGGAGTCAGTACGCATATAGGTGATCAGACCGGTGGTGCCTTCGCCCTCTACCTCTATGCCTTCATAGAGCTGCTGGGCGATCATCATGGTCTTCCGGGGGGTAAAGCCCAGCTTCCGGGAGGCCTCCTGCTGCAGGGTGGATGTGGTGAAGGGAGGGGCGGCGGACCGCTTTTTCTCCGCCTTCTTCACATTGGTAACCGTGAACGCCCGGCCGGTGATATCCCGGATCACCTCCAGAGCCTGCTCCTCGTTCTCCAGCTCCCGCTTTTTCTCCTCGCCCCAGTAATGGGCGGTAAAGGAGCCGGGCTTGCCCACCCGGTTCAGGTCCACATCCAGGGACCAGTACTCCTTGGGCTGGAAGGCCCGGATCTCATTCTCCCGGTCCACCACCAGCCGGGTGGCCACGCTCTGGACCCGCCCCGCGGACAGGCCCCGGCGGATCTTCTTCCACAGCAGGGGGGACAGCTGGTAACCCACGATCCGGTCCAGGATTCGCCGGGCCTGCTGGGCGTTCACCAGGTCATAGTCAATGTCCCGGGGGTGCTGAATGGATTCCCGGACCACCTTCTGGGTGATTTCGTTGAAGGTGACCCGCCGGACCTTCTCGTCGGGCAGGTTCAGAAGCTCCTTCAGATGCCAGGAAATGGCCTCGCCTTCCCGGTCAGGGTCCGTTGCCAGATAGACGGTCTGGGCCTGGGCCGCGTCGGCCTTCAGCTCTTTAATCAGCGCTTCTTTTCCCCGGACGGGGATATATTGAGGGGTGAAATTGTTCTCCAGATCCACACCCATCTTGCTCTTGGGCAGGTCACGAAGATGTCCCATACTGGCTTTGACGGTATAGTCCGGCCCCAGATATCGGCCGATGGTCTTCGCTTTGGAGGGGGACTCCACGATCACTAGATTACTCGGTTTGCCCATGTATCAATGTTCTCCGTTTCCATGAATTCACTGCTTGAGGGAGGGGCTCAGCCCTGACGCAGGGCGATGCGCTTGCCCGGCAGACGCCGGACCACGCCCTTGAGCTCCAGAATGGTCAGCGCGGCCAGGAGCCTTCCGGTGGTCATGCCGGTTTCGGCGATCACCTGATCGACCTGACGCTCCCCGTTTTTCAGCGCGTCCACCACCAGCTTTTCGTCGCCGGTGAAAGACGCGTTTACGTCACTATACGGCCCGGAGGCCTTCTTGTCAATGGTTTTTGGGTCTAATTTTTTCTTAAGACCTGAACTTTTTTTGGAATCGTCCGCCGTTTGGGCCGGTTTTGGCCGGGACTTTTCCTCCTCCCGGCCGGCCTGTTCCCGGGCGGTCTGCTTCGGCCGGATCTCGTCCCTGCGAATCTTATCCGGATACCGGGCCGCGTATTCGCTTAAAATATCCCAGCCGGAGGAGACCACCACGGCCCCGTCCCGCAGCAGCCGGTTGCTGCCCACGCAGCTGGCCTGGTCAATGTTCCCAGGCACAACGAATACATCCCTGCCCTGCTCCGCCGCCTGGTTGGCCGTGATCAGGGCGCCGCTCCTTTCCGGCGCTTCCACCACCAGCACCCCGTGGCACATGCCGCTGATGACCCGGTTCCGCTTGGGAAAGGTCCACTTGGCCGGCGGCGTCCCCGGAGCGAACTCGCTGAAGATGCAGCCGTGGGCTTCCACATCCCGGTACAGCGGCCAGTTGGCTTTGGGATAGACCACATCCGCGCCGCAGCCCAGGACGCCCACCGCCGCGCCCCCGGCGGACAGAGCCCCGCTCATGGCCTCGGCATCGATGCCCGCCGCCATGCCGGAGACCAGGAGTCCGCCGCAGCGGGCGATCTGATAGCCCATGCGCTTGGCCGTGGTCAGGCCGTAGGCGGAGGCCTTCCGGGTACCCACCACCGCTACGGCGGCGGTGGCGCCGAAGTCCGGCATCTGGCCCTTATAGTACAGTACCAGAGGCGGATCCGCGATATTTTTCAGCAGGGGCGGATAGGCCGCGTCCTGATAGGTCAGAATATGCAGCTTTTCCCGCTCGCAGTCGGCCAGAATCTTCCGGGCCGGCTCCAGATCCCTGTTCTGAAGGCTCTCCCGGGCGCTGTCCCGCAAGCCCTCTATGTAGTCCAGGGCCTCCCGGTCCGCGTAGAAAACCTCCTCCGGGTCCCGGAAGCTCCGCAGCAGAAGCGCCTTTTCCCGGTCATACACCCCCGGCCGGTGGGCCAGCCAGATCCAGTGCAGCAGCATACTCTCGCCCCTTTTCTATCTCTCGGCAATGAAATGTCTTACGGATTCCTCATCTGCCACATGACAATGGCCGCCGCCACAGCGGCATTCAGGGATTCACAGTGGGGATTCATGGGGATGATCAGTTCTTGTTCCGCGCTGTCCAGGATGGTCCTGCGGACGCCCTGGCCCTCGCTGCCGATGACCACGGCCATGTCCGCCGTCCTCACCTGCCGGATGTCCCGTGCCTGGCCGCTCATGGCCGTAACGGCCACCGGGATCCCCGCCCCCGCGCAGGCGGCCTGCACCGTCTTCCAGTCCGACTGGATCACATCCTTTCGGAATACCGCGCCCATGCTGGCGCGGACCACCTTATGGCTGTAGGGATCGGCGCAGCCCTCCAGCAGAGTCACGGGAACGTCCAGGGCGTCGGCGGTGCGCAGGATGGTCCCCAGGTTCCCCGGGTCCTGGATGCCGTCCAGCAGGAGCATGCCCCCGCGGGCCTCGAAGGGCTTGGGCTGGGGCAGCCTGCACAGAAACAGAGCCCCCTGGGGGCTCTCCATGGGAGACAGGGAGGCCATCACGTCCGGCGGCACCCGAATCAGCCGCACATGGTCCGGGACCTCCGCCTGGACCCCGTCGGACAGGATCACCGTATCCAGCCCCGGACAGTAGCGCGTCGCCTCCTGGAGCAGCTTCACACCGTCGGCGGCAAAGAGCCCCGCTTCGGTTCTGGCCTTCCGGGAGGAGAGCAGTTTTTTCACCTGCTGAAGCAGGGGGTTTTTTCGGGAAGTGATTCTCTGTTCCATCACAGCTTCTGCACCGCCTCCAGGGCATAGTTCTCACCCAGAACCACCAGCAGATCTCCGGACCGCATCCGGTAGTCGGCGGCAGGGGAGACATTGGTCTTCTTCTCATTCTCCACGGCAATGATGTTCACGCCCAGCTTGGCCCGTATGTTCAGCTCCTTCAGGCTCTTGCCCACCCAGCTTCCGGGGGCCGGGATCTCCAGAATGCCGTAGTCCTCAGACAGTTCAATGTAGTCGAGCACATTGTGGGAGAACAGGCTCCGGCCCAGCCGCTGGGCGTGCTCCTGCTCGGGGATGACCACCCGGTCCACCCCCAGCTTTTTGAGCACCCGGCGGTGGGTCTCGTCGTGGGCCTTGCAGACAATATAGGGAGCGCCCAGCTCCTGAAGGTTCATGGTCACCAAAACCGACGCCGCCAGATCGGCGCCGATGGCAATGACGGCGCAGTCAAAGTTTTTGGCTCCGAGGCTGCGCAGGACCTCCTTGTCCTGGGCATCGCCCACCACGGCATGGGTCACATCCTGCGCCAAAGCCTGGACCAGATCGGTCCGCACATCCATGGCCAGGACCTCCGCGCCGAGGTCGCACAGCTGCTTGGCCAGGGCGGACCCAAACCGCCCCAAACCGATGACAAGATACGTTTTCATATCAACATGGCTCCTATCCGATGAGCAGATTGGTCTGGGCATAGCGGAACCGCTCCTCCGCCCGGTCTCCGGTCAGGAAGCCCAGGCTGATGGTCAGAATGCCCACCCGTCCGAAATACATATACACAATGATGAGGATCTTCGCCGGAAGGCTCAGGCTTCCGGTGACTCCCGCCGTCAGGCCTACGGTACCCAGGGCGGAGATCGCCTCGTACAAGGCGTCCGCAAAGCTCACAGGGGACGTGGCGCTGATGAAAACGCCGCCGAACACCGCAAGGATCAGCATGACTATGGCAATGGTCATGGCGTCCAGAACCTGTCCCTGGGGAATGGTCCGCTTGAAGACGCAGACGGTGCCGCGGCCTCTGGCCCGGGCGGCAATGAACAGCACCAGCGCCACAAAGGTCACGGTCTTCAATCCGCCGGCCGTGGAGCCGGAGGAGCCGCCGATGAACATCAGGACCATGGCCACAGCCTTCCCCGCCTCGGTCAGTTCCGCCTGGTCCATGGCGGCGAATCCGGCGGTCCGCAGGGTCACGGACTGGAACAGGCCGCCCAGGAGCTTATCCCCCGTACTCAGGCTGCCCAGGGTCCGGGGATTGTTCCACTCCAGCAGGCAGGTCAGGACCCAGCCCGCCAGAATCAGGATCAGCGTGGTCAGGATCACCAGGCGGGTGTAGACGCTGCACTTGCGAAAGCGCCGCTTTTCCGCCAGCTCCTGCCAGACCAGGAAGCCCAGGCCGCCGGTGACCACCAGAGCGCCCAAGGTCAGCAGGACCACCGGATCAGACTGAAATTCCAGAAGGCTTGCCCCAGGGGTAATGGAGCCGAAGATGTCAAATCCGGCGTTGCAGAAGGCGGAGATGGAATGAAACAGGCCCCACTTCAGAGCCTGGGCGAATCCCCACTCCAGCCAGAAATGCACCGTCAGAACAGCGGCCCCCAGGGCCTCCACGGCAAAGCTGCCGATGAGCACTGTCTTCTGGAGCCGGACCACCCCTTCGATGTCGTTCAGGCTCAGGGCCTGGGCCATGACCAGCCGCTGCTTCAGGCCGATGCGCTTGCGGGTCAAAAAGATAAATAAGGTAGCGGCGGACATGAAGCCCAGTCCGCCGGTCTGGATCAGGCAGATGATTACCACCTGGCCGAAGCCGCTCCACTGACTCCAGGTATCAAAGAGCACCAGGCCGGTGACGCAGGTGGCGGAGGTGGCGGTAAACAAAGCCGGAAGGAATCCGCAGGAGACCCCGCCCCGGGGCGCGGCAGGCAGGGTCAGCAGCCCCGCTCCCAGGAGGATGATGCAGGCGAAGACCAGGGCGATGACCCTGGCAGGACTCAGAGCCCTGGGCCGCCGGCGCAGCCACCAGGAGATGATCCTGTGTTTCCAATGCATAGATCGTTTCTCCTTTCCGGCCGGAATGTCCTGATGGGAATAGCATGCCGGAAACGGACCCGGGAACACCTGGAAAACCCTGGCATTCGGCCCCGGCAATGGGAAACCGGACCGTTTTTTCGGCCCGTCCCGGAAAGCCGGGGCGAAGACCGTATAACCAGGCCAGTTTAACAGATACTATATTATTATAACAGCTTTGTATGCTTTTGCAAGTCCGATTTTCCGCCGTTTTCCCGGAATCCGGGCGGATAAGCCTTTACAGAATTTGGAAATTATGGTATATTACAAGTTAATATACCTGCGTCAGCCGTTGTTGGCAGATCCTGAAACACCGCAAAAGAAAGGATGGGTATCATGGCATACACAGAAAGCTGGTCCGGCAAGATCAACCGGAAGCTGATTAAAAAACTGCACATCATCGACGTGGCCGCCGGCCGGGAGAAGGCAGACCTGGTTCTGAAAAACGCCACCTATGTCAACGTCTTTTCCGGAGAACTGGACACCTGTGACATTGCCGTGGCGGAGGGCCTCATCGTGGGCATGGGCTCCTACTCAGGCAAGGAGGAAGCGGACATGACCGGAAAGGTCGTCTGTCCCGGCTTCATCGATGCCCACATCCACCTGGAGTCCAGCCTGGTGACCCCGGCGGAGTTTGCCCGGGCCGTGATTCCCCACGGCACCACCACCGTGGTGGCCGACCCCCATGAAATCGCCAACGTCATGGGTACCGACGGCATCGAGTATATGCTGGCCGCCACCGAGGATCTGCCTGTGGACGTGCGGTTCATGATCCCCTCCTGCGTTCCCGCCTCCCCCATGGACGAGAGCGGAGCCAATCTGGACTACCGGGACATTGACAGCTTCTTCCAGCACCCCCGGGTCCAGGGGCTGGCGGAGATGATGAACTACCCCGGAGTCATCGCCGCGGACCGGGACACGGTGGCCAAGATCGTCACCGCCCAGGCCCATCACAAAAAAATCGACGGCCACGCCCCCGGCCTGACCGGCCTGGATCTGAACGCCTACATCTGCGCCGGGGTCTACTCCGACCACGAGTGCGCGGACCTGGACGACGCCATGGCCAAGCTGATGCTGGGCCAGTTCATCATGATCCGGGAGGGTACCGCCGCGAAAAACCTGGAGGCCCTCATGCCTCTGATCCGGTCGGAACGGCACTTCAGCCGGTGCATGTTCTGCACCGACGACAAGCACCCCAGCGACCTGCTGGAAAAGGGCCACATCGACTATATCTGCCGCCGGGCCGTGGCCATGGGGGCGGACCCCATCCGCACGGTTCAGGTGGCCTGCCATCACGCCGCCCGGTACTATCTGCTGAACAACCGGGGTGCCATTGCCCCCGGCTACCTGGCGGACTTTGCCATTGTGGAGGACCTGAAGGACTTCCGGGTGGTCACGGTGTACAAAAAGGGACAGCTGGTCTATGACCGGGGCCGGGTGGCGGACTTCCCCGCGCCCCAGCTGCCGGAGCATCTGGAGCGAAAGTCCCTCGACACCTTCCACCTGCCGACCCTGTCTGCCGGAGATTTTGCCAACACCCGCCCCCGGGGGGTCATCGGCATGGTTCCGGGCCAGATCATCACCACGGACTGCGGCTACGCCAGTCAGGTGGATCGGAACCAGGACATTCTGAAAATGGCCGTCATTGAGCGGCACAAAAACACCCGCCACATCGGCATCGGCTATCTGAAGGGCTACGGCCTGAAAGCCGGCGCCGTGGCCACCTCCGTGGCCCATGACAGCCACAACATCATCTGCGTAGGCGAAAACGACGCGGACATGGCCTTCGCCGCCAACCGGATCGCCGCCAACAAGGGCGGCATTGTGGTGGTCCGGGACGGCAAGGTTCTGGCGGAGCTGCCCCTGGAGATCGCCGGTCTCATGAGCGAGCAGCCCCTGCGCCGGGTCAACGACCTGCTGGAGTCCGCCAAGGCCGCGGCCCACAGCCTGGGCGTCAAAGAGGACGTGGACCCCTTTATGACCCTGTCCTTCATGAGCCTGCCTGTGATCCCCACCCTTCGTCTGACCACCCGGGGCGTCATCGACGTAAACACCCAGCAGTATATTTAATGATGCGCCGGCCACGGACCGTCTCCGGGGCCGGCTTTTCCGCTTTCCGGGAAACGCAAAAACCGCGGCTGAGCCGCGGTTTTTGCAACAAGAAAAGAGGAGAGGAAAAAAATGAAAAAGATGAAGAAGAAAGCAAATTTATATCATCGGGCCGGTTTGGATTCGCCCTGGTTCCTTTGATTCTTTTTCTATATTGTACCCCGAAATTATTAAGGAAAAAAGTGAGCAAATATTAAGTTCCCGTGAAGTTGCGTTTCGAATTCCGGAAAACCGCCCCCTCCGGCGTGGGAGGGGGCGGCATGGCGCGTATCTTCTCCAAGATCCGGAGCATTCACAGCAGCGGAGCGAACAGTCTGAGGATGCACTGCCAGATCCGCAGGGCCGCGCCCCGGCCGGTGCTGTACTTCTGGGTCACTTCCTGGCACTGGGGGAACATTTCCTCAAAGTCCCGGGCCACCTCCTCCACGGCCTCGCAGCCGGTCAGGAGCACATTGTTCTCGAAGTGATGGTACAGGCTCCGGAAGTCCAGGTTGGACGTACCCACCGTGGCAACCTTTCCGTCGCAGATGCACATCTTGGCATGGCAGAAACCGGGGGTGAACTCGTAGATCCGCACCCCCTGCCGGGTCAGCCCCGCATAGTAGGACCGGGTCACGGCGAAGACCGTCTTCTTGTCCGGCACCCCCGGGGTGATGATTCGCACATCCACCCCCCGCTTCGCCGCCAGGCCCAGGGTCCGGATCATCTCGTCGGTGATGATGAGATAGGGGGTCATAAAGTACAGGCTCTGATTCGCCTGGAAAGCCAGGTTCAGATACACGTCCTCGGCGACTCTGTCCTTTCCCAGGGGATTGTCCGCGAAGGGCTGGACAAACCCCGGCGCCTTGGCCTCGTGCTCCACGCTTAAGTACACGGACACATCTTCCTGCTCCTTCCGGCTGATCACCCCCCAGAGCTCCAGGAAAATGGCCGTCAGGCTTCTCACCGCCCGTCCCTCCAGCCGAAGGCCCGTATCCTTCCACTGTCCATGGGGATGGGTCCGGTCAAAGTAGGCGTCGGCCAGGTTGTAGCCCCCGGTGAAGCCCACCTTTCCGTCGATCACCGTCACCTTCCGGTGGTCCCGATGGTTCAGGAACAGGTTCAGCATGGGCATGGCCGGATTGAAGGCGTGGCACCGGATTCCCTCTTCGTTCAGGCGGCGGGCAAAGGCCATATTCACATAGCCCGCGCTGCCGATGTCGTCATACAGCAGCCGGACCTGCACCCCCTGCCGGGCCTTCCGGACCAGGATCTGCTCCAGCTCCCGGAAGGAGGAACTGTCCTCCACAATGAAGTACTCCATAAAAATAAAGGACTCCGCCTTCTCCAGGTCCGCTTTCATGGCCTCGAAGGCCTGCACGCCCTGGCTGTAGTAGTCCACCTTCGTGTCCTCATATACCGGCCACCGGGCGGTGTTCCACAGATACCGGCTCTGATTGGCGATGGACAGGTCCCTGCTTTCCAGGCGCTCCATGGTCCCGGCATCCTGCCGCAGCTGCCCCCGCATCCGCTCCCGGACCCGTTCCAGCTCCTTGCCCACGCCGGGGTCCCCCAGGATCACGAAGAGCAGATACATGCCCAGTCCCATCACCGGGAAGGCCAGGATTAGCATAATCCAGGACATGCGCATGGCGGGACTGGCATATTTGCTGTGCAGCCGAACCACCACCACCAGGCTCACCACGGTGGTCAGCAGATTGATCCAGACGGAATAGGTGTTCAGCGCCAGCGCCGCGTAAAACAGCCACAGCATCTGTACGATGAACGCTGCCCCCACGATGACCAGCCGAAGCACACTGTTTCCGCTGGGTTTGCGCTCAGGTTTGCTCATGTTGGCCCCCCCTTTCGTGCCCTGAGTCCTGTCCGTCAGGTTTGATCCTCTTTCTCCAGCTCCTCATAGAGCAGCTCGGCCATTTTCGCATTCTCCTGGGCCTTGTCGATGCCCTCGGTGCTGTCCTTGGTGAAGATGATGCGAAGGGTCAGAATGATCAGCTTGATGTCCAGCATCAGCGAATAGTTTTCAATATACATCAGGTCCAGCCGCAGCTTATCGTAGGCGCTGGTGTTGTACTTGCCATAGATCTGGGCATAGCCCGTCAGGCCGCCCCGGACCTTCAGCCGGTAGGCAAACTCCGGGATATCCTTACAGTACTCGTCGGCAATGGTCTTGCGCTCCGGCCGGGGGCCAACGATGCTCATGTCCCCCTTGAAGATGTTCAGCAGCTGAGGCAGCTCGTCCAGGCGGGTGGCCCGGATGAACCGGCCCACCTTGGTGATCCGGGGGTCCTTGTCCGTGGCCAGAACCGCGCCCACATGCTTCTCCGCGTCCACGATCATGCTGCGGAACTTCAGGATCTCGAATTCCACGCCGTTGCGGGTCAGCCGCTTCTGCCTGTAGAACACAGGGCCGCCGTCCTCCAGCTTAATGGCCAGGGCCACCAGCAGCATAATGGGCGAGGCAATGAGCAGGGCGATGGCGCTGAGGAGAATGTCCATGCTCCGCTTGACCACCCGCTGGGCCGGGGTCAGGCCGGTGCCCTTGACCAGCAGCAGCGGCGTGTCGAACAGGGTGTTGTTCTTCGCCCCCCGGAGCATAATGTCCGTCAGCTTGGGGGCCACATAGGTGCGGACACGGTAACGATAGCAGAACTTCAGGATATCGTTGCGGGTCTGGGCGGGTACGTCGGTCAGGATCACCGCGTCATACTTGGGAATCTCCCGGAAAATGGCGTCCAGCCCATCTTCCACATTGATGAGCTTCCTGACGTTGTACTTGTCCTTCCGGGCGTCCATCTTGATCTTCAGGCCCACGCCCCGCTTGTGGCCGTAGATCAGCAGCATGTCGTGGGGCGCGTAGAGCTTGTGATACACCCCGGTGTACACATACACCAGGACCACCGCCGTCAGGCTCTCCACGAAGAACAGGCTCGCCATGGGGCCCGGAGAGATCATGGCGTTGGCAATCAGGCAAAGCTGGAAATAGGTGATGAAATTAACCAGGAGCAAGGAGATGATCTGTCCCAGAATCAGGTCCATCCGGTGGAGCTGCCCGAACATGGTGCAATCGGAGTTCTGGAAAAACACATAGACCAGCAGGGCGTAGACCCCCATCAGAACGTATTTGCCCTTGTAGGCAAAGTAGTCCATTTCATAGCCCCGCATCCAGGCGACATAATACATGACCGTCAGGATCAGGACCTCCAGCAGCGTCTCCGCCACCCGGACGAATCCCTTGGTATCTTCATAGGCGCCCCGACTCAGTTTCTTCATAGCAGTGTTCTCACATCCGTTTTTTCATTTTAGGAATTGTACCCCAATCCTACCACAGATAGGCCCGCAATGCAAGGGCGGCGGAAGAATTGGCCTGTCAAACCCTGTGGAAAATGGGCTTGCGGTCCTCGAAGGTACATACATACCCGAACATGTCCCCTAAGATGCCGCAGGCCCGGTGGGCATACTGGCCCACCCGCCGGCAGTTGTGGGCGTCGGAGCCCACTGTGACGATCCGCCCGCCCAGCTGCCGGAACCGCAGGAAGATATCCTCCGTAGGCAGGAAGCCCCCGCAGCGGTCCACTCCGCTGGTGTTCATCTCCAGGCCCTTCTCCTTCCGGACCAGGGTTCGCAGGATCTGGTCGATAATCGCCCGGTGCTCCTCGTAGGGCAGCAGCCGCTGGCTGGGGTTGGCCCAGGCCTTGCTGATGAAGCTCAGGTGGGCCAGCACGTCAAAGTCCTCATGGAGCTCCACGCAGGCCAGGGTCTGCTCCAGGAACCGCCGCTCCCCCTGAAAGACCGTTTTCCCCTCCCAATAGGGCTCAAAGTACACGTCCCGGTCCTCCACAAAGTGGATCGATCCCAGAACGAAGTCGAAGTGCCGCCGCCGCAGGTCCCGCTTAAACTGCTCCGGATTGGTCAGATCCATGCCGAATTCCATGCCCCGGCGGATCTTCAGCCCGGGAACCTCCAGTCCGTCGTACTCGGCGTTGTAGGCCGCCGTGTCGAAGGCCATGGTCTGCTCGGAGGCCAAGGGGTCATAGTCGATGTGATCCGTAAAGCAGATCTCCCTGAGCCCCGCCGCCTTGGCCGCCAGGGCCATCTGCTGTCCGGAATCCTGGGCGTCAAAGGACACCCGGGAGTGCATGTGAAAATCAAACATCTCTTTCTTCCTCCCAAAATTGACGGAACGCCGTAGGCAGCGCCGTCTGCGCGTCGATCTGTTCCGGCGTCAGCCATCGGAACTCTCCGCCGGCTTCCGCGACCTCCAGATAGATCCCCTTCATATTCCACTGAATGTGGGTAAAGATGTGTTTGCGATGGACCTCCCGCCGAAGCCCCTTCGGACGCAGGCCCATGTCCTCCACCGCGGTCAGGGCGCTGCCGATGTCCAGTTTCCCTGGCACATTGGGAAACTGCCACAGCCCCGCCAGAAGTCCCTGATCCGGCCGCTTTTCCAGGGCGTACCGGCCCTCGCAGCGGAGGATGAACACAGTCTTGTCCTCCTGCCGCCGCTGCTTCTTGGGAGATTTCACAGGAAGCGCCTCCGCCCTGCCCTGACGGTATCCCAGGCAGACTTCCCGGCAGGGGCAGATTCCGCAGTCCGGCTTCCGGTTCGGCCCGCAGACCGTGGCGCCCAGTTCGATGAGGGCCTGGGTAAAGTCCCCCGCTTCCGCCGGGTAAACCGCCTTCAGATCCCTTGCCGCCCGCTTCTTCATGGCGGGCAGGTCGATGGGGGTGTCGTCGCCGGTCAGACGGGCATAGATTCTGAGCACATTGCCGTCCACAGCCGGCGTGTTCAGGTTAAAGGCAATGGAGCAGATGGCTCCGGCGGTGTACTCCCCGATTCCGGGCAGCCGCAATACATCCTCATACCGGCGGGGAAACTGTCCGTCCCACTGCTCCACCAGGATCCCGGCGGCCTTCTTCAGATTCCGCACCCGGCTGTAATACCCCAGCCCTTCCCAGAGCTTGTGGGCCGTGTCATCGTCGCAGGCGGCCAGATCCCACACCGTAGGCAGTTCCTTCAGGAAGCGGGCATAATACCCCTTCACCGCCTCCACCCGTGTCTGCTGGAGCATGATCTCCGACAGCCAGATATGATAGGGCTCCCGGTCCTCCCGCCATGGCAGCTGCCGGTGATGTTCCCGGTACCAGGGCAGCAGCAGCTCCGGCAGCCGGGACAAAATACTGTGTGTATCCACTGTGCGCCTCCTTTATGTTCCCCTGTATTTTACTATACCGGCGAATATCCTGTCAAGGCAGGGACTACACGGAAATTTTTATGGTTTTTTGAAAAAAGGGCTTGCATTTTTTGAAAAGCTATGCTATTATACTTTAGCACTTTGCGGAACGCAGTTACGCACCGGTAGCTCAGTTGGATAGAGTGACTGACTACGAATCAGTAGGTCGGGGGTTCGAGTCCCTTCCGGTGTACCAACATTTATCATAACGCCGTCCTGGGCTTTGCTTGGGGCGGCGTTATGCATTAGGGTCCAGATGGCAATGTCGTCTGGGCCGATTTCTATTTTGTCCACCACGGCCAGGACGGCGGCGGGGTCTTCGGCGGTGATGATGGTTTGCAGCAGGTCCCGGAGGCGCTGTTCCGGGAGCTGGGAGGCATCCACCTGGGCTTTCAGGTGGCGGATGTCGCATTGCAGGGCGGCGCGCTGGCGCTCCAGGTCCTTGACCTTGCCCTTCAGGGCGGGGGACGCGAAGCCGTCCAGGACGGCGTCCAGGGCGTTGTTGATCTTCGCGGCCACGTCCCGCTCCTGGTCGATCAGATCGGCCAGCCGGGCGGCGGCGCCGTTTTGCAGGGTCTGGGCCTGGGCGCGGAGGATCCCCAGGAGCTGCTCCAGGTTGCTGGGGCTGCCCAGCATGGCCCGGACGTGATCCGCCGCCAGCTGCTCCAGCTTGTCCACCCGGATGGGGGTGTTGGGGCAGTCGCTGTGGCGGCGCTTTTTGCCGGAGCAGCGGTAGTAGTAATAGTTGCCCTTGGACAGCGCCACCACCATGGCGGAGCCGCAGCAGGCGCAAAAGACCTTGCCCTTTAGCGGGTAGGGCAGATTCTTGGGCGGTCTGCCCTGCTGGGCGTGGCGGTTCTCGTCCATCTTGGCCTGGACCCGGTCAAAAAGCTCCCGGTCCACGATGGCCGGGACGGCCCCCTCGATGCGGATGACCCCCTCCGCCGTCTGGGCGTGGGTGTTGCGGGTGCCGTCCTCCCGGTAGGGCTTGCCGCCGTAGATCAGGACGCCGGTGTATTTCTCGTTACGCAGCATATCGTGGATGCTGTTGGTGCCAAAGGGGCGGCCCCGCTTGGTGGTCAGGCCCTCGGCGTTTAGTCCGGCGATGATCTGGCGGTAGCTCCGGCCGGCGGCGTACTCCTCAAAAATCCGCCGGACGATGACCGCCTCCTCCGGGGCGATGACCAGACGGCCATCCTCCACCCGGTAGCCCAGGGCGGGGACGCCGCCGGTGTGCTGGCCGTGGCGGGCCATGTAGCGCAGCTTCTCCATGGTCTTCTGCCGGGTCTGGAGGGCCCAGATCTGGTTAAACAGGGCCATGGAGCCCTCAGACAAAAAATTCATCGGGTCCCGGAGGTCCTTGCCGATGGCGGGCTGGGTGACGCTGACCACGCTTACCCCCATGGCCGTCAAGTCGTCCCGAAAGGTGAACCAAGCGGACATTTTACGGAACATCCGGCTCTGGTCATAGATCACCACCGTGTCGGCCATGCCCAGCTCCAAGTCCCGCATCATGGCGGCGAACTGGGGCCGGGTATCTTTCATGCCGGAGGTGGCGTAGTCGGCGTAGACCCCCAGCACGGGCAGGTCGTTGCGCTGGCACCATTCGCTGCATTTGGCCACCTGAACCTCAATGCTGTCCGGGTTCTGATTGTCTGTAGAGTAGCGGGCGGAGATAAAAGCGCCGTGGGTTCTCATAATTTTCCTTGCCTTTCCGGGGCGGATGTGCTACCATAAAAGCGCAGAATGCCCCTATACTTTTGTCGGTTAATGGTTTTCTGTACTGCCCTCTCGGTGCGCCAACACCGGGAGGGCTTCTTTTTTGCAAATTCGCAGACGTTTGCGAATTTGCCAATCAAAGGCGGCTGACTTTCGGGATAAAGCCCGTAGCGGGGATTTACAGAACGCGTTCAGAGATCATCTGGCAGATTTGGTACACATTGGCCTGGGAGACAAATTCCAGTTTCACCTTCCCAAGGCCGGAGAACCACAGCTCCAGCTCGCTGTCCAAATCGAACGTCCCGGCGGTTTCCACCGAATAGGCCTGGATCTTGCTATAGGGCAAAGAGGTATAGTCTTTTTTCTTCCCTGTGATGCCCTGGACATTGATGACGATGATCCGCTTGTTGGTAAATACCACCCCGTCCCGAATGGCCTGATATGTGCCGATGATCTTCTCCCCCGGAACAAACATGGGTGTGATGAATTTGGCATAGGCTCCGTCATCCACAGGCTTGAGCTTCAAGAAGTCGGCGTTTTTGAAATCGATCATGTTTTCTACCTCATTTCATTTTTATAACGAATGCGACATATTTCATGTTGTCATCGACGGATTACTTTTCCACGCAGGCGGCGGTGATGAAATCCGCCAGGTCGTTCAGATCGTTCAGGCCGGTGATGCTTGCTTTCCAATGCCGCTGATTCTTGTTTTTCTGGGCGGCAAATGCCGGGTTTTCCCTGTTTTTCTCCCTGAGATGCGTGGGCAGGTCCAGGGATATCCACTTTGCCCGGTCGGTATATTTGAATCGGAGAAAGTCGTTTCTGCCCGCGACCATGGTCCAATAATTGTCGCTGCGCCGCTGAACCTCCACCTTGTCAAAGGCTGGGTGCTCCTGCAAAATGGCGGATATGCGGGCGACGAAAGCGGTCTCCATGCCGGACAGGGCAAGCCCGGGACTGGAGATGCAGACAGTGGGCGCCGGGGCGGCGCGTTCTTCCGTGGCCTGTTTTTTCTGTGGCTGCTTTGTCATGTACTGGTAGCACTGCGCCGTTTGCCTTGCGTCTCCCGCCGCCCGGTGCGCCACGCTTTCCCCGATTCCAAATTCTTTGACCAGCGTTTTTAGCTTGTGATCTTTCCGCTCCGGGAACAGGCTTCGCGCCAGGCGCAGCGTGTCAATGTAGTCATTGGTAAACGGGCCCAGTCCCAGGCGCTGGGCATGGTCATAGAGGAAATTGACGTCGAACGCCACATTGTGCCCCACCACCACATCCTGACCGATGAATGTCAGCGCCTGGGGCAGAACTTCCGCCGCCGTTGGCGCGTCCTGGAGCATTGCGGGGGTGATGCCGGTCAGATTGACGATGAGGTCCGTCATCGCGTCCATATCGCCGGGTTTGATCAGGCTGACGAAGGAATCCGTCTCCACCCCGCCCCGGTAGCGGATGCAGGCGATCTCGATGATCTCGCAGGCGGTGGGACTAAGGCCTGTCGTTTCCAGGTCCAGGACCACAAAATCTTCTACCGTGGTTGTCAGGCTCCGCCCTCGGGCGGGCCGGTCGCGCTTTTCGTAGCCGCGGAGGGAGACATAAACATTTGGCGTCTGTTTGGCCACCGGCTCCACAGGGGCCGTCTTTGCGGGGATCGGCGCTGGTGGAGGCGGTGTTTCCGCTTTGGCGGGCGGCTGCTTTGCCGGCGCCGGCTTCGGAGGCTTTTTCCCCATTATCTGCTCCGGCATGGCGGCCATCATCGTCAGCAACACCGGGACGATCACCACGGTCAGTGAGTAGATATTGGACAGAACCTGGCCCCGTTCCGCAAGTCTCAGCAGCGTTCCGATGACCGCTATCAGAATCACGCTTGCAAGCCAGACGCCAACACCCAGGAGGACGCGGGTGAAGATGCTCCGCTTTGGCTTTTGCCCGCCGCCGGTAGGCGTTCCGCAGGAAGGGCAGACTTTGGAATCATCGCGGATCTGTTTGCCGCATTTGGTGCAATACATGGTATCGACCTCTCTCTATGGATTGTTAAAATCAATTCCCCGCCGGTCTTTCCAATAGGCGAACGCCCTTTGTACGTCTGATTCGGGTAAGCCGAAATATTCGGCCAGTTGCCAAGGCTCGGTATACCCTCAGGCGAACGCCTCCCGGAAATCCGATTCGGTCAGGAAATGCTCCGCGGCCCATCGGTTGGCCCGGTACTCGCTGCGCTCCACCGTTTCAAAGGGGCTGTCGATCTTGTGCAATGCCCCGGTACCGGCGTGGCCCAGCTCATGCAGGCAGACGCCCCGCAGCTCCGGCAGGGTGTGGATCTGGGAAAAGTCCAGGAACACCGCGTACCATTCCCCGTCTCGGACGGTGGCGCCGGGGCTGGGGCTGTTGGCATAGGGAATCACGTCGATCTCGTTGCGACGGCAATAGGAATAAAAATCGGATAGATCAAACACCTTACTTCTCCTGCTTCTTCGCCCGCCTCTCCCGCATGACACGCACCATGTCCCGGACGGTCTCCTTCTGATCCTCGTCCAGTTTTTGGAACTCTCCGTAGAATGCAACGTCCACTTCGTCCAGGATATCCCCTGCCGGTTCCCGCCCGCCTGTTGTGGCGGGTGTTTTTTCGCTCGCCTGGCGGCCGATGAGGTAGTCGATGGAGACATTATAGAAATTGGCAAATTGAATCAGAACCTCTGAGTTAGGCTCTCTTGCGCCTTTTTCGTAGTTTACATAAGTCGTATACGGCATTCCCAGCGCGGCGGCGACCTGGGTCATGTTCATGCCTCTTTTTTCCCGCAATTCTTTCAGCCTGTTCATAGAATCACCCACCAACAGTATTACACAAAATGGGTAAAATGTCAATGCTGAATTTCAATTTGGGTAGTATTGCACAAAATACTTTTTCGCAATTTGGGTATTTTTATGCTTGCAAATTACTCAAATTGAGTATATAATGCAGATATACCCGAAATGAGTAACGCAAGGAGGCGAGACAATGAAATATCCCAACATCGAAGCGGAGCGGGCGCGGCTGGGCATTAACAAAAAGACGCTGGCCAGCGAGCTGGGGGTCTCCAGGAAAACGCTGTATAACTGGGTCAGCTCCGGCAACATTCCGATGGCGGCGCTGAAGCAGCTGTCCGATCTGTTCGGCTGTTCCGTGGACTATCTTCTGGGCCACACTCCGTGCCCGCCGGCGTCCTGACGCAGAAAAGGAGGCGCACCGCAAGAAAAATGACAGACGATGAGCATCAACTGATCCGCGCCCTTTTAAGGAGGAACACCTATGTCTACCAAGAAAGCGACAGTATCGGCCCCGGAACCCCTGGTGATCCGCCGGGATGGGACGCTGGTACATATGCCCCAGCTGACCCAGGCCCAGAAAGACGCCCTCTGGGCCATGATCGTCACCTATTGGGCACGCAGCCACCCGGAAGCCCTCCGGGCCCTGGCAGAAGGAAAGGA
>CALXFT010000001.1 GCA_944387635.1 uncultured Oscillospiraceae bacterium | reverse complement strand
ATGCGCATGTCCATGGTGCGGTGGTAATTGCCGTCGATGATCCAGCGCTCCTCTTCCAGAACCGCCTTGAGCTGGCGGTCAAATTCCTCCCGGGTGGTATTGACCCAGCCTTCCCGCCACCACAGCTGGTCCAGATGTACCACCGGCAGCCCCAGCCTTTCACCCATGGCCCGGGCCAGGGTGGATTTCCCGCTGCAGGAGCAGCCGATGATCAGTATTTTCTCCATATGTTCTCCCTTAGCAGTGATAAAGGGAGGCAGTTCCCACGGGAAATTGCCTCCCTTTTGCATTTGTCAGATCAATAGGCAACGCCCCAGTAGATCATCTTGTCCGCGGGCTTGCCGCAGCAGACGCACTTGTCGCCCAGGCGCTCCTGCTGAAAAGGGATGCACCGGGAGGACATGCCCGCCGCTTCCTTCATCTTCAGCTCACAAGCCTCGTCGCCGCACCACATGGTCTTAATGAAGCCGCCGTTGCGCTGCTGCAGCTCCTTGGCTTCCTCCAGAGTGTTGGCCTGGTAGATGTGCTCGTCCAGATTTTTCTTTGCCTTGTCAAACATCTGCCGCTGCACCACTGCCAGCTGCTCAGCCACCGCGGTCTCCAGATCCTCCAGCTTGCATACGATCTTCTCCCGGTCGGTACGGCGGACCAGGACGCACTGGCCGTTCTCCAGGTCTCTGGGGCCGCACTCCACCCGCAGGGGTACGCCCTTCATTTCATATTCGGCGCACTTCCAGCCCATGGAGTTGTCGGACTCGTCCACCTTCACCCGGTAACCGGCTTCCAGCAAGCGCGCCTTCAGTCCGGCAGCCGCTTCCAGCACGCCGGGCTTGTGCTGGGCCACCGGAAGGACCACCACCTGAATGGGCGCCACCTTCGGCGGCAGCACCAGGCCATTGTTGTCCCCGTGGGTCATGATAATGCCGCCGATAAGCCGGATGGACACGCCCCAGGAGGTCTGGAAGGGATTGACCTTATGGTTGTTCTTGTCGGTATATTCGATGCCGAAGGCTTTGGCAAAGCCGTCGCCGAAGTAATGGGAGGTGCCGGCCTGGAGTGCCTTCCGGTCGTGCATCATGCACTCAATGGTATAGGTGGCTTCCGCGCCGTTGAACTTTTCCTTATCGGTCTTCCGGCCCCGGGTCACCGGCATAGCCAGGACGTTTTCGCAGAAGTCGGCGTAGACGTTCAGCATCTGCTCGGTATAGGCCTGGGCCTCTTCGGCGGTGGCGTGGAGGGTGTGGCCCTCCTGCCACAGGAACTCCCGATGGCGCAGGAAGGGACGGGAGGCTTTCTCCCAGCGCAGAACGCTGCACCACTGGTTGTACTTCAAGGGCAGATCCCGGTGGGACTGGACCACGTTTTTAAAATGATCGCAGAACAGGGTCTCGGAGGTGGGCCGGATGCAGCAGCGCTCCTCCAGCTTTTCACTTCCGCCCATGGTGACCCAGGCGCACTCCGGCGCGAAGCCCTCCACATGGTCCTTCTCCTTCTGCAGCAGGCTCTCGGGGATCAGCATGGGCATATACACATTTTCTACCCCCAGCTTCTTGAACTCCTTGTCCATGATCTGCTGGATGTTCTCCCAGATGGCATAGCCATAGGGGCGCATGATGTACATGCCCTTGATGGAAGAATAGTCAATGAGTTGGGCTTTCGTGCATACGTCGGTAAACCACTGGGCAAAGTCTACCTCCATGTCCGTGATCTGCTCAACCTTTTTATCTTTTGCCATAGATTTCATCCTCTCACATTTTTACAAAGAATTTGCTATATTATAGCACCATTGTCAAGGGTTTTCAATCGTTACGCACGGAAGATTTCTTGACGAACCATTGTATTTTTCCGGCAGTTTTGCTATACTGAATTCAAATTTCAATGACCGGAGGTTTTTCCATGAAATCCATCCGCCAGATCTACAAGGTTGGCAAGGGGCCGTCCTCCTCCCACACCATGGGGCCGGAGCGGGCCGCCCTGCTGTTTTTGAAGCAGTATCCCCGGGCCACCGGCTTTCAGGTGACACTCTACGGTTCCCTGAGCAAGACCGGCGTGGGCCACGGCACCGACCGGGTCCTGCGGGAGACCCTGGGTCCGGAGCGCACGGAAGTCGTCTTTTCCAAGGAAAACTGGGAGGGAATGCACCCGAATACCATGGACTTTTTCGCCTTCCGGGGGGAAGACCTGCTGGGACAGCTGCGGGTGGAGTCCATCGGCGGCGGAGACATCCGCATTCCCGGAGAAGCCGCGCCCAAAGCGGAGGAGGACTTCTATGTGGAGCACTCCTTTGCGGAAATCGCCTATTTCTGCAAATGGCGGTATATTCACACCCTCAGCGAGTATTTGGAGCTGAACGAAGGACCCGAAATCTGGGACTTCCTCATGGAGGTCTGGCAGGTCATGAAAGCCTCTATCCAGGCCGGTCTGTCCAAAACCGGCGTTCTGCCCGGCGGACTGAATGTCCAGCGCAAGGCAAAGTATCTGTATGAGCAGACCACGCCGGCGGACATTCCCGCCCTGAAGGAATTTCAGATCATCGCCGCCTACGCCTACGCGGTGGCCGAGGAGAACGCCGGCAACGGCACCGTGGTCACCGCCCCCACCTGCGGGGCCTGCGGCGTCCTGCCGGCTGTGCTCAAATACGCCCAGGATACCCGTGGCTTTACGGACCAGCAGATCTGCCGGGGCCTGGCCACCGCCGGAATTATCGGCAACCTGACCAAAACCAACGCCTCCATCTCCGGGGCGGAGTGCGGCTGCCAGGCGGAGATCGGCACCGCCTGCTCCATGGCAGCCGCCGCTCTGGCGGAGCTGTACGGCCAGAACCTGGACCAGGTGGAATACGCCGCGGAAGTGGCCATGGAGCATCATCTCGGCCTGACCTGCGATCCCATCTGCGGACTGGTCCAGATCCCCTGCATCGAACGCAACGCCGTTGCCGCCGTCCGGGCCATGAATGCCTGCAACTTAAGCTACTTCCTCACTGGTTCCCGAAACATCAGCTACGACATGGTCTGCCGGGCCATGAAGGAGACCGGCATTCACCTGGACCACCGGTTCCGGGAGACCAGCGAAGGCGGGCTCGCCAGGCTCTACGACCGCCGGGGCAGAAGTTGACCCAGGATCTTTGTGCAAAACCGCGCCTGTACGGAACAGTTCCGGGCAGGCGCGGTTTTCTCAGGGCTTTCTGTGATGCTGCGCGTGGTCTTGGAGCCACTGCTTCTGAAGCTTCGTCAGCAGGTCCCGCAGGAGCTGCTGCTCCCGCTCATCCAGCGCGGAGAGAATTTGGGCCTCATCCACACCGTTTTCCCGCATTTTCTCACTCTTGTGCTCTGCCACCTGGCCGCAGATTGACAGCAGCCTTACAAGCTCATGATTGCTGCAAGATTTCACCATGTCGCCTCCTTTCTGATTTTTTCTGTAAAAAACGCGTAAGTCCAAGACGTCTTGGACTTACGCGTTTCGCTGCTCAGAGCAGGTTGACTATACCACATTTTTTGGATTTTTTCAAGGCTTTTTCCGTGGATACGAAGCCGCTGTGAAAACGCTCAGTTCTTCAGGCTCTGCAGCGGAGCCGGTATCCGGCCGCCCCGGGCGATGAAGGCTTCGCTGGAGGGCTCGTGTACCGGCATCACCGGCGCACTGCCCAGCAGGCCGCCCATTTCCACCCGATCTCCCACAACCTTGCCGGGGGCAGGGATAATGCGAACGGCGGTGGTCTTGCTGTTGACCATGCCGATGGCGGCTTCGTCGGCAATGATAGCGGAGATGGTGGCGGCAGAGGTGTCTCCGGGGACCGCGATCATATCCAGGCCCACGGAGCATACGCAGGTCATGGCCTCCAGCTTGTCCAGACACAGGACCCCGGACTCGGCGGCGGCGATCATGCCCTCGTCCTCGGACACGGGGATGAAGGCGCCGGACAGGCCGCCCACATGGTTGGAAGCCATGACGCCGCCCTTCTTCACCGCGTCGTTGAGCAGAGCCAGCGCGGCGGTGGTTCCGTGGGTGCCGCAGACCTCCAGCCCCATCTCCTCCAGTATCCGGGCCACGCTGTCTCCCACCGCGGGGGTGGGGGCCAGGCTCAGATCTACAATCCCGAAGGGTATGCCCAGACGCTCCGAAGCCTCCTTGCCCACCAGCTGGCCCATGCGGGTGATCTGGAAGGCAGTCTTCTTAACGGTCTCCGCCACCACGTCAAAAGGCTGACCCTTGACGCTCTGCAGGGCATGATACACTACGCCGGGACCGGAGACGCCCACGTTCAGCACGCACTCCGGTTCGCCTACGCCGTGGAAGGCGCCTGCCATAAAGGGGTTGTCCTCCACCGCATTGGCAAAGACCACCACCTTGGCACAGCCCAAGCCGTCGTCATGGGCGGTCAGCTCCGCGGTCTTCTTAATGACGCGGCCCATTTCCGCCACGGCGTCCATGTTGATGCCGGCCTTGGTGGAGCCCACATTGACACTGGCGCAGACCCGGTTGGTGGCGGCCATGGCCTCCGGTATAGAGTGGATCAGCTTCCAGTCTCCCATGGCAGCGCCCTTCTGGACCAGGGCGGAAAAGCCGCCGATAAAGTTGACGCCGCAGGCCTCAGCGGCGGCGTCCAAGGTCTGGGCGATCCGGACGTAGGAGTCCGTTTCACAGGCCCCGGCCACAATGGCAATGGGCGTAACCGAGATCCGCTTGTTCACGATGGGGATGCCGAACTCCTTCTCAATCGCCTCGCCCACCGGGACCAGATTCTTCGCGCAGCGTGTAATCTTGCGGTATATTTTTTCGCAGCAGGCCTCCAGGTCCGGGTCGCAGCAATCCAGGAGGCTGATGCCCATGGTGATGGTCCGAATGTCCAGATGCCGCTTGTCGATCATGTCCTGGGTTGCCAGAATGTCGTTACGATTCATCATAGGCCCACCTCAGATCCGATGCATGGCTTCAAAAATATCCTCCCGCTGGACGCGGATGGACAGGCCCATGTTCCTTCCGATCTCATCCATCCGGGTGACCAGCTCTGCCAGAGGCACACTGCACCCGGAGACTTCCACGGCCATCATCATGGTGAAGTATCCCTGCATCACGGTCTGGCTGATATCCAGCACGTTGACGTTGAAATCGGCCAGAGCAGTGCAGACCCCGGCGATGATGCCCACCCGGTCCTTGCCTACGACGGTTACAATGGCTTTCATATGTTTCTCCTTCCAAACGATCCTGTTACCGGAAAATCCGGCGGATCAGCATTCATAGTCCGCAGCCACCCGGCTGTCCAGCAGGTGGAAGAACTTCTCCTTGGCTTCCAAATGCAGAGGGTGAACCGCATAGGCTTTCAGCGCCTGGCGGCTTTCAAAGGTGGAATACAGGGCATAATCCATGCCGTTGAAGGCCTGGCGGACTTCCAGGTGGAGCAGCCCCGGGATCTGTCCCACCAGGGGCTCCAGCTGTGCGGCAATGAACTTTACGGTCTCGGCCTTGTCCAGGCCTCCCTTCAGGGTGTACAAAACAATGTGCTTGACCATTGCGGGTAACCTCCCAAATTATAATGTGGATGCCCGGCCGCGGACGCAAAACACCGGAGCAGACACGCCGCCCCGGTGTTTTTCTGAAAATTGATCGAGAACCATGACGGATCTGCTCAGCGCAGTGATACCCGGTAGGCTCCGGCGCATCCGTTCAACGGCAGGCTGTCAGGAATTACTCGGCGTCCTCTTCGGACTCTTCCAGCAGGGCGCGGATGGACAGGGAAATGCGCTTGTTCTCAGCGTCGATGTCGTTGATCTTAACCTTGACCTCCTGACCCTCAGAGAGCACGTCCTCGGGCTTGCCGATACGGCGGTCAGCGATCTGGGAGATGTGGATCAGGCCGTCCACGCCGGGGATGATCTCAGCGAAGGCGCCGAACGTCATCAGCTTGACGATCTTGGCATCCACCACGTCGCCCACAGCGTAGTTGGTCATGAACTGGTTCCAGGGGTTCATCTCCGCAGTCTTATAGCCCAGGGAGATCTTGTGCTTCTCGGTGTCGAAGGAGATGACGTAGACGTCGATCTCGTCGCCGACCTTCACCACGTCGGCGGGAGTCTTGATCCGGTTCCAGCTCAGCTCGGACACATGGACCATGCCGTCTACACCGCCGATGTCCACAAAAGCGCCGTAGGAAGTCATGGACTTCACAACACCGTGGTACTTCTTGCCCACCTCGATCTCGGACCAGATCTTCTCCTGAGCAGCCTTGCGGGCCTCAGCGTTCACGGCGCGGATGGAGCCGATGACGCGGCGGCGTGCACGGTTGACCTCGGTGATCTTCATCTGGACAGTCTTGCCCACCATACCGGCCATGTCGCCGCCCTTGGCGATGCCGGACTGAGAAGCGGGGATGAAGACCCGGATGCCCTTCACATTGGCCACCAGGCCGCCCTTGTTCTCCTCGGTGATCTGGCCCTCAACGGTGACCTTGTTCTCCACCCAGGCGGCCATGTCGTCCCAGACCTTCAGGCCGTCCAGCTTCTTCTTGGACAGCTGCACAGTACCCTCCTGATCGTTGACGCGGACCACAAAGACCTCGATCTCATCGCCGACCTTCAGCATGTCCTCGGGCTTCACAGAAGGATCGGTGCTGACTTCGTCATAGGGAATGTAGCCGGCGTGCTTAGCGCCCAGGTCTACCTGGACCTCGGTGTTGCCGATGGCAGTAACGATGCCCTTGACCTTATCTCCTGTATTTAAAGTTTTGATGGACTGCTCGAGAAGTTCGGCGAAGTTCTCCTCCTGCACAGCCTCAACATTGGTAAGTTCGCTCATAGTCTTGTTGACCTCCTTTATAATCCACGCCGGCGTTGACGCGCCGGCCGTGATTCCAACATCGCTGACACCGCAAAAGTCTTCCGCCCGCAGTTCGGCGGCGTTGTCCACCAGAAAGACATGTTCGCAGTGTTCCCGGCAAATCATAGCAAGGCGGCCCGTGTTGGAACTTTTCGGATCTCCCACAACGACCATGGCCTGACAAGATTGACTCAATTCTGCCGCTTCGTTTTGCCTACACTCAGTTGCTTTACATATTGTATCAAATATTTTCAAGTTAGTAAACTGTTTTTTTGCAAAATCAACGCACGACTTCCACAAAAATTCCGTAGATGTGGTCTGACAAACCATGCAAATTGCCAAATTCTTACTGTCCGCATGGGAATTTGTCCAGTCCTGAAGGGCCTCTTTTGATTCAAAGACCCGGCATTGGCCGCACCAGCCGGCGATTCCCTCCACCTCCGGATGGGAGGCCGTTCCGATGATGAGCGCCAGTCTTCCCTCCCGCTCTGCCTGCTCCACGATCCCGTGGATTCGCTTGACGAAGGGACAGGTAGCGTCGATGACCTCCACGCCCTGTTCTTCCAGCTTCCGGTATACGGCCTTGGCCACGCCGTGGGAGCGGATGATCACCGTATCCCCCGGCCGGGCCTGATCCGGCGTGTCGATGACCTCCACGCCCAGGGTTCGGAATTTATCCACCACATGGCGGTTGTGGATGATAGGCCCCAGGGTCACCACATGCCTGCCCTCTCCGGCGGCTTTCTCCACCATCTCCACCGCCCGGCTTACGCCAAAGCAGAAGCCGGCGGTCTTCGCTACCCGGACGCTCATTTCCCCACCTTCTCGTCCACGATCTTCCGGATGGCCGCCACCACCTGGTCGATGTCCATGTCCGTGGTATCCACCTTCACAGCGTCCTTTGCCTGCTTCAGTGGCGCGATGGCGCGGTGGGTGTCCTGGTGATCCCGCTGCCGGATCTGCTCCAGGACCTTGGCGTAGTCCGCTTTCTGGCCCTTGGCCTGCAGCTCTGCCGCGCGCCGCCGGGCACGGACCTCGGCAGAGGCCGTGAGGAAAATCTTCACCGTAGCCTTGGGCAAGACCACGGTGCCGATGTCCCGGCCGTCCATAATCACATTGTGGGCCCGGGCCGCCTGGCGCTGCATATCCAGCAGCACCTCCCGGACCACAGGATAGGCTGAGACCACACTGGCCTTCTGCGCAATGTCCTGGGTGCGGATGTCGTCGGTAACGTCCATGCCGTTCATGATCATATGCTGGACGCCTTCATCGTCATATTCAATGCCGATGGTCAGCTCGTCGATGTACCGGGTCACGGCGTCGATATCCTTCACCGCCACGCCCCACAGGTCGAAAAAATACGCGACCGTGCGGTAAATGGCGCCGGTGTCCACATAGTAATATCCCAGTTCCCCGGCCAGACGGCGGGCAATGGTGCTCTTTCCCGCCCCGGAGGGACCGTCAATGGCAATGGAGACCTTCTGTTCCATGGTTAATCCTTCTTTCGTATTTTGTATCGGTCAGGCGTAAACGCCTTTGCGTCCCAGATAATGTCATCTGTTCCGGTCCCGGAGCTTCGCCAGTGCGGCGGCTTCCCGGGCCAGGGCCTCCTGAGGTGTCAAGCCCAGGCGTCTTCCCGCCTCTTCATGGCTCAGGGGCTTGCCTCCCTCCAGTCCAAAGCGCAGGTTCAAAAGCCGTGCGTCCTCCTGACTCAGGCCGGACAGCAGGTCCAGAATCCGCTGACGCATCTGGAACTGGGCCGTATCCTCCACCGCCAGGTCCTGCTCGGGATCCGCTTCCTCCGTCTCCTCATCTGCCGAACGGACCTTCGCCTGAATCCGGGCGTCCTCCAGCATTTTCTTAACAGCAGCCGCCTCCTCCAGGCCCACGTGCATTCCCTGGGCGATCTCCTCCAGCGTCGGATTTCTCCCCAGCTCCGTGAGCAGCCGCTGGTCCACGGCCCGGTAGTCCTCCATGGCCCCGCGTAGCTTGCTGCCGATGCCGTTGGCAAAGGCCTGGACCGTAACGGCTTTTGCCATATAGAATCGGATCATCCGGTCCCGCAGCTGTCCGTAAGGCCCTTCCCGGTATTGGCACACCGCCTGCCAGAGGCCCATGCTGCCCTCCTGAATCAGATCCAGCAGAAGCACGCCGCAGCCCGCGTATTCCTTAGACAGCTCCACCACCCGGCTCAGGCCCAGGTTGGTCAGGGCATTTCTGGCATTCTCATCCCCGTCCGCGCAGGCCAGAGCCAGGACCTGTTCGTCGCCGAAGGCGGGAATCCTCGCCAGCTCCTCCAGGTAAAGACGCAGGGGGTCGCCCTCAGAAAGGTCCTTGGGGTCCAGCCCCTTCCGAATCCACTGCATCTCCTGCCGCAGCCGCAGGGCTCCCTCTCCCGTCCCGCCCCCTCTGGGCAGGTCGGAAATATCCAGAGCGAGGCCGTTTTCCTCCATGTCCAGCAGGGCGTCCTCCAAGGCATCCTCTCCCTGCTCTTCCAGCATGGCCAGAAGCCGGGCCGCGGAGATGGTATCTCCCGGTTTTTTCGTTCTGAGGAAGCCCTCCCAGGGACTTTCCTCAAAGGAGAACTCCAGATTATTCATTCAAAAATTCCTCCAAGCCCAGGCTCTCGCCGTTTTTTTGCAACTTATCCATGGCCTGACGTTCAATCTGCCGAACCCGTTCCTTAGAAATGCCAAGCTTCCGGCCGATGTCCTCCAGAGAATAGCAGTTCCCGTCCTCCATGCCGAAGCGCAGCCCCAGGACCTGCCTCTGCCGGTCGCTGAGGGTCTCCAGCAGCCTGTCCATGGTACTCTCCAATTCCCGGCGTACCAGTTCCTCATAGGGCTGTGGCGTCTGGGGGTCTTCCACCAAGGTCCGCAGGGCGGTTTCCTCATTGTCTCCGGTGGTCACATCCAGGGAGCAGATATCCGGTGTCAGCTGGATCAGCTCCTGGACCTTTTCCACCGGTATCCCGCTCTCCCGGGCGATCTGCTCCAGAGTGGGCTGCTCTCCGTTTTTCTGGGTCAGGGCCGCCTGGACCGCGTAGATCTTGCGCATGCGTTCAGCGGTATGCAGGGGTACCCGAATGGTGCTGCCGTGGTTCATCAGGCACCGGGTCACGCCCTGGCGAATCCACTTGGTAGCGTAGGTGGAAAAACGCAGGTCCCGGGTATAATCAAATTTCCGGGCAGCAGTCAGCAAGCCGATGCTGCCCTCCTGGATCAGGTCCATCAGGGCAACCCCCCGTCCGGCATACTCCCGGGCAACGGACACCACCAGCCGCAGATTGGAATTGACCATCTTCCGGATGGCCTCCTCGTCTCCCTCGGCGCAGCGTTTGGCCAGTTCCCGCTCTTCCTCCGCCGTGAGGCGGGGATATTCGCGGATCTGGCGCAGAAACTGCCGCACGTCCTCATCGCCGGTGCTGACAGGCTCATCCCTTTTCTGTTCCATAACCTCGGTCATGCTTTTCTTCCTTTTCTTTGCTTCAATCTGTTCCGCAGGGCCAGCAGGTCGTCCTCTGTCTGCACACTGGCGCTGCGGTACTCGTCCTGTATGGTCTGCAGGCAGTCCCGAAGGGCCTGCTCGTTTATCGGCCCCCGGCGGCGCTGGAGGAACCCCGCAATGTGGGCCATCTCTTCGGCGCTCAGCTCCGTCAGGCCGCCGGCGGAGACCTCCACCCCCTGCCGGTGCCGCTCCATAAGCTGGCCGTAGACCTTCCCAAGCAGCTGCGAAGAGAACATCTCCTGCTTCAGCGCTTCGGTCTGATCCAGCAGGGCCGGTTCCTGAAGCACCATGGCCAGAAGCATTTCCTCAGCCATGGCGGATTTCATATTATCATAATGTATGGACCGGCTCTTGGGCTGCAGATTCCGGGCCGGAGACAGGTCGATCTTCTCCTGCTCCTTTTTCTCCCGGACAAGTCTGCGCTTTCGCGCCCGCTCCACCTCCAGCTTCATGGCCTCCGGACTGATTTTGGCGGCTTCCGCCACCCGGCCGCCGTAGACCTCCCGCCGGACGGAACTGCCCAGCGTGCTGATCAGCTCCGCAGACTCCTGGAGGTATTTCACCCGCTGGTCATCTTCTCTTAAATCGTATTTGCGCAAAATGGCGTTCAGCTGGTATTCCACCCGGTTGGCCGACTCCTCCAGCAGGAGCTTGAACCGTTCCGCGCCGAATTTCTTCAGGAATTCATCCGGGTCCTTGGCATCCCGCATTTGCAGGACCTTCACCTGAAGGCCGGCCTTCTCCAGAATGGGAATGGCCCGCTTGGTTGCGTTCTGTCCGGCGGTGTCTCCGTCGTAGATCAGCACCACCTGATCGGTGTAGCGTGACAGCAGAGCCGCCCCATCCTCCGTCAGCGCTGTACCCAGAGAGGCCACGGCGCAGTCAAAGCCGTACTGATGCAGGGCAATGGCGTCCATATACCCTTCCACCAGGATCATATAGCCCAGTTTGGACTTCTTTGCCAGGTTCAGGGCGAACAGGTTTTTCCGCTTGTTGAAGATCAGGGTCTCCGGTGAGTTTAAGTACTTGGCGGCGGAGGGGTCTTCGCTGTTCATGACTCGGCCGCCGAAACCGATGACGTTGCCCCGGACGTCGATAATGGGGAACATGAGACGGTTGTGGAACCGGTCGTACAGATTCCCGTTTTTCCGGGAGACCGCCGCAAGGCCCGAGTCCCGCAGCTCCTGCTCCGTGTAGCCCTTTTTCCGCAGATGGTCCGTCAGCCCGGTCCACTGGTCCGGGGCGTAACCGATGCCGAAGACGGTCAGGGTGGACTTGGTCATGCCCCGGCCGAAGGCATAGCGCAGGGCCTCCTGGCCCACAGGCTCGTAAAGGCACTTGTGGTAATACCTGGCCGCCTCCTTGTGCATGGCCCACAGCCGCTCCTGCTGGCGATAGCGGCTCTGGTACTGCTCGTCCTCCGGCACCTCCAGCCCCGCCCGCTTGGCAAGGACCCGGACCGCGTCGGGATAGCTCAGTCCGTCAATCTCCATCTGAAAGTTGATCACGTTTCCGCCCTTGTGGCAGCCGAAGCAGTAGTAGATGCCCTTATCCGGCGCCACGGAGAAGGACGGGGTCTTCTCCCCGTGAAACGGGCAAAGGCCGAACAGGTTGGACCCGGACCGTCTCAGGCTCACATATTGGCCCACCACTTCCTCAATGGGATTGCGGGCTGCCAATTCATCCAAAAATGCCGGTGGGAACGCCATGTCCTGACCCCCTTTCTAGTTTCTAAGGAAGCTCTGATGAATTCAGCATTATAAACGATACCCCGTAAAAAACCGTATTCTGTCACACCGGTATCTTTTGCTGAGTTAAGTCAATTCACACAGTATTATAGCACATTATCCACGGACTTGCCATCCCGTGGGAATAAAAATCTCGGTATACTTGTCCACCGCGTAGTTGTCCGTCATACCGGCAATGTAATCACAGACCGTACGTTCCATGCCGTCAAAGGACAGCTGAGGCAGAAAATCCACCGGAAGCGCCTCCGGATGGGTCATGTAGTATTCAAACATCCGCTGCAGCATGGCCTTGGCCTTGCTCTCCTCGCCTTTGGCCACGGGATTGCGGTAGACCCGCTCGAACATAAACGCGCGCAGGTCCTTTAGAGCCTGATCCACCACGGGGGACAGCCGGACCGCTCCGGCCTCCCGGGAGGTGCGGATGGCGTCGGTGACCAGGGTGTTGATGCGCTGGCTGTGGGTACTGCCCAGAACCGCGCTGATGGCTTTGGGAATGTCCTCATTGGTCAGAATCCCCGCCCGAATGGCGTCATCGATGTCGTGGTTGACGTAGGCGATCTGGTCGGATCTGCGGACGATCTGCCCCTCCAGGGTCTGGGGCCAGTAGTCTCCCGTGTGGCCCAGAATTCCCAGCCTGACCTCCTGGGTCAGGTTCAGTCCCCGGCCGTCCCGCTCCAGGTAGTCCACCACCCGCAGACTCTGCTCGTTGTGCCGGAAGGGCTTGCCCAGACACTGGGTCAGCGCCGCTTCTCCCGCGTGGCCAAAGGGGGTGTGTCCCAGGTCATGGCCCATGGCGACGGCCTCGGCCAGGTCCTCATTGAGGCCCAGCGCCCGGGTAATGGTCCCGGCGATCCGTGACACCTCCAGAGTGTGGGTCATACGGGTGCGATAGTGGTCTCCTTCCGGCCGCAGAAACACCTGGGTTTTGTGCATCAGACGGCGAAAGGCCTTGCTGTGTACGATCCGGTCAATGTCCCGCTGATAGCAGGTGCGCACATCCTCTTCCCTGGGCTCCTCCGGGCGCAGCCTGCCCGCCGACTGATCCGCAAAGCTCGCCAGATGGCTCAGCCGCAGATGCTCCTGCCGCTCCAGTTCTTCCCGCACACTCATAGCGATCCCTCCCAATGGGTATGGATTTTTATGGATTACAGCTCTATGGGGAAGGCTCTGTACTCCTGCCCCAATTCCAAAACCTCTACGGTTCCGCAGGTCATGTCCGTCAGCCGGTCCACAAATTCCCGGGTCCGGGCCTCCGGGAATATGATTTCCAGCTCCACCTCCGCGCCGAAGTCGGTCTTGCGCACAATGCCGCCGAAGGCCGCCGCTTCCAGCCTGACCCGCTCATAGTACGGATATGGACAGGGTACATACAGGGCAGTCCAGACCCGTTTCATGGACTTGCCGGCGGCGTCCACGGCGATCTTCGCCCCCTTGGTGTAGGCCCGAACCAGGCCGCCGGCCCCCAGCAGGATTCCGCCGAAGTACCGGGTCACCACGCAGACCACGTTATACAGTCCCTCCCGCTGGAGGACCTGGAGCATCGGCATGCCGGCGGTGCCGCCGGGTTCTCCATCGTCGGAAAACCGGACTGCTCCGTCCCGGATGATATAGGCCCAACAGTTGTGGGTGGCGTCATAGTGCTGCTTCTTCATCTGCCGGATCTTCTCCAGGGCAGCCTCCTCAGTCTCCACAGGCCAGACCCGGCCAATAAACCGGGACTTTTTCTCAACGAATTCATCCTCCCCGAATTGGGTGGGTACCAGATACTCCTCCAAAGCTCAGCACTCCCCGATCACATACTGCCGCAGACGTCCCAGAAGGATGTCGTCCACAATGGTCTCCACTTCGATCCCCTCAGGGGTATAGTCCACATACAGGACCTGGGCATTGCTGTGCAGCGTCTCCACCATTCCGCCCTGGGCGTAGGGCAGAAGCACCCGGATATGGTGCCGGGCGCGGTCCAGAGCGGTCTCAATGGCCTTGAGAAGCCCATCCAGGTTCTGCCCCGTGGCCGCGGAGATGGCCACCACATCCTGTCCCACGGGAATGTCCACCGGGGAAACCAGGTCGGCCTTGTTGTAGCAGCGCAGGACGGGCGTCTCCGGCCGGGCCAGCTTGGCAATGAGCTTGTCCACCACGGCAATGTGCTCCTCCCGGTTGGGATCAGACGCGTCGATCACATGCAGCAGCAGGTCCGCGTACTCCAGCTCCTCCAGGGTGGCGTGGAAAGCGTTGACCAGGTGGTGGGGCAGCTTGGCGATAAAGCCCACCGTATCGGACAAAATCACATCCAGATTGTCCGACACGGTCAACAGCCGGGACGTGGTGTCCAGGGTGTCAAAGAGCCGGTTGTTGGCCGGTATCCCCGCGCCGGTGAGCCGGTTGAGCAGGGTGGATTTTCCCGCGTTGGTGTAGCCCACAATGGCCACCACCGGCACGGAATTCTTTCTTCTGCGCTGGCGCTGCACGGCCCGGACCTTCCGGACCTGCTCCAGCTCGTCCTCCAGCCGGTCGATCCGCTCCCGGATGTGCCGGCGGTCGCTTTCCAGCTTGGTTTCGCCGGGACCCCGGGTGCCGATGCCGCCGCCCTGGCGGGACAGACTGGCGCCCATGCCCGACAGGCGGGGCAGCAGATACCGATACTGGGCCAGCTCCACCTGGAGTCTGCCCTCCTTCGTCTTGGCCCGCTGGGCAAAGATGTCCAGGATCAGGGCGCTGCGGTCCAGGACCGTCATGCCCAGGATCTCCTCCAGAGCCCGGATGTTGCCGGGAGACAGCTCATTGTCAAAGATCACCATATTGGAATCCGTAGCCTGGGCCAGCATCCGCACTTCAGTGGCTTTCCCCTCTCCGATGAAGCTGTGGGGATCCGGCGTGTGGCGGTTTTGCAGCACCTTGCCTGTACAGAAGCCTCCGGCGGTCTCCAGAAGAGCCTCCAGTTCCTCCAGAGTCTGATCCGTGGCGGTCTGTTCCTTTGTAAAGCAGTCGGCGTTCAGGCCGACCAGTACGGCCCGTTCCGGCCTGCCGTGATCCAAATTTGATTCCATAGTACCTCCATTGCGGTTTGTCCGCCGCTCTTTTTCCAGTATACCACATTTTGCAAGTGTGACACAACTGCTTTCCCTTTGAAAAATTGTAAACAAAATAAAAAACCGCACCACGTTTCCGTGGTGCGGATGTTGGACACCTTACTTCAGGCCAAAGCGCTTGTTGAACCGATCAACACGTCCACCGGTGTCAACCAGCTTCTGCTTGCCGGTATAGAAAGGGTGGCACTTGGAGCAGATCTCCACACGAATGTCCTTCTTGGTAGAACCAGTGGTAAAGACATTGCCGCAGGCACAGCGGATGGTGGTCTGTTCGTACTTGGGATGGATACCTTCCTTCATTTCGTTCACCTCTTTCTCGTTAAGTAAAGGGCATAATAGCCCCCGTAGTCTTTTTGTCGCTCGGATATAATAGCACATCCGGGCAAAGAATGCAAGTGTTTTTTGCGGAAATTTTATTTTCTTCGCGTTTCCTGCCGAAACAGCCGGTTTTCCCTCTGAATCCCCAAAAATCAGGGCTTTCGACGTCCAATTCAGAAGGCCCAGTTGCCGCTCCGGAAGATAGGCCTGACGGAGCCATCTTCACAGACCGCGTCGATGTTCATGCTGTCGCAGCCGATCATGAAGTCCTCGTGGATCATAGAATCGTTAATGCCCAGCCGGCGGCACTCCTCCAGGGTCTTGTCCTGAAACCCTTCGATGGTATCTGCAAAGCCCATGCCCAGGGCCAAATGGCAGGCTGCGTTCTCATCGAAGAGGGTGTTGTAAAACAGCAGGCCGCTTTCGCAGATGGGGCTCTTCTGAGGCACCAGGGCGCACTCGCCCAGGCAAGCCGCGCCCTCATCCATGGCCACCAGGGTTTTGAGCAGGTCCTCGCCCTTTTCGGCCCTGGCCTCCACCACCGCGCCGTTTTCAAACCGGAGGGAGAAGTTCTCGATCAGCTGCCCCTGATAGGAAAGGGGCTTGGTGGAGTAGACAATGCCCTCGGCCTGACCCTTCATGGGGGAGATGAAGCACTCCTCCGTGGGGATATTGGGGTTATGGCGGACGCCCTGAAGGGTGGTGTCCGCGCCGCCGCGCCAACGGCTCTGGGGAATCATACCCACAGTCAGGTCCGTACCGTTTTCAGCGGTGTAGTGCAGGAAGCGGATCTTCAGGCTGTTCAGATAGTCGCAGCGGGCCTTCAGGTCGGCGTTGTGCGCCTCCCAGGCCTGCACGGAATCGCCGTCCACCCGGGAGGTCGTGAGGATGGCCTCCCACAGCTTCTCCACGGCGGTGCTGGCGCGCACGCCGGGGAAGACCTTCTTTGCCCAGGCCTCGCCGGGCACGGCGGCAATGCACCACTGCTCCCGGTTTTCCCGCCGGTCCCGGTAGGGCTTGAGAATGGGATACTGCATCTGGCGGGCCTTGCTGAACTTGTCCATATTGATGCCCTTCAGGCCGTCGGGGTCCTCGGAGATCAAATGGATCCGGGCGGGCAGGACCTGGCAGATGTGCTCCTGCCGGGCCTTCTGCCACTCGGTGACGGTCCCCAGGGTCTTGAGGGACTGATGCCGGACATGGAGCTTCTGCAGGGGTTGATAGTTCCACTCCACGGTGACTTTCTTGGCCTTGGCCTTGTAGGCCTCCTCCACCACCATCTGCACGAACTGGGGCTGATCCAGATCCGCGTAGATCATGACCTCCTGGCCCTTCTGTACGTTGACGCCGCAGCGGACGATGAGCCGGGCGTACTCTCTCAACACGGTTTTCTTCATGAAATACTCCTTTTGTCGTAAGCTTTTACTAGTCTATCAGATTTTGCCCCAAAGGTCAATGTTTCTTGCATTCTTTTGCACAATGCTTTATAATCATTTCATTGGCGGCTGCGCCGCGATCTCAAGAAAAGCGAGGTAAGCCCATGTTGACGAAAGAAGCCTTTCATGATTTAATCCGAAACGGTCTGTGCCTTCTGGACGGCGCCACCGGCTCCAACCTGCGAAACACAGGAATGCCCAGGGGTTGCTGCACCGAGCAGTGGGTGCTGGAGCATCCGGAGCCTCTGGTCGCGCTGCAGCGAGCCTACGCCCAGGCAGGCTGTCAGATCCTCTATGCCCCCACCTTCCAGGCCCAGCCCATCGCTCTGGCCGCCGTGGGCCTGGAGAAGCAGACCGAGACCGTCAACGAAACCCTGGCCGCCCTGTCCCGGTCCGCCGCCCCCCACTGTCTCATTGCCGGGGACCTCACCACCCTGGCCGCCTTCTGCGACAGCTGGGATCCGGACTTATTTGACCTGCTGGTGGAGAACTACCGCCGTCAGATCCGGGGGCTCATGGCCGGCGGCGTGGACTTGCTGGTGGGCGAGACATTGATGTACCAGCAGGAGGCCGAGGCCATCCTCACCGCCGCCGAGCTGGAGGGTGCCGGGGCGGTTCTGTACAGCTTCACCATGCAGCCCGACGGCTCCCTGTTCTCCGGAGCGGAGGCAGGCCCCATACTCAAGGAGCTGGAGCTGGCAGGCGCCGCCGCCGTGGGCTTTAACTGCGTGGCTGCGGATATGATGACCCCCTACCTGGTATCCAAGCTCCGCCGTTACACCTCCCTTCCCCTGATCTGCAAGCCCAACGCCGGCATACCTGTGATCGACGCGCAGGGGATTGCCCAATACCACATGGGGCCAGAGGACTTTGCGGACACCGTAATGCAGTGCCGGGCCAACGGCGCGGAATTGCTCGGCGGCTGCTGCGGCACTACCCCGGCCCACATGGCGGCGGTTAAGGCCCTGCTTTGAGGTCCGTCCGCCGAAATTTGTTCATAATTTGTCCATTTCTTATTGCCAAATACGCGGAATTTTGTTATACTTATTTCTATGAAAAATAGGATTCATCTCTATGTCAGCCGCGGCAACTGGCTGACCTGGCTGATGGCGCTTTGCATGGCGGCTTCGGCAGTGACCCGCATTGTGTTCCCCGTCGAGAAAGGATACGGGGGAACCCAGGAAGTGTGGAGTCAAATCCTTCTGCCAATGGCAGCCGCCGTGCTGTACGCGCTGATCGCCCTCCTTCGCGGTGAGGAGCTGTTCTACAAAACCGCCATTCCCGTCTGGATGATGAGCCTCTACGCCGGACTTCGGATCCAGAGCAGCGTGGATAGTCCGCTTCTGGTGTGGCTGTTCTGGATCTGCATGATTTTCTTCGCGTATCTGTATACGGACATCACCGCCGGCCGCTGGCCCCACGCCCTGCTTCTGCTGACGCCGTTGGTTCTGTCTCCCCTGACCTTTCTTCTGTACATCACCCGGACGGCCCTGATGGCCGGTAACTGGCCCGCCCTGCAGCGGTTCCTGTCCGACGCCTTGGCAGCTCTGGGCGTCCTGGTGGTGATCTTCGCCATCCGCATCCATCCCGCGGGAGAGCTTCACCCCACCTGGGGTGACCGCAGCGACGGCCGGAGGATCCGGACCCTGCCTCCCATGGCACAGGTGTCCCCTTATCTGATGGTAAACCGGAACGAGGCCTCCAACCTGTTCGAGGACGCCATCGAGATCAGCCACATCGATCGTTACATCCGGAAAAAGCGGCGGGAGGGCCTGACCAGCTTCGGCATCACCCATGTGCTTTTGGCGGCATATTGCCGCGGCCTGTGTAAGTACCCCGGCCTGAACCGGTTCCTCTCCGGCCAGCGGATCTACTCCCGGGATAACGACATTTCCTTCTGCATGACCATTAAAAAGGAAATGACCACCCAATCCCCGGACACGGTCATCAAGGTCCATCTGGCCCCCACAGACACCGCCGACGACGTATACCGTAAGGTCCAGTCCGCGGTGGACCAGGTCAAGAACTCCCCTCTGGATTCCAACTTTGACCTCACCGCCGGAGCCCTGAACCTGATCCCCGGCGTGGTTCTGAAATTCGTGGTCTGGCTGCTGAAGCTTCTGGACTATTTCGGCCTGCTGCCCAAATTCCTGCTGGAAGTCAGCCCCTTCCACGGCTCCCTGTTCCTGACCTCCATGGGCTCTCTGGGAATTCCCCCGGTCTTTCATCACCTGTACAACTTCGGCAATCTGCCGGTCTTCGGCGCCTTCGGCATGAAGCGCCGGGCCTGCGAAGTGCTGGAGGACGGAACCGTGGTTCAGCGCAAATATGTGGATATGAAATTTGTTATGGACGAGCGGATCGTGGACGGCTTCTACTACGCCGCCTTCTTCAAATATTATAAAAGAATCCTGCAGCATCCGGAGATCCTGGACGATCCGCCGGAGACGGTTCTGCGGGACATTGAATGATCGCCTATGAAAGACAAAATTCAATCCCTCCTCGGCCCCCAGTACCCCTGGAAAGACCTGCTGGAATATCTTCCTGAAACCGACTCCACCAATGACCGTCTGAAAGCTCTGGCCAAATCCGGCGCGCCCCACGGCACCGTTCTCATAGCCGACCGACAGACCGGCGGACGGGGCCGAAACGGACGAAGCTTCCTGTCCCCTGAGGGCATGGGCGTGTACCTGAGCATGCTCCTGCGGCCCCAATGCACCGCCATGGAGCTGATGCACCTGACCTGCGCCGTGGCCGTGGCCATGTGCGACGCCGTGGAAGCCGCCGCCGGATTCCGTCCCGGCATCAAATGGACCAATGACCTGGTCTTCGGGAAACAGAAGCTGGGCGGCATTCTCACCGAGCTGTCCCTGGGCGCCGGCGGACTGGCAGACTTCGCCGTAGTCGGCATCGGAATCAACTGCCGGCAAAGGCCGGAAGATTTCCCCGAAGCGCTTCGGGAAATCGCCTGCTCTTTGTCCGCGGCCGCAGGCCGGGAAGTCTGCCCCGAAGTTCTGGCCGCGAATATGATGCAGGCCCTGTACCACATGGATCAGACCCTTCTCACCGGAAAAGACGCTATGATGGCCCGATACCGCAGCGACTGCGTCACCATCGGCAAGGATATCTGTCTGCTGCGCCCCGGCGCCCCGGTGGAGCACGGCAGGGCTCTGGATGTAGACGACAGCGGCGCTCTGGTGGTGGCCTTCTCCGATGGACGGGTGGAGGCCGTGAACTCCGGTGAAGTCAGCGTCCGGGGCATGTACCACTATGTGTGAGGATTTATGTTATTTCTGTAAATTCCCAGAAATGTTCCTTGCTTTTTCTCTCCGCATTGGTTATACTGATTGAAGAATATCATCATTATTCTGGAGGTATGTATATGAAATCGATCAAAACCCTGCTGAAGGTTTTCGCCGCCCTGGCAACCGTTGCCGGCGTGATCTACATTGTGGCTACCTACGGCGAGCAGGTCGCGGCCTGGGCCAAGAAGCTCCTGTCCAGCTTCCCCAAGTGTCCCTGCTGCGAGCCCGACGCCCCCGCTCAGACGGCCCCCGCCGCCGAGGAGGCTCCCGCCGCCCAGGAGACTCCCGCTGCTGAGGAAACTCCCGCTGCGGAAGAAGCGCCCGTGGAGGAGCCTGCGGCTCCCGAGATTGTGGTGGCAGAGCACGAGCCCGTAGCGGAGGAAATCGATTTTGCCGAGTAACGCGGCCCGTCACAACACCCGGAACGGCTTTGCTGTTCCGGGTGTTGTTTTTTGCAAAGCATGCTTGACATTTTCTGCAAAGCGTGCTATACTTATTTTGCAAAGTTAACTCAGCATTTTCCGCCGACCACGGAAAAGAAAGGGTATATCCATGAAAACGAACATCCGCAAGCTTCGCAAGGAGCGAAAACTGTCTCAGGAGGAACTGGCGGAAGCCGTGGGTACCACCCGGCAGACCATCACTTCCATCGAAGTCGGGAAGTACACCGCGTCCCTGCCCCTCGCCTACAAGATCGCCCGGTATTTCGGGCTCACCATCGAAGAAGTATTTGACTTTTCGGATCTGGAGGAATCCTAATGGAAACGTATCGTGAAAAGCTGAAAATTCAGCGTGTCGTAGTGATCCTGTGCATTTGCCTGCTCCTTCCCTTTGCCTTCGGCGGCATTCTCTCCGAAGCCGGACTGATCCCCTTCCCCGTTCCCGCCGCCGGCGGCGAACACTGGCAGTCCATGTGGCGGGGCTTCATCAGCGGCGCCGCCTGCGGCCTGTCCTGTCTTCTGATCGTCGGGCTGGTCCGCATTCGCGCCGCCTTGTCCAACGACAAGAAGCTCAGACAGCTCTATGTCAAGGACCACGACGAGCGGACCGCTCAGATCTGGACAAGCGCAAGGGCGGCCGGGACCCAGGTTTTCCTGCTGCTGGGCTTGGCGGCCACAATCATCGCGGGGTATTTCAGCGTCAGCATCTGCCTGACCATTCTGTGCTGCGTCCTGTTCCTGAGTCTGAGCTGTCTGGTATGCAAGCTCTATTACAGCCGAAAATTCTGACAAAAACGGGAAGAAGTCCATTGGCTTCTTCCCGTTTATAATCTATTTTATTCGTCCTTTGCCCGGATGTCCAGATGATAGTCGATGACTCCGGCCTCCGTGTTTTCCACATGGATCTGATAGACCAGATCAATAAACCCGCCGTCAGGCACAATGTCATAGAACACACGGGTGGCCTTCACCGTGAGCATCAGCGCGCCGAAGGGCATCTGATACAGAGAATCGTGGGCCACTCCTTCCTGGAACACCATCTGGGACCGCAGGGCCCCCGTGCGGGTCAAAAAGACCTGACCAGGCTCTACCCGAAAGGTGGTGGTGACCCCCTCCAGGCCCGTGAGCTCGCTTTCCTCGTAAACAATGTTCCAGCCGCCGTCAACGTACTCCATGGCGCCCTCAGTCAACAGCTCAATGACCTCCGGGTCCTGGTCCGCGTAGCGCTGGCTTCCGCGGATGGACAATACCACCGGCTGTTTCATTGGCAATCCTCCATAGCCAGCTCCAGGAGCCGGTCGATCAGCTCCGGATAGGGCATGCCGCCGGCGGCGAAGAGCTTGGGATACATGGAGATGGAGGTAAAGCCCGGAATGGTGTTGATCTCGTTGAAGACCACCCGGTTTTCCCCGTAGGTGACAAAAAAGTCCACCCGGCTCAGCCCCCTGCAGCCCACAGCCTTGTATACCTTTACCGCGTAGTCCCGCACCGTTCGCGCCGCGTCCTCGGGAATCCGGGCGGGAATATAGGCCGTTGAGGTGTCGGTCAGGTACTTGGCGTCATAATCGTAGAACTCCGCGCCGGAGTCGATTTCTCCGGCAATGGAGGCCACCGGATCTTGGTTGCCCAGCACAGCCACCTCGATCTCCCGGCCGTGAATAAACTCCTCCACCAGGATCTTATCGTCAAATTCCACAGCTGTGCGCAGGCCCTCCTCCAGGCTCTCCCGATCCATAGCCTTGGTGACGCCCACAGAGGAGCCGGTACCCGCCGGCTTTACAAACACGGGGTAGGCAAACCGGGCTTCCAGCCGGTCCAGGGTGCTCTCCATCCGGGGTCCCAGGTCCCGGCTCCGCACCAGCTGCCAGGCAGCCTGGGGAACCTGAGCATGGTCCGCCACCAGCTTGGTCAGGGTCTTGTCCATGGCCACGGCGGAAGCGGCCACATTGGGTCCCACGCAGGGAATCCCGGCCAGCTGGAGCAGTCCCTGCATGGCGCCGTCCTCGCCGTTTTCCCCGTGGAGCACCGGGAAGGCCACATCGATGGGCTTCCGGATCACGCCGTCGCCGGTGAAGATCAGCAGGCCCTGGCCCCGAACGGGACTGAGGGCAGCCCGCCGGTTGCCGGGATGGTCTTTCCACGCTCCCCCAGGCAGCAGGGAATAGTCCCCTCCGCCGTAGAGGATCCAGTCTCCCTCCTTGGTAATGCCCACAGGGAAGACTTCGTACTTGCCGTGGTCCAAATTGTTCAGGACGGATTCCGCCGAGCGCAGAGAGACCTCATGCTCCGGGCTCACGCCTCCGAACAAAATACAAACGCTTGGTTTTTTCACTTCATCGCCTCATTTTGTCGATATTTTCTACGGTTGTCAGGAAATTTTACATTTTCCATCTGGAATTTCTTCTGTTTCATGCTATAATATAGCCTAAAGCATTGCGGGTCCCGGAAGTCCGGGACCGGGCGGCATTTCCCACCGGATGGGGATCCGATCTTACGCAAACAAGGAGGGTTATCTATGCAAATCGATTTGACCGCAAAAGAATTCCGACGGCTTCTGGATCTGGTCTACATCGGCAACTGGGTGCTCAACTCCACCAGAGGCGATGACCGGTTCCAGGACTATGACGATCTGGAGCGCAAGCTCTTTGCGCTGTCCCCGGCCTTGTCCGAAAACTGGAACGGCGTCGTCGTTCCCTCCAGGGCTTACACCGAGGGCGGCATCCACGAAGCCATCGCCTGCTATGAAGACAATGTATTCTATGAGATCCTTGCTGAGGAACTTTCCCGCCGGGATATGGACTATCCAGAGATCACCGAAGAAAATTACGATGAAATCGTGGGCCGCATGGACCAGTACATGTCGGAATTCGAGTCCTCCGGTGTGGATCATCTGATTCTGGACGAAACCTTTTGAAAATGTGCCGGTTAAAACCGGCACATTTTTTCTGTATCGCGGGCTTTCTGCTTGGGGACAGCTCACTGCGCTTCCTTCAGCAGGGCTTCTCCTGCCCGGAAGATATCGCCGGCGCCCATGGTCAGGACCACGTCCCCTTCTTTTACGATCCCCCGAAGGCACTCGGTCACCTCCGGCAGGGTCTCGCAGCAGACCGCGCCGGGGATCCGTGCCGCCAGATCGGCAGAGGAGATTCCGCTGGTGTTCCGTTCCCGGGCCGCGTAGATCTCCGCCAGGACCAGGACATCCGCCTTTTTCAGCTCCCGGACAAAGTCTTCAAACAGCGCTTTGGTCCGGCTGTAGGTGTGGGGCTGGAAGGCCAGCACCAGGCGATGGTCCCCCATGGAGCGCACCGCTTCTATGGTCGCTGCCAGCTCATCCGGATGGTGGGCATAGTCGTCATACACATTGGCCCCGTGGAACTTGCCCTTGAACTCCATCCGCCGCCCCGCGCCATGGAAGGACTGGATGCCGGCAGATACCGCCTCTCCGGGAATGCCCATGAGCCAGGCGGCCGCCGCGGCAGCCAGGGCGTTCAAGGCGTTGTGCTTGCCCATGACGCCCATATCCATGTGGCAGTAGAACTGCCCGTCGCACAGCACGTCAAAGTGACGCCAGTCGCTGCACATATTGGCGGCGTGGACCCGGTTATTCTCCCCCAGTCCAAAGGACACATACGCCAACCCCTCCATGGCCTGAACCGTGTGGGGATCGTCACCGTTGGCCACAACGCCGTTGGTGGACAGGGAGGCAAACTTGTGGAAAGACTTCTGAATGTCTTCCAGGTCCTTGAAATAGTCCAGATGATCCGCTTCCACATTCAGCACCACAGCCAGGGTGGGGAAGAAATTTAGGAAAGAGTCACAGTACTCACAGCTTTCCAGCAAAATGGTGTCGCCGCTGCCCACCCGGTGTCCCGCGTGAAGCAGGGGCAGGTAGCCGCCGATCATGACCGTGGGATCCCACTGGGCTTCCATGAGAATGTGGGTCAGCATGGAGGTGGTGGTGGTCTTGCCGTGGGTGCCGGAGACGCAGATGGCGTTCTTGTAAGACTTCATGATCTCGCCCCAGGCCTGAGCCCGCTCAAAGACGGGAATGCCCGCCGCCCGGGCGGCGGCGATCTCCGGGTTGTCGTTGTGGACCGCGGCGGTGCGGATCAGACAGTCCGCGCCCTGGATGTTCTCGCCGTGGTGCCCGATGGCCACAGGAATCCCCTGGGCCTCCAGTTCCTTGGTGGAGGCGGAGACACTCATATCCGATCCCGTGACCACCATGCCCATGCCCTTGAGCACCATGCCCAGAGGCCGCATGGAGACGCCGCCGATCCCAACCAGATGCACATGACGCCCCGGAGTCAGATACTTGGCAATTTTATTATTTTCAACCATATATGTCAAATCCCTTGCAGATGATTGTGGATCCGTGTCCTCCGCCGCTGCCGGTCACGGGCGGGCCCGGGCGCTCAGCTTCTTTCGCGGTCTGGGGACAACATATTGAACCGAAGGCATTATACTACATTTTTTTTCATTTTACAACCTATAAAATCGCCGAAAATTGCCGCGCTTTTCGAAACTTTCTCAAATTTCCCCTTTCATTCCGGAACCTTCCAGGCAAAAGGGAGCGAATGTCCTTATACACTGTAGATCCGTCCGCATCCGATCTTCTTTCCGGCGTTCCCGCTGGGCTGGGTGTGGAAATCGTCGGCGTCCATATGGATCACCACGGTCCTGCCCACCACCTGGTCCGGGGTGAACCGGTCGGTCTTCACCCGCATCCAGGCCCGGCCACTCGCGGACAGCAGCGGCGGCAGATCTCCGGCGTGTCTGGGATGGGGCTTGTTTCCCGGATCATAGTGGCCGCCTGTATCGGAAAAATCCGTTCCGGTACAGCTGTCGCCCTGGTGGATGTGCAGGGCAAAAAAGCCAGTCTCGTTTTTGGGCAGACCGGAGACCTCCACCGCCACCAGGCTGCCAATCCCGCTGGGATAAAACGCGGCCCGTCCCCGCAGTCCGTCCGCCCCCCGAATCCACGCCACAGCCTCCGGTCTTCCGATGGTATTGTCCATAGGCATATCACCTCATGGCAGTCTATGCGAAAACCGGACAAATGGGACCGCCGGAACAGGAGAAAACTGCTCCGGCGGTTTGTCCGGTTTTCGCCCCTTATTCGCCTTTGGCTTTGCTCGTCAGCGTGTTCTTGACCAGCCGCGTCACATCGGGCCGGCCCATGCGGGTCTGACCCTCGCCCAGACACAGGACCTTCCGCTGTCCTTTCACCATCGGCAGCCAGGCCGCCAGACCGCCGCCGTTGGGATCGCCGTATTTACAGAAATTGGCCAGATAGTCTGTCATCTGACGGCTCAGGTCGTAGTCCTTCTCCGTCATGGGGCGCCAGCAGTTGGGCAGGGTGCCGAACCAGTACCACAGGTCGCTGCTGTGCCAAGCACCCTTGCCGTCTCCGGGAAGCCTGCGGTCAAAGTACCAGGCATAGCTCTTCTTCTCCTGGGTGCGGGCCCAGTCCTTGCACGCCCTGTGCAGCAGGGCCGGGACAACGTCCTCGCTGGTGGAACCCACCATACAGGGAACCGGCTTCTTTCGTGTCCCGGCTGGGGTCTCCGGGACCAGCCGCCCGTCCATGCAGGGGAAGCAGCCGCCGCCCTTTTGCTCCTTGCTCCGCTCCTTCCAGGCGGCAAACAGCCGCTCCACAGGCGCGTTCCGGAAGGCCTCCAGGGTGTCGCAGCCGCAGTCCGCCATGACCGCGTGCCAGAAATCGTAGTACTTTTCCGGCATGGGTGTAGGAAACAGCTTATCCAGCGTGCCGCTGCTGATCACGGCTCCGGAGATCAGGCCGTCGGACAGAGGGCTTTCGCAGTGCAGCTGTACGCTCATGCCGCCGGCGCTCTGACCCATGAGGGTGATTTTCTCCGGATCTCCGCCGAAGGCCGCAATATTCTCCCGGACCCACCGCAGGGCCGCCAGCTGATCGAACAGGCCGTAGTTGCCCGTAAAGCCCGCCTCCTGCTTCAGCTCCGGCAGCGCCGCGAAGCCCAGAGGTCCCAGCCGGTAGTTCAGCGTCACGCCGATGACGCCCTTGACAGGCCAGACCGGGCAGTCGAAATGCTTCTCATGGCCGCAGCCGCCCACAAAGCCGCCGCCGTGGATGTAGACCAGCACCGGCAGCCGGTCCGTCTCCTTCACACCGTCGGGCGTGAATACATTCAGGAACAGGCAGTCCTCGCTGTAGGTATACCGCTCGCCCTTGCGAAACTCATTGTAGTAAAATGCCTTCTCCGCGTCCTTCCCCTCGTCGGCAAAGGCCCGGGGCTGATAGCAGCAGCTCCTGTATCGCGTGGCGTCGTAGATCCCGTGCCAGCCCTTCACCAAAACCGGGTACTCCCACCGGCCGGCGGAAGCGTAGCGGATTCCCTTGTATGCCGCCACGCCGGGGATTCGGCCCGCGCAGCCTTGCAGTTCTCCGCAGGGCGTTTTGATTCGATAGTCCATAACATAACCTCCTGAACTTTCTGAATTCCGCTTGTCCCGGGCCTGGGCAGAGCCTTCCCGGGGGTCTGTTCCCATTCATCATACCAAATCCCGGAGCCGTTGTCACCCTATTTTTCGGCAGGCTTCCCCCTTTTCCGCTTATTTGCCGTCTTAATAAAATCTTAAGGAATAAATTAAATAATCCTTAAGATTTTTTCAGTTTTCCCTTTCTTGGATGCAATTTAGAGACGCTTATGGTATTATGAATAGTGGCAGAAAAAGGAGGAATCGTTCATGGTGCGCATTTTGGCAGTAGACGACGAACGGCCTATTGCGGAACTACTGCGGGTCAGTCTGGCCCGTGCGGGATATCAGTGCGTATGTGCTTACGACGGCGTCGAAGCCGCGGATCTGATTGAAAAAGAGAGTTTTGACCTGATCCTGCTGGACATCATGCTTCCGGGGATCGACGGATTTGAATTGATGGATTACATCCGCTCCAAGGGGATCCCCGTCATCTTCCTGACCGCGAAAAACGCCGTCAGCGACCGGGTGAAGGGTCTGCGAATGGGGGCGGAAGACTATATGGTCAAGCCCTTTGACGTGCTGGAGCTCCTGGCCCGGGTAGAGGGCGTCCTGCGGCGTCACGGCAAGCTCCAGACCACCTTGCAGGCAGGCGGCCTGGAGATCAACACCCTTTCCATGAAGGTATGGTGCGGAGGGGAAGAAATCCCTCTGACCCGAAAGGAATATGAGCTGCTTCTCTTATTCGCCCGGAACGTGGGCGTGGTGCTGTCCAAGAATACCATTTACGAGCAGGTGTGGGGCGGCGAATATCCGGAGAACACCCGGACCGTGGAGCTTCACATCCAGCGCATGAAGAAGAAGGTGGGCTGGGACGACAAGATCAAAGCGGTCTACGGCATGGGATACCGGCTGGAGGTATAAGCTATGAGCTACCGTCTTCGGCTCATCATCACCATTTCCCTGCTGATCGCCCTGTCGTTCAGCATCGGCGGAACCATCCTGCTCACCTCCTCGGTCCAGAGCTCCCTGGACTCAGAAGTCGACATGGCTCTGGGCTCCTTCGAAATGGTTCTGAGCACCTTACATCTGCTCAACTCCATGGGCGCCAAGGCGGACTATGCCAGTCTGGGGGCCGCCCTGTCCCAGATGGACGCCCAGAACGAGGTGCGCTGGCAGGCCATCTCCCTGTCCTGCGGCAGCCAGACCATCTACCAGAACCGTTCGGAGCTTATGAAGAACCACTCCCTTCCCACCCCCCTCACCGGCCAATGCTGCTACATCCAGGTCCGTGATGAATACGGGCATGGCCTGATCATCCGCAGCTCACTCTCCGCCGGCACGGAAAATCTGGTCCTGCAGGCCCGCTTCGACCTGTCCTGGGTTTACCAGAACCGACAGTACCTGCAGCAGCGATACATCACCGTTTACACCGCGGTGGTACTGTGCGGCATTGTGATTTCCGTGTTCCTGTCCTACGCTCTGACCAGCCGTCTGCGGAAACTGACCGTGGCCGTGCGGAAGATCTCCGGCGGAGACCTGTCCACCCGCTCCCGAATCCGAACCAACGACGAATTCGGCCAGCTGTCCCGGGATTTCGACGCCATGGCCGACAAGCTTCAAGAGAACATCGCCAAGCTGGAGACGGACATCGGACGGCAGGAGAGCTTCCTTGGCGCCTTTGCCCACGAGATGAAAACCCCCATGACCTCCATCATCGGCTTTGCGGATCTTCTGCGCCAGGGCAATCTGGACGAAAACACCCGGCTCATGGCGGCGGAGTACATCTACTCCGAAGGCCACCGGCTGGAAAACCTGTCCTTCAAGCTTCTGGAGTTGCTGCTTCTGAGGAAGGACAGCCTGGTCATGAAGCGGGTGACCCTGTCGTCCTTTGTGGAGGAAATCCAGCGGGCTCTGGCCCCCGGCCTTCGCAAAAAAGGAATTCGCCTGGTCTGCAAGGCCGAACAGCGCCGGGTGGTCCTGGAGCCGGACCTGGTCAAGTCCCTGCTGTACAACCTCATCGACAACGCCGGAAAGGCCATGGACGGCGAGGGACTCATCGCCGTTGTGGGCACCGCCGTTCCCGGCGGCTGCCAGTTCCAGGTGGTGGACAACGGACGAGGCATGCCGGAGTCGGAACTGACCCGGATCACCGAGGCCTTCTACCGGGTGGACAAATCCCGTTCCCGGAAACAGGGCGGCGCCGGCCTGGGCCTGGCCCTGTGCAAGCAGATCGTAGAGCTGCACAACGGCAGCATTCATTTTGACAGCGAGCAAGGGAAAGGCACCCGGGTCACCGTGATGCTGTACGGAAAGGAGGAGAAGCGGAAATGAAAAAATTTGGCGTTCCCGCCGTCCTGCTTCTGTCCCTCTGCATCATCCTTCTGGGGGCCTTTCTCCCCTCTCTGGCCGCCTCCTGGCAGGATTCCGCCGACAGCAGCCAGATCCACTACGCCGCCGTGAACAACGTGCAGCTGGAGTTCAACAGCAACGGCCAGCAGTCGAGTCTGCGGGAAAAGTTTGCCCTGATCAGCAAATACAGCGATTCCATGTCCCTGCCCGCCTCCCTGGCCACCCTCACCGAAAACGACATTGTCCGCATTGTGCAGGATGTCGTTGCGAAATATCAGCAGTCCGGTCTGCTTCCCGTGGGCCTTCACCAGATCTCCAAGCGGGACATTCTGGAATCCCAGGCCTACATGGTCAGCTGGGGCGAGGACGAAAGCCGCAGCAACATCTTCTGGAACGTCAGCGTCAGTCTGAACACAGACCTGTATCTGCACCTGGTCCTGGACGATCAGACCGAGACTGTGTGCGCCATCACCTACACCGATTCCTCAGAAGATCCCCAGGCCCAGAACCAGTCCGAAGCCACCCTTCGCGCGCGGATGGCCGTCCTGTGTACCCTCTACCTGGAGGGCTTGGGCCAGGAGTTTTCCCAGTACGATCCGGAATCCATTGCCCGGGGCGGCCAGTATCAAGCCGCCGGCAATTCCGTCTCCGCCCATCTGAGCTGGGGCGACCTGCTGTACGGCGAAGTCAAGATCCGGTTCTATCTTTCGGATGACACCTTCTATGTGACCATATCCTGATTTATGCCACCGTCCCGGCTCTGTTCTGAGCCGGGACGGTTTTGTCTATGTTGCATTCAATCACAGGAGGTCTGGCCCGCCGCGCTGTATTCAATGGCCGTTACCTTCCCGTCCTCCAGCACAACGGCCAGGGACGCGGTCGCGCCGTCGATCCAATAGGTGCTGCAGCTCCCGTCTTCGCAGCACGCCGCATCGGGATAGGCGGCTTCCACCTGTTCCTCATCGGAGCCGATGCGGATTCCCTCCGGCGTGGCCACCGTGTCGTCGGCAAGCCACAGGCGGCTGACCACCTCCCCATCCTCCCCGAGGCCGGTGAGCAGGTAGAAAGAACCATATCCATAGGTCTTGTCCATACCCTCCCCCGCGCAGCTTGGAGTCTCCGAATAGCTGGTGGGCTCTCCCAGAGCCTCCAGAATGGGCGCCGCGTCGGCATGGATAACAATTTCCACCCCGCCGGCGGAGAAAACCGGATCGCCGCCGGAGACCGTCTGCTCCTCCTGACCGCAGGCGGTGAGGCCCAGAATCAAGCATGCCAGGATCATACACAACCGTTTTTTCATCATACAGCCCTCTTTCAGTCAAATTGGATCAGCTGTCCCCCTGTTCCAGGAGCAGCCCCTTGCGTGCTTCATAGCGTGCCGTTTTCTCTTCCCAACGCGCGCAGACCTGGGGGTCGGACCGGCGGTCCGGCAGGCCGCACTGATCCCGCAGGATCCGCCCGAACCAGGAGGCCGCCTTCTCCGCCCCGCTGACATTCAGATGCAGCCCGGCGTCGTAGGTGTCGGTGGACCAGTCAATGCCGATCTCCTCCTGAGCCGGGATCATGTTGATGTAGAGCAGTTCCCGCTCCCGGGCATAGTCCGCCACCTGTTGATCCCACTCCGGCCACCAGGCAGGATACAGTCCGGGGGACTTCACCAGCACCAGCTGAACGCCCTTGTCACGGCACAGCTGTACCATTTTGTCCAGATAGCGCCAGCTGTTGTCGCCCAGGGTCCGTTTCGTCAGCGGCGGCGAAGGGAAGGGGTCCGTCATGGGCTCCACACCGGTCTGCATCAGGTAGCCGCAGTCCGAGACCGTCTCCCGTTTAAACAGATACCGCACATCCTTCCAAGTCAGCTCCGACCACCGGTCGTGGTAGCGAAGAATCGGGAACACATAGGTCAAGGCCCCGCCCCACTGCCGTTCCTCTTGGGTCAGGGAGGCCTGGATGGCACCCCACTTCGAGCCGGACCAGCGCATGCCGTCCAGGGTGATCCGGTTGTAGGCCTCCCGGCGGCTCTGGTCTCCGGTGCTCTCGACGGTGTCGTATTTCAAAGCAAAAACGTTGAAGACCACGACCTTCGGCGTCTCATAGCGAAGTGTCTCTTCCAAAAGATAGTACGACTGCCAGACGGTCTGCTGGGGACTTCCCCGGATGTAGGAGGGAATGCCGTACTCCTGCCACAGGGTAATGGGAGAGAAGTTCTCGTATACCTCGCAGTCGCCGATGAAGATCACATCGTTCCCACCGGCATTGTCGTAGTACTCCCGGATCAGGTTCCCCTCCCGGACATTCCCCGTATATTTGGGGACCAGCAGGGCTTGCAGCAGTCCCAGTATCACAACCGCGCAAAAAAATGCCCGAAGCTTTTTCATGGTCCCCTCCTAAAACTGGTTGTAAATAAAGTTGGACGCCTCATACCCCACGCCGTAGCAGCCCAGAAGCAGCACCGCCAGCAGCAGGGCGAACAGAATCCAAAAGCGCAGGGTTTCTCTTTTCCACAGAAGTTCCCGGACGCTGCCCCATCTGCTCTGGACCAGGCTCACCCCGGTCATGACGACGCAGCCCAGGGCCAGAATCCCCCAGTCCAGGGAAGAAAGCCCCAGATCCGGGATCTGTCCCCACGGGCCGGTGAGCAGGGACTTCAGTCCCCGGAAATAGTCCCTGGGATCCGGAAACAGGTCGCAGACCCGGATCAGGTCCATAATCAGCCAGGTCCCCAGGATGGAACATCCCGTATACCAGCGCTTCCCTTTCAGCCCACGGAAAAGGGGCGCCAGCTCCTCGCCGATCAGGATCAACAGGCAGTTCAGCATCCCCCACAGCAGGAAGTTAAGCGTCAGGCCGTGCCAGAGCCCCGTAGCCAGCCAGGTCAGGATCGTGGCAATGTAGACTGGCAGCCGCTTCCCAAAAGCGCCCAGCCTCCGTCTTGCAGCTTTGCCCAGGCGGCGGACCGGCTTGCTGACGGATACGGGAAAGAATACGTACTCCCGCATCCAGGCCCCCAGGCTCATATGCCATCTGCGCCAGTACTCCGCCACGCTGCCGGAGAAGAAGGGCTGCCGGAAATTCTCGGGCAGGCCGATCCCGAAGGCCTGGGACAGCCCCAGGACGATGTCGATTCCCCCGGTAAAGTCCCCGTAGATCCGCAGGGCGTACAGCACCGCCAGCAGCGCGAAGCTGCCGCCTCCGGCCTGGTCCCGCGTCAGGATCTCCACCGCCGGGGCCACCCGGTCCGCAATCACCAGCTTCTTAAAATAGCCCCACAGCATCCGCTGCAATCCGAAGGACACCTGTTTGCCGTCGTAGGCATGGGGCTCGGTCAGCGGAGCTCTCAGTTGGGAGGCTCTGCTTACAGGCCCCTGAATCAGCTGGGGAAAGTAACACAGAAACAGAGCCAGCTTCCCCGGATCTTTCTCCGCCTTCTCCGTCCCCCGGTAAACGTCGATGACATAGCCCAGAGCCTGCAAGGTGTAGTAAGAAATGCCCAGAGGCAGAAGCAGACTCCCCTTGCAGCCAAGGAGCAGGGCAAGGTTCAGCCCCAGGCAGGCAGCCAGCCAGCCCCCGGCCCTTTCCCCCCGCTCACGGGCCTGTTCGATCTTCCTGCCGCAAACCAGCGTGGTCAGGAAGGTGGTCAGCAGAAAGCCCACGCGCGCCCCTTCCACCTGAAAGTAGGCGCAAACGCTGCCTGCGAGGAGTACCTTCCACTGATGCTTGCCGGGAACCAGGTAGTACACCACCAGAAGCCCCGCCGCGAACAGGATAAACCACGGCGATTGGAGAATCATGTCAGTCTTCCCTCAGCCGCCGGATCAGGGCCAGCAAGGTCTTCGGAGTCTGGAAGTTTTCCGGGATCAGGTCCTGCGCCCGGATCACCGCCCCAAAGGCGTCCTCGATCTCCGAAACCAGGGTCACAATGTCAAACGAATCCAGCCCCCCTTCCTCCAGAAGACGGGTGTCCTCTGTAAAATTGATATCCGGATGCAGTTCCCACAGGATCTTAAGCAGAGTGTCCATGGTTCAATCTCCTTTCCTCCCCAGGCGCAGGGCGAGCTGCTTCAGGCCGGCCCTGTCCACTTTTCCGTTGGCGGTCCTGGGCATCTCCTTCATGCGCTGTAAGTTCTGGGGCATCATGTACTTCGGAAGCCGCTCCTTGAGCTTGCCGCCCAGGAGCCAGGGCTCCGCTTTGCCGGTGTAGAAGAGGGTCAGCCGCTTTTTTTCGGCGTCGTAGACGCAGCAGGCGCTTTCCACCCCCGGCTGGCCGTTGGCCGCCGCCTCGATCTCCCCCAGCTCGATCCGGTGGCCCATGTGTTTGATCTGATCGTCGGTCCTGGACAGGAAGACCAGTTCCCCCCGGTCATTGTATTTGGCCAGGTCTCCGGTTCGGTAGACCTTCTCCGGGTACAGACTGTTCAGCGGATTCTGGACAAAGACCTGATCGTTTCGTTCCGGCTCCCGGTAGTACCCCAGGGTCAACCGGGTCCCACGTATGTAGATCTCCCCCTGCTGCCCCGGCTCCACAGGACGTCCCTCCGGGTCCAGCAGCAGGATCTCGGTGTTCGGGAAGGGGCCGCCAATGGGCAGCGTCTCATTGTCCGCGAATACCCGGTCCACCTCATAGTAGCAGCAGATCCCCGTGGTCTCCGTAGGACCGTAGAAGTTGAGGAATCTGGCCCCAGGCGCGGCTCTCTGCCAGGCCTTCAGATGACGGATGGGGAACACCTCGCTGGCAAAGGCCACCGTTCTGAGAAACCGGGGCCGGATCCGTTCAAAGGTCCCCGCGGCGGAGACCATGGTCAGCGCCGACACCACCCAGCACAGGGTGTTGATCCGGTTCCGGTTCAAATATTCCACCAGCCGCACCGGGAAGGAAAACAGATGCCTGGGGATCAGATACATGCACGCCCCGTATTTCATCGTGGGCAGGATCTCCTTCAGGCAGGCGTCAAAAAACAGAGGCGTCTGATTCCCGAAAACCGTTTCCTCATCGCATTTGAGCACCGGAGCAAGTTCCTCGATGTAGTCGATCACCGAACGATGGCACCCCACCACCCCCTTAGGCACGCCGGTGGAGCCGGAGGTAAAGACCACGTAAATCGGATCGATGTCCAGCTGCCTCTGCCGAATCCGGGCCAAATCCTCCTCCCGGATCACGCCGAAGGCCGCCTGGTCGTAGCTGACCACATGTCTCTCACAGGCCAGGTCCTTTGCCAGGTCCCCGGTCTTCTCGTCACAGATCAGGGCGCCCGGCTCCAGGGACGCCAGAATCTGCTTGATCCGGTAGGGCGGCATTTCCGTATCCAGGGGAACATAGTAGCTGCCCGCGTAGATCGCCCCCAGGAAGGCGGCGATGGTTTTGGGCTGCCTGCCCAGGAGCACTGCCACGCTTTTTCCGCTGATCCCGGCCTTGTGCAGCCAGGAGCCGATGGCTCTCGCCTGGTCGTAGATCTCCCGGAAGGTCATACCGCTCTCGCCGTCGGTAACGGCAATCTTATACGGCGACCGGCGGACCGTCTGCTCCAGGTATTCCAGTATGTTTTTCATTTCCTCATCCCCTCAGCTTCTTTTCAGCGGGAGTCCGGCTCCCGCGCGGTGTTCCGATAACCGGCGGACTCAGGCCGCCGGTGTAGAAGGATAAAGCGACCGGTTCCGGCTGTGGCTTCCGTTATTGGCGTCGGAGTAGGCGTCCAGAACCGCGTCGGTGACCAGGCAGAAGTCCTGGGTCTGGCCGATCCGGGGAGTGCAGTCGAAGTGGTAATAGGTTTCTCCCCCGTCCACACTGACCAGGCTCCAAAAGTGGTCGCTGTCCGTCTTGCTCTGGCGCTCCTTCCGCACATCCAGATTGGGGATCTCCAGCCGCTCCAGCAGAAGCTTGGAGACCGAGAAGTATCCGAAGCAGTCTCCGCTCTTTTCCGTGATTGTGTCATAGGCCGCCTGCCGCCAGTCCGTACCGTGTTCCTGATTCTTGTAGGTCAAAGCCTCCCGGCACCAGCCGTAAATGGCCTCCACCTGCTGCCGTGTGGTCATATCCGGCGCAATGATCTGTTCGAGAATTTCATCGGCGGTCTCGTTTAGCTGCTGGGTGGTCACACTGCCCGCCTCCATGGGAAGCACGGTGACCGTGGCTGCTTTGGTGGTCGTGTTCCCCGCCCGGTCCTTGGCGATATATGTAACGAAATAGCAGCCCGGGGTCCGGACGTCGACGCCGCTGCTGTCCACCGTCAGCTCCGGCTCCGGGTCCTGGGTATCGGTGACGACAATGCCGGTGAAGTAAGAGACAGTCTCCCCCTCGTAAATGGTGTGGTCCAGGGTTCCGATGATCACCGGAGGCGTGGTATCGTCCCCGATTTCAGTGAAGCCTTCCGTTTCGGTTTCTCCGCTTCGGGAGAAAGTCGGCTGGGTGCTGCTTGCGTCCGCCTGAGAGCAGGCCAGAAGATAGATGGTCACGCTCCACACCAGCAGGATCAGAAGGACCCAGCCGATGTTCCTTCCCCGTTTCTTACGGCGTCCCGCACATACAGATCTGCTGCGGATTTCCATTGGCTCAGTATACATGCACAACACCCTTTCTGTTTGGATAGTGCCAGTATACATAACAGGTGCATCAGAAGACGCACATTTTTGCATCAAAAGTGCATCATTTTTCTTAGGAAAAACAGAAGGCCCGCCCGCCTTCCCCAAAACCCCGGCATTTTCCAAAAAAACACGCCGAAATCCGCATAAGTCAACGGCGTCTTGGTTGAATGGGTCCGCTCATCCTTTATGGTGATCGCCCCATGATCCGTGCCTTTCGCGCCATACCCATTACTCCCTGGGACCAGGGAAGCCCGTCACAGCCGCAATTTTCCGGAAGCTCTGATTCAATTGGCATAAGCGGATACCGGAGGATTTTCCCATGCCGGGAGCGGAAAAAGATCCGGCCGGAGCCTTCCGGTCGGATCTTCGCTTATACTGGATATCAGGTCTTACTACATGGCCTTCAGAGGCCTGATGTACTGCTCCCGGCGGCGTTCCCGCTCCGCCTGATAGGCAATGTCACTGCCGGTGTGAATCTCCCGCAGATAGTCGTAGTGGTTGACCAGAATTTCTTCATTGCTCCTTGCCAGCATCATTACGGCTATGGAGGAGCACTGGTCCGAAGCCCGCTCCAGATAGGTCAGCGCCTCCATAAACACAAGGCCGCATCCCACGGAACAGGTTCCGTTCTTCAGCCGCTTGGTGTGCCGGTCCCGGAGGATCATGACCATATCGTCAATGGTCTCCTCCAAAGGCTCTATGAGCTTTGCATGCTCATTGCTGCCGGCGGTGAAAGCGTCCACGGTGATCTCCAGAATCTCGCGGACCGCGTCGCAGATCAGGCGCATCTCCTTCTTGGCCATGTCCGAGAAGTCGGCGGTGTCCGCGTGGAGCCGTTCAGACAGCTCCACCAGGTTGGTGGCATAGTCGCCGATGCGCTCAAAGTTGGGAACGGTCTGCATCAGCATGTCCAGCTGCCGGTCATCCCACTCCGTCTCCACGTGCTTGGCAAGGCCGATGAGGAAACGGTCCGCCCGGTCGGTAAACTGATCAATGTCCTCCTCATCCCGGCTGATCTGGCTGACCAGCGCCGGATCGTACTTCTCAAGGACCCGGCAGCTCTTCACAAAATTCTCCTTGGCCAGCTGCCCCATGGCGGACACGGCCTTAATAGCCTCCGACAGGGCAACGGCAGGCGAGATATACAGCTTTTCGTCCAGAACCAGCAGTTCGGGATGGCGCGCGGCCTCCTCCTGATCGTCCCGGACGATCCAGGTGGACAGCTTCACCAGCCAGTCCGCAAAGGGGACCAGCACAATGGCGGTGACCAGATTGAATACGGTCTGAAAGTTGGCAATGGAGCCGCTGTCCACATTCCGGACCCAGAATTCCGCCCCGAAGACGTTCATCTTCTGCATGGCGGTCATGACGATGATGAACAGAATGGTCCCGATGGTGTTAAAGGCAATGTGCACCACACCGGTACGCTTGGCGTCCTTGGAAGAGCCGATGGAGCAGACCATGGCGGTAGTGACGCAGGTACCCAGGTTGATGCCCATGATCACAGGGTAGGCCATGGAGAAGGTAATGCCGGCCCCCGGCACCGAGGCCACCGTCTGCAGCATGCCCACGGTGGCGGAGGAGCTTTGGACGATCACCGTGATAATCAGACCAAAGAGAATGCCCAGAACCGGGTTGTTCAGCACACCGACAGCGGAATGAAAGACTTCGGTTCCGATGAGAGGGCGGACGCCGTCGGTCATCATATTCAGCCCCACAAACAGCACGCCGAAGCCGATGAAAATATCACCGATGGTCTTGGACGTAGTGGTCTTGACAAACATCACCAGAATGATGCCCACGACCAGGGAAACGGGCGCCAGAGTGTCCGTATCCAGCAGCATCAGAAGAAGATTGTCCCCCGCCTCAATGGAGGACAGGCGGATGATCTGGGCCGTGATGGTGGTGCCGATATTCGCGCCCATAACGATGGAGACCGCCTGACGCAGATTCAGAACCCCCGCCCCGATGAGGGCCACCGTCAGAACGATGGTGGCGGTAGAGCTCTGAATCACGGCCGTGACCAGGGTGCCGGTAAGCACGCCCATGACCACATTTCCTGTGACCTTCTCCAGAATCCGCTTCAGCGCAGCGCCGGAGCTGTTCTTCAGGCCGTCACCCATGACCTCGATTCCGTACAAGAACATCGCCAGACCGCCAAGAAGCTGGATGACGGCAGTGAAAAATTCCATATCACAATACTCCTAAATTCTCTTTTGTTCCCGCCTGGGGTTCAAGCCGTTCATTCCCAGACAGACCATGGTATCATTATATGAAATTTTCTGTGGAAAGTACATAGATAAAATCGGGATAATTTTTACCAAATCTTTACAAATATTTTATGAAAACCGACCATTACTTTCCGGTAGATCCGAAGCCGCCCCGGTCTCTTGCCGTATTTGACAGGTCCTCCGACGCCTCATAGGCAGGGGTCAGCACCGGCGTAATGAGCATCTGGGCCACCCGCTCCCCCGGGACAATCTGCTGCGGCCGGTCAGCGTGGTTGTGCAGGGCCACAAGGATCTCCCCCCGGTAGTCGCTGTCCACAACGCCGACCTTGTTGGCAGGGGCCAGGCCCCGCTTGCAGGCCAGACCGCTGCGGGCGTACACAAGGCCCGCACAGCCCTCCGGCACCTCCATGGCGATCCCCGTGGGAATGAAAGACGTCTGCCCCGGCTCAATGGTCACAGGCTCATGGAGACAGGCGTACAGGTCCGCCCCCGCGGCTCCCGGGGAGCCATATGTCGGCAGCTTGGCGCCGGGGCGAAGCAGTTTTACACGAATCGGTTTCATCGTATCCATCCTCCCTTATCTCCCTGCCAGTCCTGCCAGAGCACGATCCGGCCCTGGGACAGGGATTTTGGCACATCGATCAATCGCTGGTTCTCCGATCCCCGGAACCGCAGGGACAGGTTCTTTTTCTGCTCAACAAAGGGGCCGTCCACCAAAACATCCAGGTAGCTCAGATATTCGGAGGTATCTCCCAGGCGTCCGGAGAGAATGTCCCTGTCAAACAGATACCCGGAATAGGCCCAGACGGTCTTTTCCGGAAGCTCCCCACGCACCTGCCGCAGCAGCTCCACCACAGCCGGCTGGTTTTGGGGCTCAAAGGGTTCTCCCCCCAGCAGAGTCAGACCGCGAATGTAGCTGGGAGCGAGCATCCGCAAAATGGTGTCTATGGTCTGTTGGGTGAAGGGTTCTCCGTAAGCAAAATCCCAGGCAACCTCGTTAAAGCAGCCGGGACAGCGGTGGGTGCAGCCGGATACAAACAGGCTGACCCGGACGCCGGGGCCGTTGGCAATGTCGCAGTTTTTTATTGTCGCGTAGTGCATAGTCTCCTCCTCTTCCGACGGTCAGCCGAACAGCCCCGTCCATGCCGGTCCGGTTTTTCCGGGCCTTGTCAAAAAGGGCGGGCCTCCGGGGAGGCCCGCGGTTTTCTTTCTCGGTTCAATCCTTACTGCCGGGCTTCGTCCGGGTAATCCGCCTTGTACTGCTCCCACAGGTGGATCTGCCCGTTGCGGGCAAGGCCCCGGCGCACCAACTTCTTGATTACGTCGTAGATCACCGCGAACAGCGGCACACAGATCACCATGCCCGGCAGTCCCCACAATCCGCCGAACAGGACGATGGAGAACAGGACCCAGAAGCTGGAAAGGCCGGTCCGGTCCCCCAGGATCTTCGGACCGATCACATTGCCATCCAGCTGCTGCAGGGCCAAAACGAACAGAATGAACCACAGCCCCTTGATGGGATCCTCGATCATAATCAGCAGGGTCGAGGGCACCGCGCCGATGAATGGCCCGAAGAAGGGGATCACATTGGTGATGCCCACGATGGCGGATACCAGCAGGGCGTTGGGGAAACGGAAAATGACACATCCTATGTAGCACAGCAGGCCGATGATGGCAGAATCCAGAATCTTTCCGTCTATGAATCCGCCGAACATCCGGTCTATAAAGGCCACCTCCCGCAAAAACAGATCCGCCCACTTGGGCTTGAGCACGCTGCGGACGATGAGCACGCTCTGCCTGGCAAACCGCTTCCGGCTTGCCAGGAGATAGCAGGCCACGATCAGGCCGATCAGAAGGTTATACAGGAACATAAGCGCCTTGTACAAACCGCTGCCCACGCCGCTGACAATGCTCACCACGCTGGAAATGTAGGGCTCCAGGGTGGTGTCCGCCCACTTGTCCAGCTCCTGGTATATGGTATTGTACGCGGTATTGAACATGTGCAGCAGTTCCTCGTCATCACCGAAAACCGTCCTGGCCCAGGCAAGGAACTGGTTGACCTTCTCCGGCAGGCTGTTCCACAGAGAGCGGATGCTGCTGTACAGCTGAGGCGCGATCATGATAATCAGGGCGTACACGATCAGGATGCCGGTGACAAGGCTCAGCCCCACCGCCGCGGAGCCGGAGATCCGGCGCATGTTCGGCGGCAGAAGCCGCTCCAGAGTGCTCTGATAGAAATTGCACACAGGCCGAAGCAAATAGGCGATCACGCAGCCGTATGTAAAGGGCGCCAGCACACCGCCGATTACGCCGAGAATGTCTCCAAGGCCCCGGAACCGGTATACCAGGAAAAATACCAGAATGCTCATGCTGATCGCGCCGAAAATAGCCAGCATCAGATAAAAATACCGGCGCTTATAGGGGTCTTTCATAACTTCACCTCACGGCATGCGGAATTCATGGTTAGTATACCAGCAATGCCCCCTGGCAGTATGAACAAATTGTGAACATTCCGGATTCCCGCCGCCCCGGCAAGGGCTGACGTTGACAAAAAGTTTACAAAAATCCCTTCCTCCGGTCCCATGACGCCCTTGCCTTTCCCGCGGCCAGAGGCTATAATAATTTCATAAAAAATGAAATGCTGTAGAAAATGAGGAATGACTATGTTTGCAAACCAGAAACGCTGCCAATACAGCGCCCATCAGCTGGCGGAAGTGATCTGTCAGCTCCGCTTTCCCGAGATCCTCGCCATTGAGGCTCAGGACCCGGTGGCCTTTCAGGAGGCTATCCGAAGCGACTTTCCTCAGTTCCACCGCCGCCAGGAAATCCCCGCCCCCAAGCTTACAGGCGTTCCGGGAAACCAAACCCTGCAAAATCAGCGTCCGGTAACCAACTATCAGTTCGCCTCGGCCGACGGGGTCTGGCGGGTCAATCTGACCGGAAAGTTTATTTCCCTGAGCTGCAGCCGGTATCACTCCTGGGAAGCCTTCGCCGACCGGCTGGACAAACCCCTGGCCGCTTTCATCCAGACCTACAAGCCCGCGTACTTTGAACGGGTGGGACTTCGGTATCTGAACTTCATCTCCCGGTCCGCCCTGGACCTGGAGGGCGTTCCCTTCTCCGAGCTCATCTCCCCCTGTTACCTGGGGCCTCTGGCCGAAGAAGACGTTCCGGAGTCCTCCTCCCTGCGCTGCAGTGTGGACGCGGAGCTGAACATCCGGGGCGGATGCAGAGTCAAGCTCCATGCCGGTCCGGGCCTGGTCAAACGCGGGGGTGTGGAGGACAAGGAAGTCAAGTTCATCTTTGACCAGGACCTGTACATGCCCGGCCCCCTGCAGCTGAATTTGGCAGTGGGCGCTTTGCAGACCCTGCACGGTCAGGCCGTGTCCATCTTCCAGGGCGCCATCACGCCCCGGCTGCACCAGGCCATGGGGCCGATTCAGGACTGAACCCCGCAAAAATCACATCGGAGGAACCATTATGCCCTACTACTATTATGGTATTGACTGGACCTACATCATCCTGGTCCTGCCTTGCGTCATTCTTTCCCTATGGGCCAGTTCGAACGTCAATTCCACCTTCAAGAAATACTCCCGTCAGTACTCCCGTCGGCAGATCTCCGGCGCGGAAGCCGCCCAGCGGGTTCTCTCCGCCAGCGGCGTCCGCGGCGTTCGCATTGAGCGGGTAGGCGGTAACCTGACGGACCACTACGATCCCAAGACCAACGTAATCCGCCTGTCTGACAGCGTCTACAGCAGCACCTCCACCGCCGCCATTGGAGTGGCATGCCACGAGGCCGGTCACGCCGTCCAGTACGCCCAGAACTATGCCCCCATTAAACTGCGGGCCGCCATCATTCCCGTGACCAATTTCGGCTCCCGGATCGCTATGCCCCTGATCCTGCTGGGCCTTCTGTTCTCCGCCTTCAGCTATATGGGCGACACCCTGATCTATCTGGGCATTGCCTGCTTCGGACTGTCCCTGATCTTCCAGCTTGTGACCCTGCCTGTGGAATTCAACGCCAGCCGCCGGGCTCTGACCGCCATTGAAGAAGGCCAGCTTCTGACAGAGGAAGAACAGAAGGGCGCCAAAAAGACCCTGCAGGCCGCCGCTCTGACCTACGTGGCCGCCACGGCCGTCTCCCTTGCCCAACTGCTGCGGCTGATCGCCATGTTCGGCGGCCGGCGCAGAGACCGGGACTGAATGGCTTTCGCGCCCGTTTAACCGAAAATATGCTTACCGGCTTTACACAGCAGAAAACGCAGTATCCGATCCCTCCATGCAGACTTCCGTCTGAATACCTGCCAGGATGCTTACGCTACACACGGTCACCGCACCGATTTGGCGCTTAAGGCAATACCGGCACGAAACGAAGGGCGCGCCGGGAGGGGTCCAGGGGAGGGCGGCTTTGAGAGCGGGAGCTATCAACTCAGCGCCTCCCCGGCCGGCTTCTTTGCCTTCTTTCTTGCCGAAACAAGAAAGAAGGTCCCCCGGAAGGGGTCGGGGAGCACTTACCGCTATCTCAGCAGTCTGCTGGAGCGTACTGCCCAAGCCTTTTAGTCAAAAATCAATGATTTTTCCAAGTTCGGTCACGGCTCTGACTGCCCACTGGATCTGTCTTCACTCCTGCGACTGCGCTTCGCTTACCTCAAAGGGAGAGCTAAGGGGCTGGCTGTGGTCGAAATACCATGCGTAATACCAACGCTTTCTGAACCTCTTTGCTGTGTCGATAAGCATATCCGAAAATATTCCATCATTTTTCCACCCCGGCCTTGACAGCCGGGGTGGAATTGTGTATAATCCCTCGGTATGAAAAATGTGAAAAATATGATTAGGAGGGATGGCATGCCCGGAGGCAAACACGTACTGGGAAAAGGCCACAAACAGCGGATCTTCGGTACCGCCAAGGTCGGTGACCGGGGGCAGATCGTGATCCCCAAGGAGGCCCGGGAGCTGTTCGGCATCCGGCCGGGAGACACCCTGCTGATTCTGGGGGAGCTGGAGACGGGCCTGATCGTCTCCAGGCCGGAGGTCCTGAACAATCTGGCCGACGAACTTCTGAACAATGTCAAAAACAAGAACAACGAGGATTAGTCAATGGAACAATTACTGGAACTGTATCAAACCATGGGGATCTCCCCTGCTGTCTACAGCCACGGAGAAAAGGCACTGGAAAGGCTGAAGGACCGCTTCACCCGCATAGACCAGATCGCCGAGTACAACCAGGCCAAGGTCCTGCGGGCCATGCAGAAGAACCGGGTCAGCGCCGCCTGCTTCGCCGCCACCACAGGCTACGGCTACGACGACCTGGGCCGGGACACCCTGGAGCGGGTCTATGCCGACGTATTCCACACCGAGGCCGCTCTGGTCCGGCCCCAGATCACCTGCGGCACCCACGCCCTGGCCCTGGCCCTCAGCGCCAACCTGCTGCCCGGCGACGAGCTGCTGTCCCCTGTGGGCGCCCCCTACGACACCCTGCAGGAGGTCATCGGCATCCGCCCCAGCCCCTGCTCCCTGGCTGAGTACGGCGTCAGTTACCGGCAGGTGGATCTGAAGGCCGACGGCAGCTTTGACTATGAGGCCATCCGCGGCGCCATCGGCGGCAGGACGAAGCTCATCACCATCCAGCGTTCCAAGGGCTACGCCACCCGTCCCACCTTCTCCGTGGCCCAGATCGGGGAACTGATCGCCTTCTGCAAATCCATTAAGCCCGATGTTCTGGTCATGGTGGACAACTGCTACGGCGAGTTCGTGGAGACCATGGAACCCTCGGACGTAGGCGCGGACATGACCGTAGGATCCCTGATCAAGAATCCCGGCGGCGGTCTTGCCCCCATCGGCGGCTACATCGCCGGCACCCGGGCCTGCGTGGAGCGCTGCGCCTATCGGCTCTCCGCCCCCGGCCTGGGTCAGGAGGTAGGCGCCAACCTGGGCCTCATGCCCTCTCTGTTCCAGGGCTTTTTCCTGGCTCCCACGGTGGTGGCCGGCGCGGAAAAGGGCGCCATCTTCGCCGCCAATCTCTATGAGCCCCTTGGCTTCCGGTGCGTCCCCGACGCCGCAGAGGACCGCCACGACATCATTCAGGCAGTGGAGCTGGGCAGCGAGGCTGCCATGGTTGCCTTCTGTAAGGGCATTCAGGCTGCCGCCCCCGTGGACTCCTTCGCCACCCCCTACCCCTCCGACATGCCGGGCTATGCCGACAAGGTCATCATGGCCGCAGGCGCCTTCGTCCAGGGCAGCTCCATTGAGCTGTCTGCCGACGGCCCCATTCGTCCGCCCTACGCAGTGTACTTCCAGGGCGGCCTGACCTGGAACCACGCGAAGATCGGCATCCTCCTGAGCCTGCAGATGCTGGTGGATGCCGGACTTGTCCGTCTGTAATCATTGATTTTTTGGAATGAAAGAGAGTGTTATTATGACTTGGTTTTGGTTTTCAATCATCGCCCTTCTGTGCTGGTCCGGTTCCGACTTCTTCTCCAAGATCGGCTGCCGGGACGCCAGCGACAAGTACAGCCAGTTCAAAATGGTCATGGCCGTTGGCGCGGTCATGGGTGTCCACGCCCTGTATGAGATCTTCGTCGGCGGCGTGGCCATCAGCTGGGACGTCATCTGGACCTACCTGCCCGTTTCTCTGCTGTACATTGGCTCCATGACCCTGGGATATGTCGGCCTGCGTTACATTGAACTGAGCATTTCGTCTCCCATCTGCAACGCCAGCGGCGCCCTGGTCGCCATCATCGCCATCCTCAGCGGAACCGCCGATCCCATGGCCTGGCCCCAGTACCTGGCCATTGCCCTGGCCTGCGCCGGTGTCATCGGCCTGGGCTTCGTGGAAGCCAATGAGGACGAGGCGCTCCGGGCCGCCCGCCAGGAGGCCTCCAACTACAAGTACGCCAAGAGCTGGCTGGCCCTGGCCCTGCCCCTGGCCTACTGTGTTCTGGACGCCGCAGGCACCTTTGCCGACGATCTGGTCCTGGAAACTTTGAATGAGGACTCCGCCAATGTGGCCTATGAGCTGACCTTCCTGGTCGCGGGCGTTGTGTGCTTCCTGTACACCTGCGTCTACAAGAAGCAGAATCTGGTCCCCAGGATGGAAGCCCCGAAGTACATCGGCGCCATCTTCGAGACCATTGGTCAGGTCTTCTACATCTATGCCCTGGCCAGCGGGGAGTCCGCCCTGGCCGCGCCCATCATCGCCTCCTACTGCATGGTCTCCGTGCTTTGGAGCCGCCTGTTCCTGAAGGAAAAGCTGAGCTGGAAGCATTACCTGTGCATTGCCGTGACCTTCGCGGGCATCCTGATCATGGGTATCTACGACATGTAATTGCATAAACGCGCCCGGACAGCCGTCCGGGCGCGTTTTGTATGGAAACTTACTTCTCATTGGGGCAGCCGTTCTCATGGCTTCCCCCCGTGCAGGAGGACGCCATGCCGCAGCCCTCGCAGCCGCCGCAGCCGCAGTGCTTTCCCTGCTTCCGGCCGCGGACCATGTGTCCGATGATCGATCCCACAATCAGTCCCAGGACTCCCAGAACCACCATATCGCCAATCGTCATTCGCGCCGCTCCTTTCCGTCCGGGATCAGACACCCACCTTCACCTGGGTGTCGGCGTACTTGTTTTTGCGGACCGTCAGGTAGATCAGGCCCGCCAACAGGACCAGGGCCAGAATGGTGAAAATGCCGAAGGTCGCCTCGCCGGTGAACAGGCCCGCCAGCTGGAAGACGATCATGGATACCGCATAGGCAAACAGGCACATATAGGCGATGGTAGCGGCAGTCCACTTGCCATCGTGCATTTCCCGCTTGATTGCGCCAATGGCGGCAAAGCAGGGCGCGCAGAGCAGGTTGAAGATCATAAAGCTGTAAGCCCGCACCGGACCAAAGTCCTGGGCGATCAGGCCCCAGATCTCATTGCCGGACTCACTGAGCTCTCCGGCATAGTGGTACAGAGTGCCGAAGGTCATAACCACTTGCTCCTTGGCGATCAGGCCGGTAAAAGTGGCGACAGTGGCCTTCCAGGCCATATCGCCCATCCAGCCCAGGGGGTAGAAGATCCAGGCAATGGCCTTTCCAATATCCGCCAGCAGGGAGATGTTGTTGTCCTCCACCGCCTGGAAGACTCCGTCCACAATGCCGTAGCTTTGCAGGAACCACAGAACGATGGAGCTCAGAAGCACCACAGTGGTGGCCCGGTGAACGAAGTCCCAGCCCCGCTGGCCGGTGGCCCGGGCCACATTGCGCAAAGAGGGCAGATGGTAGGCAGGCATCTCCATGACAAAGGGGGCGGGCTTGCCCGCCAGGGATTTGAATTTCTTCAGAATCACGCCGGAGACCACCACCGCGGCAACGCCGATGAAGAAGGCGGAGGTCGCCACCAGAGGGGAATTTCCGAAGACCGCGCCGGCGAACAGTCCCACAATGGGCATCTTCGCGCCGCAGGGAATGAAGCCGGTGGTCATGACCGTGATCTTCCGGTCCCGCTCCTGTTCGATGGTCCGGGAGGCCAGAATGCCGGGAACGCCGCAGCCCGTGGCCACCACCATGGGAATGATGGATTTGCCGCTGAGGCCGAATTTCCGCAGGATTCGGTCCATGATGAAGGCCACCCGGGACATGTAGCCCACGTCTTCCAGAATGGACAGCAGAAGGCTCAGCACCAGGATCTGGGGTACAAAGCCAAGAACCGCGCCGACGCCGGCCACAATGCCGTCCATAACCAGACCGTACAGCCAGCCGCTGACGCCCAGAGAGGTCAGAATCCAGTCAAAAAGCCCCGGAATCCACTGGCCAAACAGCACGTCGTTGGCCCAGTCCGTGGCAATGGTGCCAATGGAGAATGGGAAGCTTCCCATGGCGATGGCGTACATCAGGAACATGACGCACACAAAAATCGGAATGGCCAGAATCCGGTTGGTGACGATCCGGTCGATCTTGTCCGAGGTGGTCAAAGCGTTCTTGGCTGCCTTCTTCTTCACCGCCTTGCGGATCACCTGCTCGATGTAGGTGTAACGCTGGTCGGCAATGATGCTCTCGGCGTCGTCGTCCATTTCCCGCTCGCAGTCGGTGATGTGCTTCTCCAGATGGTCCATGACCTCGCTGTCCAGGTTCACTTCCTCCCGGACCCGCTCATCCCGCTCGAAGAGTTTAATGGCGTACCAGCGCAGATAATTCGCGTCCACCTTGCCTTCGATTGACTCCTCAATATGGGCCAGAGCGTGCTCCACACTGCCGTTGAACACGTGGGGCCGCTCTCCGTGGGTGTGGTTTTTGGCCAGCTCCACCGCCTTTTCCGCGGCTTCCTGGTAGCCTTCGCCCTTCAGGGCGCTGAGTTCCACGCACTGGCACCCCAGGGCCTTTCCCAGCTTCTCCAGATCGATGGTGTCGCCGTTTTTGCGGACCAGGTCGATCATGTTCACCGCCAGCACGATGGGATGTCCCAGGTCCATCAGCTGGGTGGTCAGATACAGGTTTCGCTCAATGTTGGTTCCGTCTACGATATTCAAGACGGCGTCCGGGTGGTCATTGACCAGATACCGCCGGGACACCAGCTCCTCGGGAGAGTACGGCGACAGGGAATAAATTCCCGGCAGATCCTGAATGATCACATCCGGGTGTCCCTTCAGAACGCCCTCCTTCTTCTCAACCGTGACCCCAGGCCAGTTGCCCACATACTGGTTCGAACCGGTGAGCATGTTGAACAGAGTCGTCTTGCCGGAATTGGGATTCCCGGCAAGGGCAATTCGATACTGCATAGGCAAATCCTCTCTTTCCGCGTTGCCAGCGCGTGATTTACTCGTACACCTCGATCATTTCCGCGTCCGCCTTCCGAAGGCTCAGTTCATAGCCTCGGACATTGACCTCAATGGGGTCCCCAAGAGGGGCCACCTTCCGGACAAAGACCTCCACATTTTTGGTGATCCCCATGTCCATGATGCGGCGGCGAACCGCGCCTTCCCCCCACACCTTCGCAACCACCACAGTCTGGCCGATTTTCGCGTCTTTTAATGTCTTCATAAGCATCCTCCGCTCCCATGGCGCCCCGGGGGCCATGGGATTTCTATCCATTCGCACAGTTAGCACGAGCTAATTTTTCCATGTAAATGTTACCACCGGCGGGGAACTTTGTCAAGCACTGTTCGCTCCTCGTTCAAGGAAATTTCTCCGGCCCGGCTTGGGAAGCCTGACACAGCAGCAGTTCCTTCTGCTCCCTGGACAGAGCCTTGACCACCAGTTCCCGCTTCAGCGCCTGGCTGCGGGTGCCGCAGCGTTCCTGATACACCAGCTCCAGGGGACCGCGTCCCCGGGTGTACTTGGCGCCTTTGCCCTGCTGATGGGTCCGCAGACGTCTGTCCACATCGGTGGCAATGCCGGTGTAGAGGGTGTTGTCCTTACAGCGCAGAATGTACAAATACCAGCTTGTTTCCATGCTCCCTCCAAAACATTTCGGGCGGCCTGCGCCGCCCGGTAAAACAGATTCATTTTCGCCGCTTCCGAAACCCCATGCCCAGGAGCCTGTCCAGCAGGACGAAAGTGACATTGCCCAGAATCAGCAAAACGAAGCCCATAACAAAGCCCATCTCGGAAAACTCCGATGCCAGCCGCTCCACGCCCAGAAGCCGGAGCAGCACCCAGTAGGCCAACAGGACCATGCCGTTGAACAACAGGCCCTTCCACAGCCACTTCCCTTTCCGGGCGTCCAGCCGGGGCTTGAGGATGGGGTAATATCCCAAAAAGGCAAAGAGGACCGCCGCCTCCGTGTCCTGGCACAGGAACATGGACAGAAACGCCACAGCGCCGTACCAGGCCCAGGCCATTCGAGTCCCGCAGGACTTCAGCACCAGCTGAAGCATCAGCACGCAGAGGACCGGACAGACATAGGTCGCCACGGGGATCAGGGTTCCCAAGCCCATGATGACCATGGCCAGGGCCGCCATCACGCCGCCCAAGGCCACAGCCGACGCGGGAGTTTGCTTACTTGCCATTGCGTTTGAGCAGGTCGAACTTGATGTCCCAGAGCTTCTGGCTCAGGTCAACATAGTAGGTCTGGGGATTGTCAAAACGCTTGATCTCGTCCCACAGGGCGTCCACCTGCTCGGCACAGTAATCGCGGATCTCGTCCAGGGAAGGCAGCTTGTAGACCAGCTCGCCGCCGCGGAACACGGGTACCTGCAGCTCCTTGGCGGTATAGTTGTACACCCGCTTGGTCTTCCAGGTGGCATCCGGGTCAAAGATGGTGATATCCTGGCTGTCGTCCACTTCCTCGTCGTAGACCGTCAGGTAGTCGGCAATGGCCTTGCCCGTGTCTTTGCCGTAGAATCGGTAGAGCTTTTTATAGTGGGGGTTTGTGATCTTGCCCACGTTCTCGGAGATCTTGATCTTGGGCACGATGGTGCCGTCGGGCTCCTCCACCGCGGCCAGCTTGTACACGCCGCCGAAAATGGGTTCGGAGCGGGCGGTGATCAGCCGCTCGCCAACGCCGAAGGCGTCGATCTGAGCTCCCTGGCGCAGAACGTCCCGGATAATATACTCGTCCAGGGAATTGGAGACGGTGATCTTACACTGGGTCCAGCCGGCCTCGTCCAGCATTTTTCTGGCCTGCCGGGTCAGATAGGTCAAGTCGCCGGAGTCCAGCCGGATGCCGCACTTGGTGATGCCCATGGGCTTGAGAACCTCGTTGAAGACCCGGATGGCATTGGGTACGCCGGAGCGCAGGGTGTCATAGGTATCCACCAGCAGGGTGGCGTTGTTGGGGTACATTTGGGTATAGGCCTTGAAAGCCTCGTACTCGCTGTCAAACATCTGCACCCAGGCGTGGGCCATGGTGCCGCCGGCGGTGACGCCGAAAAGCTGGTCGGAAATGGTACAGGCGGTGCCGTGACAGCCGCCGATATAGGCCGCTCTGGCGCCCAGAATGGCGGCCGTAGAGCCCTGGGCCCGGCGGGAGCCGAACTCCAGCACCGTCCGCCCGTCCGCGGCACGGACCACCCGGTTGGCCTTGGTGGCGATCAGGCTCTGGTGGTTGACCGACAGCAGCAGGAAGGTCTCGATGAGCTGGGCCTGGGCCGCGGGAGCACGGACGGTCAGAATGGGTTCCCTGGGGAAGATGGGCGTGCCTTCCGGAACGGCCCAGATGTCGCCGGTGAACTTAAAATTCGCCAGATACTCCAGGAACGCCTCGCTGAACATCTTCCGCCCTCGGAGATATTCAATATCCTCCGCAGAGAAATGCAGATCCTGAATATACTCCACAATCTGCTCCAGGCCGGCGGCAATGGCATATCCGGCGTCGTCGGGACAACGGCGGAAGAACAGGTCAAAGTAGGTGATGCGGTCCGCATAGCCGTTGGCAAAGTAGCCCTGGATCATGGTCAATTCATAGAAATCGCAGAGCATGGTCATGTTTAGTTTATCATGGGCTGCCATAGGAACACCTCATTTGTTTCAGATGGATCCATTATATAGTTTTTTTATGCAAAAGGCAACCCTTTTCGTTGACAGCGCCGGGAAATTGGGGTATAGTTTATGGTAGAAGGAGTGTGATCCGGATGGAGATTCAATTGGGCATGCAGGGGGAAGTCACGACCCTGGCTGAGCGGGAGGACACCGCCCTGGAAGTGGGTTCCGGCGATTTGCTGGTCTATGCCACCCCCTGTATGGCAGCGCTGATGGAGGGCGCGGCCTGTGAGGCCATAGCGGCTTCCCTTCCCGAGGGCCAGACCACGGTGGGTACGCTGCTGAACATTGAGCACATCACCGCCACACCGGTGGGCATGGAGGTCCGGGCCCAGGCCACCGTCACCGCTGTAGAGGGAAAAGTCATCACCTTTGACGTGCAGGCATTTGACGAAGCCGGTCAGATCGGCAGAGGCATCCACAAACGAGTGATTGTGAACAGCCAGAAATTTCTGGACAAAACCTACGCAAAGCTCTGAGGAGGTATGGTTTATGCAAGATTACGGCGCAATGATCCGCAGCACCTTTGAACTTGGCAGCGTACGGGACGCGGAGGTCCTGTTTGAGCTCTGCATCAAGAACGCGTTTCCCACCTTCCACTTCCGCCGTCTGGAGCTGATCCGCTTCCTGCGGGAGCCCCAATACATGGAGGGCAGAAGCTGGAACCACGTCTTTGAGATCAAGAAAGGGCAGCTCCAGGGAGAGCCGGTGTGGGAAGTCCACTGCCACCGGGTCACCATGGGCAAGACCCCGGACAAGCATGTGTACTTAGACTACATGACCCTGGGCTTCGTCCAGTATCTGGATGCCTGATCAAAAACAAATCCGGGCTGCGTCGGCAGCCCGGATTTGTTTATTTCTTTTGAAGGTCCTGGGCGATGATCCGCTTCATGGCCTCGATGCCCACGCGAATGGCGCCGCTGGTGTCTTCTGTCATTGGCATTTCCAGCCCCGCCTTCTCCCGCTCCTGGTTCCAGATCACATGGAAGCAGCTGCCGCAACGGACCCCCAGAGCCGCCGCCACCACGAACAGGGCGGCAGACTCCATCTCACTGGCCTTGACGCCCAAGCGCTTCCAGCTCTCCCACTTTTGCGTCAATTCGTAAAAAACCGGAGACTTTTCCGGACTGTGCTGGCCATAGAAGGAATCCTTGCACTGGACCACTCCCACATGGGTACGATAACCCAGGTCCTGGCTGGCCGCCTTCAGGGCGGCGGTGATGTCGAAGTCCGGCACTGCCGGGAATTCAATGGGCGCATACTCCATGGATGTGTGTTCATACCGGACAGCGCCGTTGGCCACGATCACATCGCCGGGCAGCACATCCATGGCAATGCCGCCGCAGGTACCCACCCGCAGGAAGGTGTCCGCGCCAATGGCCGCCAGTTCTTCCATGGCAATGGAGGCCGAGGGACCGCCGATGCCGGTGGAGCACACCGACACCTTCTGCCCAAGCAGGGTGCCTGTATAGATATTGTATTCCCGGTTCATGCCCACATGGACCGGATTGTCAAAATAACTTGCGATGGCTTCGCAGCGTCCCGGGTCTCCCGGCAGGAACACATAGCGGCCTACGTCTCCTTCCCCGCAGCGAATGTGAAACTGCATACCGATGTCTTGCATATGGACGCCTCCTTGTGAAAAATTGCTAAATACAGTATAGCATACTCCCAAGGAATTTGCAACCGGAAACATACAGTCCCATTTGTTGGTCTATTTCCCGGCGGAAAAGGCCGCCGCCTCCCGAATCCAGTCCATCAGGACTTCATCGATCTGGGATTCCCGGCCGATCACCACATGGTGGGTCCAGCGTCCGGGATAGGGCTGCACCGAAACCGCGATCCGGGGGTCCGTGACCTGCCGTCCCAGACCGAAGGTCACCACCAGATAGGGCTCCGGCAGTTCCCGCTTCTTCCGCACACGGGCAAAGGAGGCGCAGGCGAACATGTGCTTGTTGTAAAAGGAGATCTGGCTGGTCTGGACGCGAATCGCCACATCTTCGATTTGCTCCAGAATCTTCGCCTCCAGGGTCTCATACAGGGCCACGGCCCCGGGATGGTCCCGGAAGAAAAAGAGGGTTTTCTCGTCCACAGGCGCGGCCCGGTCACAGCAGCGCCATCAGGGCGTCGGTGTATTCTGCCGCCGTTGCTTCCCCGCCGTCGCTGGCCACCCGCACCGGACAGGCCGCCAGAGCCTTTTCCAGCCTGTCCGCCGCGTCCGTCCGGCAGATGTGGCGCAGGAGCAGAGCCGTGGCCTTGAGAATGCTGGCCGGGTTGGCATAGTCCCCCAGTCCCTGCTGAATCAGCCGGGGGGCCGTGCCGTGAACTGCCTCGAACATGGCATAGCGGTCGCCGATGTTGGCGCTGCCCGCCGTCCCAACGCCGCCCTGGATCTGAGCGGCCTCGTCGGTGATGATGTCTCCGTAGAGATTGGGCAGCAGAAAAACCTGAAACTGCTGACGGAGCTTCTCATCCAGCAGATTGGCGGTCATAATATCGATGTAGTAGTCTTCCGCCGTGATCTCCGGATAGTCCGCCGCCACTTCGTGGGCAATGGCCGTAAACTTTCCGTCGGTCTTTTTCATGATGTTGGCCTTTGTAACCACCGCCACATGGGTCTTGCCGTTATTCCGGGCATAGTCGAAGGCGGCCCGGGCGATCCGCCGGGTCCCCAGGTCCGTGGTGACCTTAAAGTCCACAGCCATGCCGGGAAGCTCCACGCCCCGGCTGCCCAGAACATACTCCCCTTCCGTATTCTCCCGGAAGAACATCCAGTCGATATTCTTCTCCGGAACAGACACCGGACGGCAGTTGGCGTACAGATCCAGCTCCCGGCGCATTGCCACATTGGCGCTCTCCAGGCTGCCGCCTTTGGGCGTCTCCGTGGGGCCTTTGAGCAGCACATCACAGGATTTGATCTGCTCCAGCACCTCCGAAGGAATTGCCTTGCCCTGGGCCTTCCGGTTCTCAATGGTCAGGCCGCGAATCTTCCGGACCTCCACAGAGCCTCCGGCGATCTCGTGGGCCAGAAGCTTTTCCAGAACCCGGGCCGCCTGGGCCGTGATGACCGGACCGATGCCGTCGCCGTCAATGACGCCGATGGTAACGGTTTTCTTGGATGAAAAATCGGTCTTTTCCGTATTCATGGCGGCGACTCTGGCCAGCTGCTCCTCCAGCAGCTGCCGAAAGGCCTGGGCCGCGCCGTCAATGGCGTGATTCATTGTCCGCCCTCCTTGGTGTAGTTCAGCAGTCCGCCTGCCATGAGAATGGCACGCTGGCGCCGGGTAAAGCTGCCCGTAACCCGGAAGGTCCGGCCCCCAGCCTCCTCCGTCACCGTCAGGAATCCCGTCTCCAGGCCCTGACGTATGTCGGAAAGGGTCAGGACCGCCCCCTGCTCCAGCCGGTCATAGTCAGCCGGATCTGCAAAGGTCAGGGGCAGAATGCCGGCGTTAATCAGGTTGGCCGCGTGGATCCGGGCAAAGCTCTTGGCAATGACGCAGCGAATCCCCAGGTACATGGGAACCAGCGCCGCGTGCTCCCGGGAGGAGCCCTGGCCGTAGTTGCTTCCGCCTACCACGATGCCGTCCCCCGCCGCCCTGGCCCGCTCCGGGAAACCGGGATCACAGACCTCAAAGCAGAAGTTGGACAGATAGGGAATGTTGGAACGGTAGGGCAGAATCCTGGCCCCGGCCGGCATAATGTGGTCGGTGGTGATGTTGTCCCCCACCTTCAGCACCAGGGACGCTTTCAGGGTATCGGCAAAGGGCTTGCTCTTGGGGAAGGGCTTGATATTGGGACCACGCAGCACCGGGGCGTCTTTCGCCTGGTCTTCCGACAGCGGCGGCAGCACCGCCGAGTCGTTGACCAGGAATTTTTCCGGCATGGACACGTTCAGCGGCTCGGCCATGGTGGTCGGATCCGTAATAAAGCCGGTGAGGGCCGAGGCCACGGCAGTCTCCGGAGAAACCAGATACACCTGGCCGTCCTTGGTGCCGCTGCGGCCCAGGAAGTTGCGGTTAAAGGTCCGCAGGCTCACGCCGCCGGAATTGGGGGAGAAGCCCATGCCGATACAGGGGCCGCAGGCGCACTCCAGAACCCGGGCGCCGCTGGCCAGAATGTCTGACAAGTCTCCGCAGTCGCTGAGCATGGTCAGCACCTGCCGGGAGCCGGGGGAGATGGACAGGCTCACCGAGGGATGGATCGTCTTTCCCTTCAGCATGGCGGCGACCTTGCGAAGATCCAGCAGCGAGGAGTTGGTGCAAGAGCCGATGCAGACCTGATCCACCTTCACGTCCTTCAGGGTGGATACCTTCACCACGTTGTCCGGGCTGTGGGGGCAGGCAATCAGGGGCTCCAGGGCGCTCAGATCGATGTCAATGATCCGATCATACGCCGCGTCCGGGTCGCTTTCCAGGGGAACGTAGTCCCCTTCCCGTCCCTGGGCTGCCAGGAAAGCCCTGGTAATCTCATCCGAGGGGAAGATGGAGGTGGTGGCCCCCAACTCGGTACCCATGTTGGTGATGGTACCCCGCTCGGGGACCGACAGTGTGGCTACGCCGGGTCCGCCCCATTCGATGATGGCCCCCACGCCGCCCTTGACCGAGAGGATGCGCAGCAGCTCCAGGCTCACGTCTTTGGCGGTGACATAGGGCCGAAGCTTTCCCGTGAGATTGACCTTGTACATCTTCGGCATGGTAATGTAGTAAGCGCCGCCGCCCATGGCCACTGCCACGTCCATACCGCCCGCCCCGAAGGCCAGCATGCCCAGGCCGCCGCCGGTTGGGGTGTGGCTGTCGGAGCCGATGAGAGTCTTGCCGGGCTTTCCAAACCGCTCAAGATGGACCTGATGGCAGATTCCGTTGCCGGGCCGGGAAAACCAGACCCCGTGCTTGGCCGCCACGGACTGCAGGTACCGGTGGTCGTCGCTGTTTTCAAAGCCGCATTGCAGGGTGTTGTGGTCCACGTAGGCAATGCTCAGTTCCGTCTTTACCCGGGGGATGCCCATGGTCTCAAATTCCAGATAGGCCATGGTGCCCGTGGCATCCTGGGTCAGGGTCTGGTCGATCCGCAGGGCGACCTCGCTGCCCGGTGTCATATCTCCGGACACCAGATGGGACGCGATGATTTTCTGCGCAATGGTCTTACCCATTATATCTCCTCCCGTTTAACATGTGATCGATCACATTGGAAATGTGCTGCCTGGTCATTTCCTCCGCCAGCGCCGCGTCGCCGGAGAGCATGGCATGGCAGATGGCCGCATGCTCCTGCCGGGTGCTGGCCACCCGTTCGGGATCGCTCATGGAGAGGCGGCGGTACCGGCGGGTCTTGCGGTGCAGAGGCACCAAGGTGTCCACGATCACCGTCCGCTTGCTCAGATAGCAGATGGCGTCATGGAGCTGATCGTCCACCTTCTGCATCTGGTCCAGGTTTCCCTTCTGGTAGTAAAAGTCCTGCAGATCCATCAGATGATTCAGCTCCGCCCTGCCCTCGTCGGTCATGTTCTTTGTGGCATAGTATGCCGCCACCCCTTCGATCCGCTCCCGGATGGTCAGGATGTCCAGCAGATCCTCCTCGGTGATCCCCAAGACTCTGGAGCCCTTGCCCGTATCCTCGATGAGCCGCTCCTGCTCCAGCCGGCGCAGAGCCTCCCGGATGGGGGTCCGGCTGACGCCCAGCTGCTCCACCAGTTTCATCTCCGTCAGGATCTCGCCCCGGGGGTAGACGCCCAAAATGATATCGTTTTCCAGCTTCTCAAAAATCTGATCGGCCAGGGATGTGCTCTTAAAATGCTTCATAAACAACGCTCCTTATCTGCGATACAGTCCGGGGGCGAGCTCGGCGATCTTCGCTTCCAGCTCATGGTCGGTCATGGTGGTCTGACGGCCGTCCTCATACTGTCGGTCCACCCACGCTTTCAAGTCGATCACCAGATCCGACTGCTTGTCCAGCTTCTCCTCCCCTTCCAGGCCGTAGTTCTGGTTGATCCAGTAGGCAACGCCCGCCAGGCCCGAGGTCTTGCTGATCTGCACTGTGGCAGGCCGGTTCAGGATCTTTTTCGTGTCGAAGATGGTGTAGATCTCCTCGTCCTTCATAAGCCCGTCGGCGTGGACCCCGGCTCGGGTGACGTTGAACGCGGAACCGACGAAGGGGGTCATAGGCGGGATGTTGTAGCCAATCTCATGCTTGAAGAACTCCGCGATCTCTGTGATCACCGTGGTATCCATGCCGTCCAGAGATCCCCGCAAGGAGGCATACTCAAAGACCATGGCCTCCAGAGGCACGTTGCCCGTGCGCTCTCCGATGCCCAGCAGCGAGCAGTTCACCGCGCAGGCGCCGTAGAGCCATGCCGTGGCGGCGTTGGCCACGCCCTTGTAGAAGTCGTTGTGGCCGTGCCACTCCAAGCACTCGCTGGGTACATCGGAGTAGTGCTGCAAGCCGTAGACGATGCCCGCCACGCTTCGGGGCAGGGCCGCCTCGGTATAAGGGATGCCATAACCCATGGTGTCGCAGGCCCGGATCTTCACCGGAATCCCCGCCTCCCGGCTCAGAGCCTGGATCTCATTGACAAAGGGTACCACAAAGCCGTAGAAGTCCGCCCGGGTGATGTCCTCCAGATGGCACCGGGGGATCACACCGGCGTCAAAGGCGTCCTTGATGGTCCCCAAATAGTAGTCCATACACTGCTTCCGGGTCATTTTCATCTTCTTGAAGATATGATAGTCCGAGCAGGACACCAGAATGCCGGTCTCCCGGATGCCCAGATCCTTGACCAGCTTGAAGTCCTGCTTGCTGGCCCGGATCCAGCTGGTGATCTCCGGGAACTTCAGGTCCAGAGCCATGCATTTTTCCAGGGCCTCCCGGTCCTTCTTGCTGTAGATAAAGAATTCCGTCTGTCGGATGATCCCGTAGGGGCCTCCCAGCTTGTTCAGCAGCTGGTAGATCTTCACAATCTGATCTACGCTGTAAGGCTCCACAGACTGCTGCCCGTCCCGCAGAGAGGTGTCGGTAATCCAGATCTCCTCCGGCATGGACATGGGGACCCGCCGGTGGTTGAAGGCCACCTTGGGGATGGTTCCGTAGGAATAGATATCCCGCTGTAAGTTCGGCTCTGCCACATCCTGCAAAGAGTATTTGTACGAGCGCTTTTCCAGCAGGTTGGTCTTGGGGGAAATTTCTAACATAAGGCGTCTCCTTTCGCGGGTGGTGTATAATTGCATCGATGTATACAATTATACGCAAATTCATCCTCGAAGTCAACAGAAACAGGTCGCCTCATGCAGACAAATGTTCCTGTTCAGCGGACGTATTTTTCGTCATATTCTCCAAAGAACTCCGGGACCCAGGCCATCCCCGTCCGCGCGCTCCGCTTTTCCAGCTCCGGTTTCCCATGGGGCGGAACGGACCGTCTCGGGCTTTTGTTGACAAAATCCCCCAGGATGGTTACAATATATCAAAAGTCCTTCTCTGCCCCGCCCCCGTTCCTTCTGTCAACGGCGGACAGGCAGAACGCCGGATTTTAGGGAAGCTCTGATGAAATCGGCAAGAGCGGATGCCGAGAGATTTTGGCACAGCCGAAAGTTTAAAAAGTGGAGGAATACTGTATGTATTTCCCGCTTTTTAAACTGCACGGATGGGGCAAAAAATCCGGCATTCCGCCGAAGACGATTGATTCAGAGATTCCTTAGCTAATTAAGATGAGGTGATTTCCATGGATTCCAAACTGCGTACCGAGACCCTGTGCATCCAGGCAGGCTACGTTCCCGGCAACGGCGAACCCCGGCAGCTGCCCATCATTCAGAGCACCACTTTCAAATATGACACCTCCGAAGATATGGGGAAGCTGTTCGACCTGGAGGCCGACGGCTACTTCTATTCCCGGCTGGCAAACCCCACCTGTGACGCCGTAGCCCGGAAGATCTGCGCCCTGGAGGGCGGCAGCGCCGCCATGCTTACCGGCTCCGGCCAGGCCGCCACCTTTATGACCATCTTCAACATCGCCGGCTGCGGCGACCACATCGTGGCCAGCTCCGCCATCTACGGCGGAAGCTACAACCTTTTTGCCGTAACCATGAAGCGGATGGGGCTGGAGACCACCTTCATCGACCCGGACTGCACCGAGGAGGAGTTGAACGCCGCCTTCCGGCCCAACACCAAGGCGGTCTTCGGCGAGACCATCGCCAATCCATCCCTGGTGGTCCTGGACATTGAAAAGTTTGCCCGGGCCGCTCACAGCCACGGAGTCCCTCTGATCGTGGACAACACCTTCGCCACCCCCGTCAACTGCCGCCCCATTCAGTGGGGCGCGGACATCGTCACCCACTCCACCACCAAGTACATGGACGGCCACGGGGCCACCCTGGGCGGCGTAATCGTAGACAGCGGAAACTTCGACTGGACCGGGTATCCCGAGAAGTTCCCCGGCCTGTGTACCCCGGACGAGAGCTACCACGGCGTCACCTATACGGAGCGATTCGGCCCCGGGGGCGCCTTCATCACCAAATGCACCGCCCAGCTCATGCGGGACTTAGGCTGCGTCCAGTCTCCCCAGAACGCGTACCTGCTGAACCTGGGACTGGAAAGCCTGCCCATGCGCATGCGGCAGCACTGTGCCAACGCCCAGGCAATCGCGGAGTATCTCAGCGGCCATAAGAAGGTCAGCTGGGTTATGTACAGCGGCCTGAAAGGCAGCAAATACTACGACCTGGCCCAAAAATACCTGCCCAACGGCTCCTGCGGCGTCATCTCCTTCGGCCTCCACGGCGGCCGGAAGGCGGCGGAGACCTTTATGAAGCACCTGAAGCTAGGCGCCATTGAGACCCACGTGGCCGACTCCCGGACCTGCTGTCTCCACCCCGCCAGCTCCACCCACCGGCAGATGACCGACGAGGAACTGACCGCCGCCGGTGTGGGCGCGGATCTGATCCGTTTGAGCTGCGGTCTGGAAAATGCCCAGGATCTGATCGAGGACATTGCCCAGGCCCTGGAATCCGTCTGACCAGGAGGAACCACCTTGCCCATTCAAATTCCCAACGACCTTCCCGCGGCGGAAACCCTTCTGCAAGAGAATATTTTCGTCATGAAGCAGACCCGGGCGCAGACTCAGCACATCCGCCCTCTGGAAATTGTTCTGCTGAACCTGATGCCCACCAAAATCGTCACCGAGACTCAGTTGAGCCGGCTGCTGGGCAACACCCCCTTGCAGGTCCACCTGGAACTGATGATGGTTTCCTCCCACCGGTCCAAAAATACTCCCCAGGAGCACCTGCTGACCTTCTACAAGACCTTTGACGAGCTGGAGGACCGGAAGTTTGACGGCATGGTCATCACCGGCGCGCCGGTGGAGCAGATGCCCTTCGAAAGCGTGGACTACTGGCCGGAGCTCTGCCGGATCATGGAGTGGAGCAAGACCCACGTCCACTCCACCTTCCACATCTGCTGGGGCGCCCAGGCCGGACTGTACTACCACTACGGCGTCCAGAAGCGGGGCCTGTCTGAGAAGCTCTTCGGCGTCTACCCTCACCGGGCCGACTACAAGCGGGCCATCCTTCTTCGGGGCTTTGACGACGAGTTCTGGGTTCCCCACTCCCGGCACACCACCATCGACCGGTCGGACATTGAAAAGATTCCGGGTCTGAAGATCCTGGCCTCCTCGGAAGAAGCGGGGGTCTACGCGGTCATGAACAAGGAGGGGCGCCAGATCTTCATCACCGGCCACTCTGAGTACGACGCGGACACCCTGGAACGGGAATACCTGCGGGATAAGAACCTGGGACTGCCCATCTGCGTTCCCGTAAACTACTATCCCAACGACGACGATACCCAGCCCCCCATAGTCCGCTGGCGGGGCCACGCCAACCTGCTGTTCAGCAACTGGCTGAACTACTTCGTCTACCAGACCACACCCTATGACATTATGGCGGTGGGCCGGGAATCCACCCCCAGGTAGGCAGCGCCGCAAAGCCGTGTCCTCTTGATTGAAATTCATAACTTTCATCAAGAAATAGTCTGAAAATTTACAATTTGTTCCGCCCTCCCCCGTTGAAAAAGGAGGGCGGAACAAATAAAATGGTACCATCCTAAATAACGCGAGGTACAGCATGATCACCACCATTCTCTTCGATTTAGACGGCACCCTGCTCCCCATGGACCAGGAGGTTTTCGTTAAAAGCTATTTGGGGCTTCTGGCCCAAAAAATGGCCCCCTACGGCTACCAAAGCGAGCAGCTGATCCGGGCGCTCTGGGCCGGCACCGGCGCCATGGTCAAAAACGACGGCAGCGCCCTGAACGAGGCGGTTTTCTGGAAGGTCTTCGCCGGAATCCTGGGAGAAGATGTCCTGAATGACAAGCCTTTGCTGGATGAGTTCTATCGTGTGGACTTCCAGCAGGCCCGGTCCTCCTGCGGCTTTGATCCCAGAGCCGCCGAGGCCATAGGGCAGATCAAAGCCATGGGATTCCGGGTCGCCCTGGCCACCAATCCCCTGTTCCCCTCCGTGGCCACCCGCAGCCGCATCCGGTGGGCGGGCCTGGAGCCGGAGGTTTTCGAACTGGTCACCACCTACGAAAATTCCCGGTTCTGCAAGCCCAATGTGGATTATTACCGGGAAATTCTGGGTAAGCTGGAAGTATCGCCGGACCGCTGCCTCATGGTCGGCAACGACGTAGGCGAGGATATGATCGCCGAAACCCTGGGTATGCGGGTCTTCCTGCTGACCGATTGTCTGATCAATCGGGAGCAGAAGGACATCTCCGCCTACCCCCACGGCAGTTTCCCGGAGCTGCTGGAATATATCCGGGATCTGTAAGATGCTCTTTCTCATGCTCCTGTGCGTTCTTCTGGCTGCCGTTCTGGGCGTCAGTTATTACGCCTACCGCAAAGCCTTCTTCGCCTCCGGCTCCGATTCCGACGAGGTCCCGGACCTGGAGCGCCCGCGTTTCGATCCTTACCAGGACTATGTCCGCATGGCCTGTGACCTGCTGCGAAGCCGCCCCTGTGAGTCCGTGTGTATCCGCTCCCAGGAGGGCCTGAAGCTCTGGGGACGATACTACCACCAGCAGGACGGCGCGCCCTTGGACATCTGCTTCCACGGCTACCGAAGCAGTCCCTGGCTGGATTTCTGCGGAGGGGCGGAGCTGAGCCGCCAGCTGGGGCACAATCTGCTGCTTGCCGATCAGCGGGCTCACGGAAAAAGCGAGGGCCACACCATCGCCTTTGGCATTCGGGAACGCTGGGATGTCATGAGCTGGATCGAATACGCCCTGGACCGCTTCGGTCCGGATACCAAAATCTTTCTATACGGCGTCTCCATGGGGGCCTCCACTGTGCTCATGGCCTCGGACCTGGGACTTCCCGCCGCTGTCAAAGGGATCGTCGCCGACTGCCCCTACAGCGCCCCGAAGGACATCATCCTGCGGGTAGCGGAACACTGGGGCTACGCCCCCAAGCTCATCTGGCCCTTTGTTAAATTGGGGGCCAGGGTCTACGGGGGCTTCGACGTTCAGGAGACCGACGCCTGCCGCGCGGTGACAGACACCCAGACCCCCATTCTTCTGCTCCACGGCCAGGCTGACCGTTTCGTCCCCTGCCAGATGAGCGAGCAGATCTGCCGGGCCAATCCCCAGCGTGTGCGATACTTTACGTTTCCAAACGCCGGCCACGGACTCAGCCTTCCGTCGAACCCGGACCGCTATCAGCGTCTGGTCTCGGAATTTGTCAGCCGCGCCCTGGATGAGGACGAAGCAGCGGATATCCCCTGAAAAGGTCTGCCCGGAGCAGACCTTTTCAGGTTTTACTTGATTTTCTGGAAATTCTGAATACAATAGATGACATGATACTCATCATCGGAAAGGTTGTCGGCACTATGAACAAGATCTACATCCCTCAGGACTACCGTCCTTCTCTGGACGCTTATGACACCCAGCGGGCCATTGCCTATATTAAGGAGACCTTTCAGGAGGAGTTTTCCAAGGCCCTGAACCTGAAGCGGGTCTCCGCTCCCCTGTTCGTCACCGGTGATTCCGGACTGAACGACGATCTGAACGGCTATGAGCGGCCCGTCTCCTTTGACGTACCCGCCGTCGGCGTAGACGCCCAGGTGGTCCACTCTCTGGCCAAGTGGAAGCGGCTGGCTCTGAAGCGCTACAACTTCACCATCGGCAACGGCCTGTACACCGATATGAACGCCATCCGCCGGGACGAGGAACTGGACAACATCCATTCGATCTACGTAGACCAGTGGGACTGGGAAAAGGTAATCACCCAGGAGAACCGGAACAGCGAGTATCTGAAGCTCATCGTCCGGGCCATCGTCCGGGCCATCTGCGACACCAACGACCGGCTCCATGTCCGTTTCCCTCAGCTGCGGGTGGAGCTTTGCCGGGAGGTCAGCTTCATCACCTCCCAGGAACTGGAGAACAAGTACCCTGAGCTGGAGACCGGTTCCCAGCGGGAGAATGCCTACGTCCGCCAGCACAAGACCGCCTGCGTCATGCAGATCGGCCGGAAGCTGCGCTCCGGAAAGCCCCACGACGGCCGGGCCCCGGACTATGACGACTGGAGCCTGAACTGCGACATCTTCTTCTGGGACGATGTTCTGGACCGGGCTCTGGAAGTGTCCTCCATGGGCATCCGGGTAGACGCCGCCGCCCTGGACCGTCAGCTCACCGAAGCCGGCTGCGATTACCGCCGGGAGCTTCCCTTCCACCAAATGCTTCTCAACGACGAACTGCCCCTGACCATCGGAGGCGGCATCGGCCAGTCCCGGCTTGCCATGCTCATGATGGGCTGCGCCCACATCGGCGAGGTCCAGTCCAGCATCTGGGACCGGGAAACCATGACAGCCTGTGAGAAGGCCGGAATCCCCCTGCTGTAACCGTCCCTTCCAGGCATCAGGCCAGGACCTCTGCCACGCGCCAATATAGGGAATCTCTGACGCGCAGCTGAAAAAGTGGGAAATGCATACAGGATTCCTCCTCTTTTTGAACTTTCGGCTGGTTTAAAATCTCCCGGCATCCGCTCTTGCCGATTTCATCAGAGCTTCCATAGATACAGAAAGGACCGCCCGTCTATGAACATACTGGTCACCAACGACGATTCCATCCACGCCCCGGGCCTTGCCCTTCTGGCAAAAGCCGCCATGGAGCTGGGCGACGTATGGGTCGTCGCTCCTGCCCATCAGTGCAGCGCCATGTCTCAGCGGCTCACCATCCGCGGCCATCTGCGGGTGGATAAGGTCGAGGACTTCCCCGTGCCGGTCAAAGGCGCGTTCCAGGTGGACGGAACGCCCGCGGACTGTGTGAAAGCCGCCCTGTGCGGAAGCCTTCTGCCCCAACGGCCGGATTACGTATTCTCCGGCATCAACAACGGGTACAACGCCGGATTTGACATCGCCTATTCCGGCACTCTGGGCGCGGCCTTCGAGGCAGTTATGAACAGCATTCCCGCCATTGCCTTCTCCGGAGCTTTCCAGGGGCCTCTTACCCTTGCCCAGCTGCATCTTGCGGACATTGCCCGCAAATGCATGCAGGCCGGACAGGGGCGGGGCGAGGTTTGGAACGTGAACTTCCCCGGTCTGGAGCCTGACAGCTTCCATGGAATCCTGTGGGACCGCTCCATTGCCCCTCTGGGATTCTACAACGGCCGTTACACGGAAACGGCCCAGTCCGGCGGAAGCCTGATCCTGGAAATTCAGGGGGAACCTCTTTGCGAAGATCCCCCGGTTCCAGAAGGCACCGATATCGCGGCCATTCAAAAGGGCTGTATCTCCGTCGGCAAAGTCAAGTGCGCCGTTCTTTGACGCGCCCCATCCCACAAAAGGCCTCAAGCAAAAGCAGGCTGTGCCGAAAGGTGCAGCCTGCATAATTTCATAGGCAATCATACAAGGAGGAGAAAAAATGATAAGGAAAGCCATTGCCCAGGACATTGACAGAATTGTAGAAATCTACGAGGCAGTCCACGATGGAGAGGAAGCCGGGCTGATTACCACCGGCTGGAATCGAGGGGTTTATCCTACCAGGCAGACCGTATTGGATGCGCTGGAGAGAAGCGACCTGTTCGTGGAAATAGATCATGATGATATTGTAGCGGCAGCAATTATGAACCAAATCCAAGTGCCGGAATATGATGATTGCCAATGGGAAAATTCAGCGCCGGAACATGAGGTTATGGTTCTGCACACATTGGCAGTTGACCCTCCAATGTCCGGACGTGGGTATGCGAAAAACTTCGTTCGCTATTATGAGGAATACGCCAAAAGTCACGGCTGTCAGAATTTAAGAATGGATACGCAGGTAATCAATTCTGCCGCCAGAAAACTGTACGCCGGGCTTGGCTATCACGAGGCAGGAATTGTTGACTGTGTATTTAATGGCATTCCAAACGTAAAGCTTGTCTGTCTGGAAAAAAGGCTGTAAAAATAATGGGGCTGTCTCAAAATGCAAATTCTGAAAAAACAGCCCAACAAATCGCAATAAAAATCGGCTGGATTACCAAAGCCAAGGGAATCCAGCCGAACTTATTATGTGCGTTTTCTTGAAAAAGCTATTTTAGACAGCCCTATGAATTCAGAAATCCTGCAGCTTACGGCGGTAAAACCGCACTTTATAGATCGAACTAGACTTGCTCAGTATTGACAGCTTTGCGCGATCTCCAGGGCTTCCTCTTCCGAAATCAGGGACGTATCTGCCCAGACGTCATAGGTTTCTTCCCCCACCTGGATCACGTAATGCACCAGGTGCACGCCCTCTTTCTCCGTGTCCACCACCGCCAGGGCATTTCCGTCGGTTTCCTCCCGCGGGATATGGGTGAATTCTCCGCCGTACAGCTCCTGGGCCACGCTGAGGGCCAGGGTGTTCAGGGCCTCCGCATCCGTTGCGCCGGTGATCTGCTCGATCCCGCCCGCCAGGGTCTGCCCGGAATAGAGCAGGGTCCGCGTGGTCCTCTTCGGCTGCTTGGTAATGCCGTCGGGCAGGGTCATGCGAAGGGTCAGCAGCGGCGTTTCATTTTTCGTCATGTCCTCCTGGGGAAGCTCCAGATCCCCTGCCCGAAGGGTTTTCAGACAGCTTTTCATTTCCAGCGTATCCAGTACGCTGTTGTCGATCCAGACGTCGTAGCCCATTTCCTCCCCCTGGAAGAAGTAATGGTAAAACTCTCTGCCCTCCCGGGAGCTCATAGAAACCACAGCCTTACAGAAAGAATCCCCTTCCGCCATATAGTCGTACTCCGTATCATACACAGCCTTCGTCACTGTCAGAGCCTGTTGGGCGTAATCCCCCATGCTCATCGTATCCATCTGGCCGGCAATGTCCAGCAGCTCAATGCCGCCTACGACTTCTCCGTCCAGGCAGAAATGCTCTCTGGTGTCGGAGACCGGCTGCCGGGTGATGGAATCCGGAAGCGTAATCTCTACCCCTTCCAGCAGAGACTCCCCGGTGCTTTCCACGGCGGAACCGGTGGTCTGGACGGTGCTGCTCCCCTCCTCAGCCGATGAGGAGGGGTCTGCCGCCTCAGTTCTTGCGCATCCGCACAGCAGGGACACGGCCATTCCTGACACAACCAATAAAATCTGTAATTTCATAGTAAATTAAACCTCCAATCAACGAATACAGTGTGTTTTTGACGGATTGCCCGGCTGCTGCCGTTGTACTTCAGGCCCCGGCGGCAGGCAAAGTATTATGGAACCTCTGAATAAATCCCCACGCGATACGCTCGCGCCACGAACCACAAAAGCAGTTGCCGATTTCATCAGAGCTTCCTTATAAACTGCTGATCAGGCAGTTCCATACTGAAAATCACTCCGCCTCTGAGCCGCTCGTCCCGGGCCGGACAGCGCAGGGGGCATGGGATCTCTTTGGCTCACTATAGCAGGCGATTGTATCAAGAATGCATCTTTTGCGCATCCTTTTTTCCGCCGGGCGGAGGGGTTGACCTTGTTCGGTCACCGGTCCCACCCCTCCGGCATCGGCAGCTTGGTCCCGTCTGCCAGGAGCACATGGTCCACCTCCTCCAGAATAATCGGCCTGCCAATGGCCGACGCCGTGCTGGTCAGCCGCAGAAGGGTCACCTCCCGGCCGTCCTTCATGACGATCTTCACGTCTCCCATGTCCAGCAATTCTCCGGCCAGAGTCGGATCGGTAGGTGTAAAAACGGTTCGGAAATTCAGGGTGCTCAGGGTAAACGAGGTCAGTTCCACCTCTATGGTATATTCGTTCCGGAGTAATTTGGAAGCCATCAGGCGGATAGGTTCCTGCACCAGCTCCACCTGCCTGGAATCGCCCTGCTGGAAATTCAGCGTAAACTCCCAGGTCTGATCACTCAACAGGAGGTCCTCCCGGTCGGGCTCAAAGAACATCAGTTCCACACCTGTCAGCACCATACGCCACTGTCTCCCATCCGCAAAGGGTTCCGCCTCGGGATCCTCCAGGGCCGGATCGATCTCAAAGACAAGCTCCTGGGTCCAATCCAGTCCGTCGTTGTCCTCCACCGCGGAATACTCACACAGAGCGTCCGGGGAAGTTCCGTCAGGAGCAATGATCAGCCCTGTGGTATCCTCGGGGATCAGCAGAGCTTCCCGGAACCGAAGGATCGGATCGGGCCATTTCGGGTCCAGGGAGGTCAGCTCCACATTCTCCGGAATTGTGAGGCTCAAGGTCAAATAGGCAGTCTTACCGTCGGTGAGGGCAGATTTCACTTCCACCCGGACCGGCTCATCCGCCTCCGTCGGTGTCTGGACCGGTACCGCCACGTCGTTCTGGGCGTTTTCCTCAATGTATTCCACCTGGCTTTTGGTCAGAGACTGTCCGGCGTTGTCCGAAAAATAACGAAGGAACCACTTCCCCACGGATTCGGCTCCGCTGGCCATGACCGCCAAAGTCGAAATTACAGCGGCGACGATCAACGCTTTTCCCAGAAAACGGCCGGGATTTTTTCTGTTTTTCGGAAGATCCATAACTTTTTTGTAGGTTTCCTCAGAGGCGGTCACCTTGGAAAAGACGGCTTGATAATCATCCTTAAACATTGGACTCTGCCTCCTCCATGAAAGACTTTCTGATGCATTCCCGTCCGCGCCGAAGCTGGGTGCAGACCGTGTTCTTCGGCACCTTCAGAATTTGCGCGATCTCTGAAGTGGTATACCCTTCATAGTAATGCAGGTATATGGGAATTCGGTATTTTTTCGGCAGCGCCATTACCGCGTAAAACAGATCCGAGTGAGCCGGATCTTCGAAATCCGGAGCAGCCAGGTGATTCTCAAGAGATTCCATCCTCCACCATTTGGAGCGAACCAGATTTTTGCACTCGTTGATGGTCACTCGAATCAGCCAATTTCGGATATGTTCATCACCTTCAAAGGGTTTTTTCTCACGCAGAAGCTTCAGGAAAACATTCTGGGTCACGTCATCAGCATCCGCTCCGGATCCGAGGTAATTGTACGCCACCCGGAATACCGTATTCAGATACCGCTGGACACAGTCGGTAAATTCTTCATTCGTCAGCATGGCAACTTCTCCTTGAAAAGCGTTTCACCTAATATACAACTTGACAGCCTGATTTGATTTCACACAGGATCGCATTTTTCTTAATTTTATCAGCAGCTCTTCAAAATGCCAATCCATTGTCTCCCTTTTCCGCATATTTCTCCCGGAAGTAGACCGGCTCGGATTCGGGCAACCTATCGCCAGGAGGTGAACCGCATGAAAAAAAAGCGTCAGGACTGCATCCGCCTGGACCCGGAGGAACAGCTCTGTCCGGCCTTTGACAGCTGCAGCATCAAAAAATTCGCCGCGCCGGACCGGGATGAGATGGGCGTCTTTGTGTTGGACAACTGCGCGGAGGAACACATGATGTAAATGCTCTTCGGGCAGAAAGGGCAGCAGCCTTCCTTTTTCCCTTCAAATTTTCCAAAAATCAGGAATAATCTGTCCATTTTTCATCCGGAGAGCCGGAAAAGCCGGGAAGCACGGCACGGAAAGCGGTCGTGTTTCCCGGCGTCATTTTTGCCAAATGTTACAACCTTTTGTTGACATTTGCCAGCAATCTGACTATAATATATGTAAGAGAAGCACACGCGTTCTCGAAAGGAGGCACATAAATGGAAAAGAAAATCATCACCATCAGTCGTGAGTTCGGTTCCGGCGGCCGTACCGTTGGCCATATGGTTGCAGAACGGTTGGGGATTCCTTTCTATGACAAGGAGTTGGTGGACGAAATTGCCCTGGAGTCCGGCTTTGCCCCCAAATTTGTGGAAGAACACGGTGAGCACTCCCCCGGCAGCAGCCTGTTCTCCTATGCCTTCGCTCCTCAGGGTGTCCCCGGCGTCATGAGCGGCCTGTCCACTGCGGATTTCCTTTGGAACATCCAGTGCAGCGTCATTCTTCAGATCGCCGATAAGGGTCCCTGCGTCATCGTCGGTCGGAATGCGGACTACATTCTCAAGGACCGTCCCGACGCCCTTCACGCCTATGTCTTTGCGGACACGCCCTTCCGGGCTGACCGAATTGTCCACCGCTACGGCGAATCCGACAAGAGTCCCGAGGCCCGTCTGCAGGAGAAGGATAAGCGCCGCCGGGTCAACTATCAGCACTACACCGGCCGCACCTGGGGCCAGGCCCAGAACTACGACGTCTGCCTGGATACCGGCGTGCTGGGCATCGAGCAGTGCGTGGACATTATCTGCCGCATTGTAGAGTACTCCCGGGCTCATCCGGAGAATCCCGATCCCAAAGCTCTGTAACACGCCTTACATAGAATACGCGGTGACGGCGCCGGCTGGTCACCGCTTTTCTTTTTGCAATGCGCTATCGGCACGACGCGGCAAAACGGCGGGAACGTCATATGAAGACCACGGGAATTGACGGCGGCGGAAACCATATTGCGGCTTTTCCGGACCTTTTCGTCCATTGCGTTTTCCCTCCGGCTATGGTATACTGAGATGGATCTGGTGAAATCGGCAGCAACTGACGGCAAAAGCTCTGCCGCTCAGCCGCATCAGAGCTTTCCCAACGGCAATTTTCAAAGCTGCCCATTTCTCAGCCGGATCACGGCTTCGCACCACCGAAGGAGGCATCATCATGGCATCCATGGCAATGGATCTGCACTGCGATACACTGATGAAACTGGCAAAAAACGGCGATCTGGAGCGGAAACCCGCCATGGTCACCTTGGAGGGCCTGCAAAGCGGCGGTGTCGGACTTCAATGCTTTGCGGATTTTGTACCCACGGGTCTGTTCCCCGGTTTCCTCAAAGGTCCGTTGTCCAGGCGCGTGTACCGCAAGCACTACCGCAGGTATCAGAAAATGCTCGCTTTTCACAGCGGCACCCTCTTTCCCGTCCTCACCGTCGAGGATCTGGAGCGGGCGGGAAAGGACGGGAAGATCGGCGTCCTTCTGACCATTGAAGACGGCGGCGTCATGGGCAGCAGGCTTGAACACGTGAAGGATTATTATGACATGGGCGTCCGGCTGGTGACCCTGACCTGGAACCACGCCAACCCCATCGGCTATCCCAACAGCCCGGACCCGGAGCAGATGAAAAAAGGTCTGACGGATTACGGCCGGGAAGTGGTCCGGCAGATGGAGCGTCTGGGCATGGTGGTGGACGTGTCCCACGTCTCTGACGGCGTATTCTGGGATGTTGCGGCCATGGCGGAAAAGCCGTTCCTTGCCAGCCATTCCAATTCCCGGGCCATGTGCGCCCACCCCCGGAACATGACCGACCAGATGATCCGGTCTCTGGCCGACAAGGGCGGCGTCATGGGCCTGAATTTAGCGCCGGATTTCCTGGCGGAGGGCAGCCGGGTCAGCCGGGTAGAGGACATGGTCCGCCATATTCTCCATATCCGCAAGGTTGGCGGCAGCGATGTCCTTGCCCTTGGCAGTGACTTTGACGGCATCAGCGGAACCTTTGAGATCTCCGGTCCCCAGGACTGGCCTAAATTGGAGCAGGCCCTGCGCGCCGCCGGATTGACAGAGGCCGAACTGGAGAAAATGTGGTGGTCCAACTCCCACCGGGTCCTTCACGCCGTCCTTCCCCGCGCCGTCTCCATCCCCCAGAGATAAAAGATGCCCAAACGGCAGCATTGCCTTCACGGCGTAACGGGATGAGACCTTCCCCCGTTTCCCGGATAAGGCATCCATTCTTTTTCCATCGTTATAAAAAGGCTCCCGCCGGTTGTCTCCGGCAGGAGCCTTTTGCTTTCTTCTGTTCAGTCAGGGGGCCGTTTCCGGAGTCGTTTCATCCTCCTGGGCCTGTGTTGTTTCCGCCGGATCATCCCCAGTGTTCGCTTCCGGCCGGGTCATAGGCTGTCCGCAAACGGTGCAGAAGTCTGCTCCGTGGGACACCATGGAGCCGCAGCTGCCGCACTTTTCCATAACCTCCGCTTCCACGCTCTGGGGCTTGGGGATCGCCGCGCCGCAGGCGCTGCAGAAGGACGCGCCGTAGGGCGCCTCCGCACCACAGCGGGAACAGAGCACGACGCCCTTGATGTCCCGAATCTGCTGCTGACAGATCCGGATCTTCTCGCCGGCCTCCTGAATGACGGCAAACATGGCCGCATATTCTTCGCCGTAGTCCTGAGGATGCTGTGCCGCATAGGTTTTTCCGATCTGACAGTACGCATCCTGAATTCTGGCCTCCGCCTCGGCAAGGCTTCCGTTGAGCTTCGCGATCTCCGCCAGGTCCTTCGCCTTCTGTACGGCCTTCACCGTGGTCTGAGAAGCCTTTTGTCCCAGATCGTCCCAAAATGCCATATGGTCTCCTCCTCGTGGTAGAAATAATTGAGAAAAGGCATGCCGCAGGAAAGCGCGCCCTTTTCACCTTTCTCTTATTATACTCCAAAACGGGAAGATCGTCCAGTGTTTTGACAGATTTCTTCCGGATCGACGGAAATGTCAAGGGAATGGTCCGTAATTCACTCCAGTTCAAAGGCGCCGGTGTAGAGCTGATAGTAGGTACCCTTCTGGGCGATGAGGTCGTCGTGGGTGCCCCGCTCGATGATCCGGCCGTGGTCCAGAACCATAATGCAGTCGCTGTTGCGCACAGTGCTGAGCCGGTGGGCAATGACGAAGACCGTCCGGCCCTTCATCAGCGCGTCCATGCCGTCCTGAACCAGTTTTTCCGTACGGGTGTCAATGGAGGAGGTGGCCTCGTCCAGGATCATCACCGGAGGATCGGACACAGCCGCCCGGGCAATGGACAGCAGCTGCCGCTGGCCCTGGCTCAGGCCGCTTCCGTCGCCCTTGAGGACGGTATCGTACCCCTGGGGCAGCATGCGGATAAAGCCGTCAGCGTTGACCAGCTTGGCCGCGGCCACGCAGTCTTCGTCACTGGCCTCCGGGTTGCCGTAGCGGATATTTTCCATGACCGTACCGGTGAACAGCTGCACATCCTGCCACCAGGGTCAAGGGAATGCTGATGTTGAGCATACAGATAAACACCACCACAATGGTAAAGACGGAAGAGATCAGCTGAGGCATGGCCTGGGCCAGCAGCTGGCGCAGCGTGTCTGTGTCATTTGTGTACAGGCTCATGATCTCGCCGTGGGTATGGGTATCGAAAAAGCGGGTGGGCAGATACTGCATCTTTTCGAACATCTCATCCCGGATTGTTTTTAAGGTACCCTGGGCAATGGTGACCATGACCTGGTTGTAAATCAGGGTTGCGGCCACGCCAATCAGGTAAATGCACCCGATCAGGCACAGGGCCCGGAACAGATCGGTAAACACCGGGTCATCCGTAGTCAGAAGGGGCGTGATATAGTCGTCGATCAGCGTTTGCAGGAACACGGAAGACGCCGCGCTGACAATCGCGCTGACCAAAATGCACACCACAACAAGGACCAAGGCCGCCTTATAAGTCTTCATATAACCCAGGAGCCGCTTAAGGGTCGCGGACATGGCCCGGCCTCTGTAACCCGTGGACCCCTGCTCCATTTTCCGTTTTTCAGTCATTGCCTTCCTCTCCTTTCTGTTGGGACTCGTAGACCTCCCGGTAGATGCCGCAGGTCTTCAAGAGTTCCTGATGGGTACCCACTGCCGCCACAGCGCCGTCGTCCATGACCACGATTTGGTCCGCGTGCTCAACGGAGCTGACCCGCTGGGCAATGATGATCTTGGTGGTCTCGGGAATATACCGGGCAAAGGCCCGCTGAATGATGGCGTCGGTCTTGGTATCCACAGCGGAGGTGGAGTCGTCCAGGATCAGGATCTTCGGCTTCTTCAGCAGAGCCCGGGCGATGCACAGCCGCTGCTTCTGACCGCCAGAGACGTTGGTTCCCCCCTGCTCGATATAGGTGTCGTACTGATCCGGGAAGGTCTGAATGAAATCGTCGGCGCGGGCCAGACGGCAGGCCTCCACGATCTGTTCATCGGTGGCGTTTTCATTTCCCCATCGCAAATTCTCCCGGATGGTTCCGGAGAACAGCTCATTTTTCTGAAGGACCATGGCCACGCTGTCGCGCAGAGCCTCCAGGTCATACCGGCGCACATCCACGCCGCCCACCAGCACCTCCCCCTGGGAAACGTCGTAAAGCCGGGGAATCAACTGAACCAGGCTGGACTTGGAGGAACCGGTGCCTCCCAGGATGCCGATGGTCTGGACGGACTTGAAGTGCAGATCAATGTCGTTCAAGACCATCTTGTCCACTTTGGCCGCGTAAGAGAAGCTGACAAAGTTTTCCCGCGCACCGCATTGGGCCGTCGTGATTCGCTGATCTGTCTGATCCATGTCGTTTCTGCCGGCTCGGCCCACACGGCGGATGGAGCTTTCCATCCGGCATTCCGCCGATGACCATGGACGCTTCATTCACAACAGTGAAAAAGCGACGCTGGCTGCGGCCGAATCAGCCGCGGAAGCGTCGCTTTTTATACATTTTTTAATATCACGGCCTCGCCCGCCGCGCCGTCGCCGGGATGGCAGGCGCCGCCCTGGCCGGGCAGCAGCGCTTCGCTCTGTGGCAAGAGCTGCCGCTGACCGCGCTGTCAGAAGGGGCGCTGACGCATTTCGCTCAGCCGGACGCCCCGGAAAAATCCATTCTGGCGCCTACCTGGCGGATCTTGTCCCGGATGGACAGCAGATCCTCAAAGGTCTCCGGCCGCTTGTTCACGTCCCGCAGCAAGGCAGAGGGGTGATAGATGGCCGTCATCCAAACTCCGTTTCGCTCCACCCACTGGCCATGCTGCCGGGTGATCCGGAATTTGGGGTCCATGAGCCGCTGAGCGGCAATCCGGCCCAGGCAGACGATGATCTTCGGCCTCACCAGAGCCACCTGGCTGCGCAGATAGCCGATACAGGCGTCCTGCTCTGTCTCCAGGGGGTCCCGGTTCATGGGCGGGCGGCACTTGACGATGTTGGCAATATAGCAGTTGACCGTCCGGTCCAGGTCGATGATGGAGAGCATTTCGTCCAGCAGCTTTCCGGCGGGGCCCACGAAGGGGATGCCGGTCAGGTCCTCCTGTTCCCCCGGCCCCTCGCCGATGAGCATGACGTCCGCGTCTTCCACGCCCACGCCAAAGACCACATTGTGCCGGGTCTCGCACAGGCCGCAGTGCGTGCAGTCCGCGCAGGCCCGCTTCAAACTTGTCCAATCCTGCATCAGCGAATCCTCCTGCGGTCCGCCCGTCTCTTCCGGCGGCGAGCCCGCATCCGGGATCGCATGTAGGAGTTGAACGCCAGGTATGCCGCCGTCAGGCCCAGCACAATGACGCAGATTGTTCCGATCACCGACAGGATTCCGGAGCCGTCCACGCCGGTCTGTTCCGCCGTGGAGTGGATGGTCACCCCATTGCTTCCGGCCACGTCCACGCTGCCCATGGCATAGACCTCCGCCTCTGCCATGATCGAATCCAGGTACTTGATCTGCATGGTGGCGATCACCTGGCCCTGCTCCACAGGCGCGGCCAGTCCGCCGTCAATGATGCTGTAGTTCATATACAGGTTGTTCATGTTGGCGTTGATGGGAACCACGGAGTCCACGTCTACCCGGACCTGCCCCACCGCGCTGCACTCGCCGCCGGAGACGGTGAACTGACTCAAGGTCATGCCGTCGTAAAGGATTCGGTTGATCTTGTAATTGTTGAAGCCCAGCTTCAGCAGGTTGGTCATATCGTCGAAGTTGCCGTAGCTCACGGCTTTCCAGGTGTCCACCGGGTCAAAGGTACGGGTGCAGCCCAGGACGACGCCCACATATTTCAGCTCGTCGGCGCTGTCCTCTTCCGGATCGGCCTCCATGGTAATGACTAGGGACGCGCCGTAGTCGCTGGCATAGCTGGCCAGACCGCCGGTAACCCGATTGTCCTGGAAGTCCTCGATGGTACCCTTGTCGATCATATAGTTCAGGGTACGGAAACCACGGGCGGAATTTTTATTGGTCTCCGGTAGCTCATAGTCCAGGGCGCCCAGGATCGTTTTGAGATCCTCGTTTTGAATGGCGGCCAGCATGATCTTGGCCATATCCCGGGCCGTGGTGGTGCTATCGCTGTCCAGGCCGTGGACGGAGCCGAAGGAGGTGCCGGTGCAGCCGATGCTCTGCACCCACTGATTCATCATGGTCACAAAGCCCTGACGGTTGCCCGCCACATGGTTGGCAAGGCCGATGGCGGCGTCGTTGGCCGTTTGCAGAATCATACAGTACAGAAGATTCTCCACGGTCAGGACCTCATCGGTCTTCAGGCTGGAGTGGCGGGAATCCGCGGGCCGCCGGTTGATATCGCTGGTGAGGGTGACGGTGTCCTCCAAATTGCCGTGCTCCAAAACCACCGCAGCGTTGACCAGCTTGGCAAGACTGCCGGGGGACAGTTTCATATCCGGATTGTAGGCGTAGACCACCGTCTGGGTGGTGATCTCATACAGGAAGGCGGCCTGGGCCGTGTCCAGCTTCCGGTCGTTGCCGGCCAGTGGGGACATTCCCTCGATGGTGCGGCAGCCGTTCAGGACGCTGGCCATGCCGAAGGGTACCTCTTCGCTCTGCGTCTGGGTGGACTGCTGGGCAGTGGTCTCCGGAGGGGCAGTCTGGCCTTCGGTAGTCTGGGCAGCCAGGGACGGCAGCGCCAGAGCCTGAAGCAGGAGACACAGGGCGGCCAGAAGAGAAAGCGCTTGGATTTTTTTCATATTTCCCCCTTAATATGGGATCACCGGGCTTGTCCCTCGGTGAAATATCGTGTATAATAGTGCAATAAGATCCCCGACGTTCCGGCGGGCGGAGCGCGGAGCCGGATGATCCGGAAAATGTCCTGTCAAAGGGGAAAAATCCCCCGGCGGGCGGTATTCAGCTAATATTATAGCACCTTTATTATAGCACCTTTTTTCACATGAGTCAATGCGGGAGGTGGGTTCCCTTGAAAAAACGCGGCCTGTCGGTGTTTCTCGTCATGACTCTGTGCTTCGTCAGCTTTACTCTGGGCTTCTTCCTTGGCTCCGGCAGGAATCAGGGCCAGGTCCGGCTCACCGTTGCCGCCTCCATGCAGACCGACCCCGTCCGGCCCCCTGAGACCACATCCGCCGCGGAGGCGGACGTCTCCTTCCCCATCAACGTCAACACCGCGTCCAAAGAGGAGCTCATGGCGCTGCCCGGCATCGGGCCGACCCTGGCCCAGAGGATTCTGACGTACCGGCTTGAGAACGGGCCTTTTTCCAGTGCGGAGGACTTGCAAGAGGTCAAGGGGATCGGAGAAAAGACTTTGGATAAGATCAAGGACCTGATCACCACAGGAGGGTGAATATGAAAATTCTGGTAGTGGACGATGAAGCCCTGCTGGTCAAGGGCATACGCTTTAATCTGCAAAACGAGGGCTACGAGGTAATCACCGGCGGCGACGGTCTGGAGGCCGTCCGTCTGGTAAAGGATCAGGCCCCGGATCTGGTGATCCTGGACGTGATGATGCCGGGCATGGACGGGCTGACCGCCTGCGACAAGATCCGGGAGTTTTCCGACGTACCCATTATTCTGCTGACCGCCAAGGCCGACGACATGGACAAGCTCATGGGCTTTGACCATGGGGCCGACGACTATCTGACCAAACCGTTCAACATTCTGGAGCTGAAGGCCCGAATCCGCGCCCTTCTGCGCAGAGCAAACGCCGGGGAAAAGAAGCACACCGCCAACACCCTGACCATCGGCTCCATCTCCCTGGACCTGGACGCCCGGAACGCCTACCGGAGCGGTGTGCTGGCGGACCTGACGGCCAAGGAATTTGACGTAATCGAGTTTCTCATGCGCAATCCCAACCGGGTGTACTCCAGGGAAGCCCTTTTGGACACCATCTGGGCCTACGAGTACCGCAGCGACATCCGCACGGTGGACGTGCACATCCGCCGCCTGCGGGAGAAGCTGGAGGAAAACCCGGCGGAGCCGAAATATATTTTGACGAAGTGGGGCGTTGGTTATTATTTCCGGAAATGAAAAAAGTACCCATCGGGGCTATGTAAATACCCAATTCCGTTACGCAATGAGCTATGTTGTCGTGACGTTTGTTGTGCTGCTCATTTTGAACATCTACTGCTCCAGAACCAGCCAGAAGCTGTTTTACCAGAGCAAGAGCGTCTCCATGATCGAAAAATGCCAGCTTGCCTCCGATGAGATTGCCGCTCTGGACGTCATGAATCCCAGCACCGTAGGCCAGATCGTAGGCCAGATGGACAGTCTGAAGATCACCCGGCTCATCGTCACGGATCAGAGCGGCTGCGTGCTCTATGACAGCAGCGGCCAGACCCTGGGTACCTATGCCCTGTTCCCGGAGATCCTGTGGGCTCTGGACACCGGAAGCGGCTCCCGTGTCGGCAACGACGTGTTCACCTGGAAATATCACGACGGGGCCATGGACTCCAGGGCGGCCACCCCCATTGTCTACTACGGCACCGTGGTAGGCTGCGTCTATATGACAGAGTACGACACCGCCCAGGGCGCGCTGATCGAGTCCCTGCAGAGCAACGTTCTGTGGATCACCCTGGTTTTGGAGGTGGTGGTCATTCTCTTTTCTCTGGCCTATTCCAACACCTTTTCCCGGCGGATCAACCGGATCATGGCCTCCATGCGGACCATCCAGGAGGGGGACTACACCCACAAGCTGGACATGGACGGCAACGACGAGCTTGCCGTTCTTGGCAAGGAGTTCAACGATCTGACCGATCGGCTGCAAACCTCTGAGCAGAAGCGCAGCCGGTTCGTCTCCGACGCCTCCCATGAGCTGAAGACCCCCCTGGCCTCCATCAAGCTGCTTACCGACTCCATATTGCAGTACGACATGGACCAGCAGACCCTTCGGGAATTCGTTGCGGACATCGGCAATGAGGCGGACCGGCTGAACCGGATGACGGAGAAGCTGCTGTCTTTGACCAGGGCCGAGGGTGTGAGCTCCGACGAGTGCGAGATCATCCGCATGGCCCCCACGGTCCAGCGGGTTGCCCGGATGCTGCGCCAGAACGCCATCAACGCCGGTGTCACCATCCACCTGGACCTGAAGGAGGACGCGCCGGTGCTGATCCTGGAGGACGACCTTTACCAAATCGTCTTCAACCTCATGGAAAACGGGATTAAATACAACGTCTCCGGAGGGACCCTGACGGTCCGGCTCCGGAGGGAAGAGGACAACGCGGTCCTGGAGGTCCAGGACACAGGCACGGGCATTCCCGAGGAGGCTCTGGACCATGTCTTCGAGCGATTCTACCGGGTGGACAAGGCCCGTTCCCGGGCCACCGGCGGCAGCGGACTGGGCCTTGCCATTGTGCGGACCATTGTCCAGCGCAACCGGGGCGAGATCCGGATCGCCAGCCAGCTGAACCGGGGGACCACCTTCACCGTCCTGTTCCCGGCCTTTGACACGGAGGTGGATGCGAATTGAAACGGCACCTTTGTCTGATCCTGAGCCTGTGCCTGCTTCTTGGGGGGTGCGGATACTCCGACACCCGTTTCACGGAGACCGTGACCTTTTACTATCTGCGAAACACCTACCAGAGCGGCGCCTCCGACGGCGTCATCGCCGGTGAGGACCGGCAGGTGCCCGCGGACCGGGACAGCCTGTCTTATCTGCTGTCCCTGTACCTCATGGGTCCGGCAGAGGACGATCTGCGCCTTCCCCTGCCCCAAGGCACGCGAATCCTGGCCATCGAGCAGAACGAGCAGTCCGTCCACCTGACCTTGAGCGAGGACGCCGGCTCCCTGGCCGACGTGGAGTTCTCCCTGGCCGCCGCCTGTCTGACCATGACCTGCATAGGCCTGACCGGTGTCCAGACCGTCACCGTTGCGTGCGGCGAGCACAGCGTGACCATGGGCGCCGATTCCCTGACCCTGTTTGACACCATCACCGAAGAAACAACGGAGGAAACCCAATGAGATATATTTCCTGGAACGTAAACGGCCTGCGTGCCTGTCTGACCAAGGGCTTTCTGGATTTTTTCAACCGGATGGACGCGGACTTTTTCTGCCTCCAAGAGACCAAGCTCCAGGCGGGACAGCTGGACCTGGACCTGCCAGGCTACCACCAGTACTGGAACTACGCTGAGAAAAAGGGCTACTCCGGCACCGCTGTCTTTGCCAAGGAGCCGCCTCTGTCCGTGACCTACGGCCTGGGCGTTCCGGAGCTGGACACCGAGGGCCGTCTGATCACCCTGGAGTACCCGGACTTTTATCTGGTCACTTGCTACACCCCCAACGCCCAGCAGGGCCTTGCCCGGCTGGACCACCGGCTGAAGTGGGACGGGGCCTTTCGGGAATACCTGTGTCGCCTGGACCGGGAGAAGCCGGTGATCGCCTGCGGAGATCTGAACGTGGCCCATCAGGAAATCGACCTGAAAAACCCGGCCTCCAACCGGGGTAACGCGGGCTTCTCCGACGAAGAGCGGGAGAGCTTCGGCAAGCTCCTGGACGCCGGATTTACGGACACCTTCCGGCATCTGAATCCCGACGCCACGGGAGTCTACAGCTGGTGGAGCTACCGCTTCAACGCTCGGAAAAACAACGCCGGATGGCGCATTGACTACTTCCTGGTCTCCGACCGGCTCGCCCAACGCATCCGTTCCGCCCCCATCCACACCCAGGTCCTGGGCTCCGACCACTGCCCGGTGGAATTGGAGATCTGACCGCCGCGCCTCCTTGGCTCCTCTTGCGAAGGGGAGCTGGCAAAAATCTTTGATTTTTGATTGAGAGGTCGATACCCCGGCGCGTTCTTGTGAAACACCGAGATATCATCAGCTGCTCCCAGGCCCCTCTCAGTCACGCTGCTCGCGTGACAGCTCTCCCCAAGGGGCGAGCCAAGGACGGCCTGCGGACAACGTAGCGAGGCGCGGCATTGCCGCGCCTCTATTCCAGCACCGGGTAAAAGCTCACCCGGAATCTGCCGCCGGAGCGGGTGACGGAGATCCGGACCGGGTTCGCTTCCGCCCAGTCCGGGTCCTCCTGGGCGTGCTGCTGCCAGCGTTCGTAGTAGTCCAAGGTGGAGCGGAACAGGGCGTCCTCGGCTTCCTTCCGGGCCTCTACGGCCTCGGCGATGGTGTCGTAGGTCCCAAGATAGTAGGCCTTTTTCTGGAAAACCAGCTTTGCCAAATACTTTCCCTTCACCAGGTATACGCCCCTGGCGCCGGTGGTGTTGTTGGCGGGGAGCTTGTTGCTTCGGATCTGATCCAGGGAGGTGTGTCCGACGTTGGTCAGATACCGGCGAAGGTTCTGTTCGTGCTCCCGTTTCAGGCAGCCGCAGCTGGATGTGGCGCTGTATCGCAAGTCATTGTAGGACACGCCAAGCTCCCGGCCGCAGTCGCAGCGGCAGTGCCAGATCACATAGCCCTTGTCGGTGCGGCGGTCCGTGGGGTACAGGGCCGTGAGCATGCCAAAACGCTTGCCGGTGATATCCCGGTAGGCGTAGTTCTTGGCGTGGGCCGGGCCGCCGCAGTTGGTCTGCTTCCCCGTGGTCAGGAGCGTGGCCGGGAAGTCCCGCTCCGTGCCGCAGGCGCAGCGGCAGTG